>CAZGCI010000070.1:12771-21594 GCA_964524185.1 uncultured Thiohalocapsa sp. | reverse complement strand
CCCCCGCCGCTTTGCCTGCCGCTGCGCCGGCCTGGTGAGCGATGCGGGCTAGCACCTAGCCCCTCGGACCTCGCCCCCAGTCCCCGGGCCCTCGGCCGCCAGCCCCTGACCGCCCCAGCGACAAATCCGTGTATCATCTGCGAGCACACGGCGCAGTGCACGCCATGCACACCCCGGATCGCCAGCGGAGGCCACCGCCATGACGCGATGGGCGTCAACCACCCTGCTTTGTCTTACTGCGGTCACCGCAGCAATCACACACGCCCAGAGCGCCATCGCCGATCCCGTGCCGAGCGGCATCATAGGGCCCTCCGAGCGCGCCCGGGCGATGGCCCGCAAACTCGATGCCACGGGCTATTACTCGCGCTATTCCCGCGCGTTAAAGGGCTACCCGCACCTCCGCTCCAAGCGTGACCAGCCGCGCAGCCCGATCAGGACATTCGCCGTCAATAGCGAGAACCGGCGCCTATTCCGCTCCCAGATCCAGCAAATCGCCCTGAAGCACAGCCTGGACTACCAGCTCATCGACGCCGTCATCCTGGTGGAGTCCGCTTACAACCCCAAGGCGGTCTCACCCAAGGGCGCCATGGGGCTCATGCAGCTCATGCCCGCCACCGCCGAGCGCTTCAACGTCGCCGACCCCTTCGACCCCGCAGACAACATCAACGGTGGCGCGCGCTACCTCCGCTGGCTCATGCAACGCTTCGACGGCAACCTGCAGCTCGTCCTCGCCGCCTACAACGCCGGCGAAGGCGCCGTCGCACGCAACGGCAACCAGATACCGCCCTACGCCGAGACCCAGACCTACGTGAAGCGGGTACTCGGCATTTATAAACCCTAGCGTGCTTGACCCCGCCAGATGTTTGCAGAGGCGTCGAGTTTTCAGCGCTGCGTCGTTCGGCTGGCGCCGGGAAAGGGGCGGTGGCCGAGGGCGGAGGCGGAACCGCTGATACCAGGATTGTGCGACCGCGCCTTGGCCCTGGCCAGTGAACCTAGATAGAGCAGTTGACCGCTCCATGCCTTCTGCAAGTGGATGCGCTGATAGGGATTCAGTCGCTTTTTGAAACTCACCCGCTGGGTGAAGTCCGCTACGGCCGCCAGGGCACGCCCCGCGCGGCGCCTGGCGGCGTTACAACTCCTCGAAATAGAACAACTATTCCTCGTCGTTGTGCCTTGCCAGCCACCACGCGGGACGCACCCTGACGACCGTCCAACTACTCCATCTAGGGTGAAGGACCCGCCGGCGTGCCGGCGCCCGAATCGCTCGAGGGGCTGAGGCAAGTCTCGCGACCGATCCGCTGACCGCGCGCGGCACGTACTCTGCGATATATACCCGTCGCACATGGGTTTTCGGGGAAGCGAGGTGCGTCCCTCGTGCCCGCGCAAGGCACGCCAACGAGTCATAGCCTCACTATGGCGAGGAGGCGTAACGCAGCGCTCGGGTGCAAGGGGCGTGCATCGCGACCGAAAGCCCGTGTGTGACGGGTATAAAGGCTGCCCCGGCGCTCCACGCGCCGTTTGGGGCCAATGGAAGCAAAGGCCGCCGTCCAGGGCTATCCAGCGGTGCTATGACCAGGGGCGCGCACGGATCTGCCCGGTGTTGCTTCTGGCGACGCGCCTAGGTCGCATAACTGGCGCTACACTGGGTAAACACCAGTCGGGCCCACCGCGCAGAGCGCTTCCAGATGCGCGACACCGCGGAGCGGTCTCAGGAGAAATCGCCCCCCCTATCCGGAGACGCGCTCGTACTCGACGCGTGTCCTCGCGTTGTACGATGCGCAATACCTCCGTTGCGCCGCACTGCCGACGGCGGCGGCGCGAGCCCAGCGCCCGCCGCTCAAAGCTCAGGCCCATGTGCCGCAGCGAGACGCCATTTTTTCGCGTATGTGTCAGGACCCGGGCAGGCCGCGCTTTCTGATTCCGTCCTCGTCTTCGGCTAGGATGACCAGAACAGCTCGGCCGCCTCCTAGCGCTGCGCTCTGCGGCCGACCCGGCGCCACCCCATCACCGCCAGGCCAAGCGCAGAGAGAGCGAGCCCCATGCCCGACACTGCGGGGACGGGCGCGGGTGGTCCCGGTGGCGTCGGCTCGTTGAACCCGATTTCGTAGTTTCCACTACCGGAACAGATTTGTAGCTTGATCGCCTCGAGTTCGCTTGGGTCTGGAGCGCCGTTGACTTCATTGTATAGCGCCAGATTGGCAATACAGCTTCGATCATCCTGAAAGCGACCGGTTTGACCGCCCTCGAAACTGTACGCAAAGAACGGCTCTTCATCATTGAAAGTGATTTTCACCGCTTCTGTGAACTGTAGTTGGAACCCCTGGAGGACACTCAGATCAAGATTGAAGCCCGGCGCACAGATCTTCGCTGTGAAGGCAAACTTCAGGGCTTGGGCGTAGGCAGGAGTGGCGTCGAAGGCTTGCGCCAAGCCGATGGAGACAGCGCCGTTTGCGGCTTGGTCGATGTAGCTGATCGCCGGGTTGCTGAACAGTGGCAGCCCCTCGGTGAAGTCGTCAAAGATATCCGCTTCTATGGCAGCTGGGTCCATTTCTTCGAGGCATGCGCGGTATTGTGCTGCCACGTCCTCGTACAACCCGGGGTTGTTATTAAAGAATGCGTCGAAGTAAGTTCGGGCCAACGTCTCGTCGTCGACAAGCGTGGTCCAGTCCCCCGGTGCCGGACTGCACACCTCTAAAGTATCGCCGGTCGTCGGGAAAGTGCCATCAATGCAGATCGGCCCTATTGGTGCGCCGGCTGCGATAAAGGGCAGCAGCTTGACGTAGCCGCTGGGGTCAGCGGAATCGCCTGCGAGCGCGGTCTGGAGCACCCCCGGCAAAACTGAATTACTGCAGCTGTAATTGCTGCCGTCAGGCTCGTAGAAGGTATACGAATCTCCACTTGCAGGCGGGCAGTTGTAACTGCCGCTATCTATGTCAGGCGGACCCCCCAGAGTCTCGGCGAAGACGCCGCTTGTGCAGGCTGCCAACAGCGAAACGGCAAGGGCGGGTTTGGCGATGCTTCTAGACATGGCTGATCGGGTTCCTATGCACAGGGCCGCGACTATATCTTTGGTCAAGCTGTAAGCAGCCAACAAGACCGGGCCCGAATCGTTAAGGTGGTGTCATGCACCCTGGTCGTTGACGCGGTCACGCCCCGAGCGACGGTAAGCTCGGGGGTTTACGCGCTGCGTTCGGCACGCAGGGCACGGTGTCTGCCCGCTGTTTGCGCTCCAGCACCGCAAGACCGCCGCCCAACAGCGGTACACCGGCCGCTGTGTATTGCTTGTGCTTTGGGAGCGTGCGAATTCTGACCACTGCAGGCCAAGTGGCGGCCCCCGCCCTAGTCTATCGCGTCGTCGTCGCAGGCATCGCGACAATTAGAGGGCGCCAGCGCTTTATTCTCGGCGTCCGCTGCCATGCAGCAATCCCAACGGACAACGCCCTCGCTCTCGGTATCTCCCTTGAGGTAGACCACCAGGCCGTCGACTTCGTCCGTCCCGGTCATCTTGATCCGATTGTCTTCGCCTCCTTCCCACTCGACGCTTTCGACAATATCGGTCCCGACGGAAGATAGGGCCAACTCCTCGGCCGTCGGCCACTCGCCAGAGGACACGTAGTACTCAGTCGCCGCCATCTTCGCCGGCGCGGCGGCGAGGATCATTTCCGAGACCTTCGCGCGCTGCGTGTAATCCAAATATGACGGCACGGCAATGGCTGCGAGGACGCCGATGATGGCGACCACGATCATCAACTCGATCAGGGTGAAACCGGCTGCTGGATGACGCTTCATGGAATCTGCTCCCGTCTGGATCTCCGGGTCGGCACGCTCACCGCGGGACGCGGCGGGGGCGGTCGACATTCTTATTTGCGTTTGGTGAGGACAGCGCCGCATCCACGGGCCCCTGAGTGGACGGCGGCAAACGCCCGCCCAGAGTGCATCAAAATCCTCGTTAGTGTGCGGTGCAAACAACACGCTGTCAATTGCGCAGCACCCTACAAAATCCCCCCGCAGGCTGAGGCCCGGGGCGGCTCGCCGCAGCTCGGCACGCAAGCACCCCACCCCGCCAGCAGCTCTTGGAGTCGGTGGCGAAGCCGCGGACGTCCCATTGCCGAACCCTCCCAGTTAAGGCTCGGCCCCCGCGCTAGCCGAGGACCACGAAGCCGGGCAGAAACGCCCTGACCCAGCGCTCCGCCTGCGCACCCTCGCAGCACGTCCGCGCCCAATCGCTCGACCCGCATCGGCTTTCCGGTATCATCCCGTCGGTCTCCATCGAGCCGGCACCTTTGCCCAAAGCCGAATCTCGCCCGCAATGGACCGAACCAGCCAGCGCCTAAAAAGCTCTCGCCATCGCTCGAGCCGCCGCCATCGCCAGCGGCGCCGCTGGCGTGCGGTGCGCCGCGCGCTGCAGATCGGCCTACTAGTGCTGACGCCGGCGCTGCTCGGCTACGGCGTCTACAGCCTCTGGCAGGCCGGCATGCTGCCAGCCAACGAGGCGGCGGAGCACTGGTACGAGGTCGAGAGCGAGCAGATCGTGCTCGTGCAGCTGCCGCGGGACGATGCCCCGCACACCGACTACATGGAGTGGTGGTATTACAACGGCCACCTCGACACCGCCGAGGGGCCACGCTTCGCCTTCCACTACGTGGTCTTCGCCGTCAACGCCCTGGCCACGCATACCGCTGCCCACGCCTCCCTCATCGATCTGCGCACCGGCCGCCACTACACGGCCCAGAAGCGCACGTCCGGCAACCCCTCACGCGGCACCGTGGATGGCTTCCGCTTCGAGCTGGGGGAGTGGCACATGGTCGGCAGCAACGGCGACGACCGGCTGCGGGTCAGCACGCCAGAGTTCAGCTTCAACCTCAAGCTCACCGAAGGCGCGCCGCCCGTCATGCAGGGCGGCAGCGGCTTGCTCAGCTTCGAGCTGACCGGCTCCAGCTATTATTACACCCGCCCCCGCATGCCGGTCACCGGCGCCGTGAAGCTCGACGGCACCATCTACGACGTCAACGGTATTGCTTGGTTCGACCACCAATGGGGCAACTTCGAGGTCAACCAGCTCGGCTGGGACTGGTTTGCGCTGCAACTCGACGACGGCACCGACATCATGCTTTACCAGCTGTTTGACTCGGACAAATTGCCGGTGCTTACGTCGGGGACACTCGCACAGGACGGCCGCACCACCGTCTTGACCGAAGACGACTTCAAGGTCACTGTAGAGGGCCGCTGGACGAGCCCCACAACCGGCATCAACTACCCAATGGGCTGGACGATTTCCGTGCCGTCGCAGGCGATTGACCTGCGGGTGGAGCCAATGGTGCGCAACGCGGAGTTCGACGGCCGCACCACGTCATACAAGGTGTATTGGGAAGGCCCGGTGCAGATCTCCGGCTCACAAACCGGCAGGGGCTTTGTCGAGATGAGCGGCTACGGCAAAACCGGCCCCGGCGCGCCCTGACGGTCGCCCAGAATCCGAGCACAGGCCCACACGGCGGCTCGGGGGTTTATCCAGGCGTCGCTGCGTCCACCATCACCGGGCTGTGGCAGTGCTGGCCAGGCCTTGGGCGAAAGCGTTACCTTGCAACGGGC
Source organism: uncultured Thiohalocapsa sp. (assembly GCA_964524185.1). Taxonomy (GTDB): domain Bacteria; phylum Pseudomonadota; class Gammaproteobacteria; order Chromatiales; family Chromatiaceae; genus Thiohalocapsa. The sequence goes on along the minus strand of CAZGCI010000070.1, from coordinate 16,005 downwards.
ATCTGCGCCTCAGCGGCACCCCATGGCGGTCACTGCTGACCGGCACCCCAGGGCCCGCCAGGTGCCGCGGTTCGTCACAACGCCGGTGCGCCCAACCAGTCTGCTCTTCACCAGCCTGATCAACACCCGATAAGGCGTCTCAAACGGTTTACGATGCCGCCATGCAGTTCGACGCCGCAACACTGACCGCGCCCACCTTCGCGCTAACCTGCGCGCTGACGCTGGCCCTTATTCCAATCGCGCGGCGCATCGGCCTGGTGGATGATCCCTGCGATCGCAAGCAGCACCGCGGACCGACACCGGTCATTGGCGGTCTCGCCATGTTCATTGCCGTCGCCGTTGGCCTACCGCTGGCCGGGCTGCCGCTCGCGTCCGTCCACGCGTTTCTGGCCGGCTCGCTGTTGTTGGTGACCACCGGTCTGCGCGATGACGTCAAACCCATCGACTACCGCGTGCGCTTTGTCCTGCAGGCGCTTGCGGCCGGCATCCTCGCCGTCTGGGGTGGGGTCCGCATCGACAGCCTCGGCAATCTGTTCGGCCTCGGCGAAATCGCACTCGGTCCGTTTGCGATCCCCTTCACCGTCTTCGCCGTGGTCGGCCTCATCAACGCCATCAACATGCTCGACGGCCTAGACGGCCTCGCCGGCAGCGTACTGGTCGCGGTGCTTGCGCCCATCGGCATGTTCGCCGCACTTAGCGGCGTGGCCGGCGTCGCGCAAATCGTCGTCATCCTGCTCGCGGCCGTGCTCGCCTTCTTGGTCTTCAACTACCGCTTCCCGTGGCGCGCGTCGGCGCACACCTTCATGGGCGACACCGGCAGCAATTTTCTTGGCTTCGCCCTCGCCTGGGTCGTGATCCTGCTGGCGCAACAGCCCAGCGCCGGCCTGCCCCCCATCGCCATCCTATGGCTCATCGCCTTCCCCGTCAGCGACACGCTGCTCACCATGTGGCGGCGCTATCGCAAAGGCCAGTCGCCCTTCCACCCCGGCCATGATCACGTCCACTTCATTTTGGAGCGCGCCGGCTTCAGCATTAACGCCACGGTCCTGATCATCGCCGGGGTATCCCTGCTCTGCACCAGCTTCGGCCTGATCGCCGGCAGCCTCGGCTGGCCGGAGCCGCTGCTCACACTGTTGCTGTTCCTGTTCGTTGGCCTACACAATCTTGGCCTAACACGCGCCAGCCGCCTCAGCAAAGCGCTGCGTCACATCGCACCGGAACGCCAACCGCAGCCCAACCTGCCGTCGGCACCGCGACCCTCCAGCGGCCTCAACGCCCCCCCAAAGCCAGCGCCAACAGAGACTAACGCCCAACCACCCCGCCCCCCCAGCAGGCATGAAGCGGCCACATAAAGTGGGTCAGGTCTTGAAATGCCACATTAGGCGCATCAGCATCAGCGGGGTCAGGTCTTGAAATGCCACACCAAGGCATTCCTTCAACCGTGCGGAGCCAGGTTGGGACTCCGCGGCGTCAACGAAACATTGCATTTCAAGACCTGACCCCCCGCTGTGCATGACCCCCCGCTGTGCAGGCCAACCTCCCGTCGGCACCGTGACCCTCCAGCGCCCTCAACGCCCCCGCCAAGGCCAGCGCCAACAGCACATAAAGGGGTCACAGCACATAAAAGGGGTCAGGTCTTGAAATGCCACACTAAGGCATTCCTTCAAACCTGCCGAGCCAGGTTGGGACTCCGCGGCGTCAACGAAATATTGCATTTCAAGACCTGACCCCCCGCTGTGGCCCCGCGCTCCCGAATGGCCGTCAACCAGATCCCAACGCCGGCCGCCGTCGCTTGACAAACTGCGGCAGCTTCGACAGGTTTTTCCACGCCAAGGCCCCGACCCCGCCAACCCCATTCGCCCGCAGCGCCCGGTAATCCTCCCGGGACTTACGCACTACCGTGCGGAGCGAGCGGTTGCTCACCCCGCCTAAGCGCATGCGCACCAGCACCTGCGGCAGATACACCACCTCGCCGTCCAGCTGCGTGAGCATGCGCAGCATCAGGTCGTAGTCCGCTGCGATGCGATAACCGGTGTCGAACACGCCCAGGCGCGCATACAGAGCACGGCGCAGAAACAGCGTCGGGTGCGGCGGCATCCAGCCCCAGCGCAGCCGCCGCGGCATAAAGGTGCCGGCGCGCCAATGCCGCACCACCCGCGTCGGGTTCGCCTGGCTCACATACTCCAGGTCCCCATACACGGCCGCCACCGCCGGGTCGGCAAAGGCCTCGGCCACACGCGCGAGCACCTGGGCATCGGCATAGACGTCATCGCCGTGCAGAAAACCCACTACCTCGCCAGCGGCCAGCGCGATGCCCTTGTTCAGGCCCTCGTAGATCCCGCCATCCGGCTCGCTCACCAGCTGCGCCAGCCCAGCGCGACGCGAGCGCAGCAGGTCGAGGGTGCCATCGCTGCTCGCCCCGTCGATGACGATGTGCTCCACGTCACCATGCGTCTGCCCTGCCACCGAGTCGAGGCACTCCGCCAGCGTCTCCGCACAGTTGTAAGTCGCCGTTACGACAGACAATTTCATCGCAGGCTCCAGACCTCCGTTCGAACAAATAACCGGGGTCAGGTCTTGAAATACCACACCTAGGCGTTGGCTCAACCGCGCGGAGCCAAATCGGCAATCCGCGGCGGCGGTCAGAAACGGGCCATTTCAAGACCTGACACCGCCCCGCGTTTAAAAGTCTGGCCCCGCCCCGTCGCCATCGAGCGAGCTGACGTCGGTGGAATCATGGTAGACCTCGATGCCGAGCTGCTCGGCGACCTTGCGCGCCCGTCCATCGACCATCGGCGAGATGACGATCAGCCGCTGCGCCTGGCGCTGGTGGCGCGCCTCGTAGAACCGTGCCTTGCGCTCGAAACTGTACATGCCCGCCTTGTCGATGGAGGATTTCAGCTCACAGATGAGCAGGACGCCGTTCTTAATGATGACGTCGAGCTCGATCTGCTCCGGGCGCCCGAACACGACACCCTCATCATCGAACTCGTTGACGTTGATCACCTCCACGTCAAAGTACTGCTCGAGGATGCCGGCCAGCGCGTCGCGAAACGCCCGCTCGGACTGCATGCCCCAGCGCGCACCGAGCGCGCCGATACCGCGGTCGAACTTCCTCGCCTGCGCCATGATCTCTTCGTGCACGCGGTCGAAGTGCCGATTACTCTCCTCCCACTGGCGCGCCTGCTCGTCCCACTTACGCGCCTGTTCCGCACGGTCGCGCTCAGCGTCAGC
>CAZGCI010000070.1:0-12671 GCA_964524185.1 uncultured Thiohalocapsa sp. | reverse complement strand
CCTCTGTTCCTCCCACTTGCGCGCCTGCACTTCGCGGTCGCGCTCGGCCTCGGCCCTCTGTTCCTCCCACTTGCGCGCCTGCACTTCGCGGTCGCGCTCGGCCTCGGCCTTCTGTTCCTCCCACTTGCGCGCCTGCACTTCGCGGTCGCGCTCGGCCTCGGCCTTCTGTTCCTCCCACTTACGTGCCTGTTCCTCCCACTTGCGCTCTTGCGCCTCGCGGTCGCGCCGCAGCTCCCCGAGCAGGGCATGGAACCAATCCTCAGTCTCACCGCGCGAGGGATGGTGCTGGCGCGTGAGCTCTAGCACATAGTCACGAAAGGCGGGATCCGAGCGCAGCAACACCGGCAGCTCGCGCTTGATCGCCTCTTTGAGCGAATCCGCAGTCATTGTCGTTCCTGCCTAAAATCACCGGGGTCACCATTTAACATCACCGGGGTCAGGTCTTGAAATGCCACATCCGGACATTGGTTCAACAGCGCGCAGCCAAATCGGGTTCCGCGGCAGCAGTCGAAAACGTTTCATTTCAAGACCTGACCCCGCTGCACCTGCTGGTGCACCGCCGCCAGCAGATTGGCCGCAATTTTCTCGTGCCGATCGCTCGCGCCCGTCATCGCGTCAAGGTATCCGTCAACCAACTCGTGACGAACTTCACTCGCCTGCTCGAACGCCAAATACGCAGAGACCGTCATGCGTGGAAGGGTTTCGGCGGCGATCATGATCTCTTTCCAGCCCTATCGCAGGCGCACAGCGTCAGATGTTGCCCGCTGCCGAGCGCCCTTACACAACACCAGCGCCGCCCACGGAACGCCGCGGGCCCCACCACTGCGCAGGTGCGCCTGCGAGCACCGCAAACCTCACCACAGCGCGACGACGCGGGTCGCGGATGCGCCCAGTGTAGACCAACACCCGCTGGGAAAGACCGGCATCCAATATTGCATTTCAAGACCTGACCCCACCAGCATGCGAGCAGCCGCGCCGCGGTTACTTCTGTGTTGGACCCTGCCCGTTCGCCAGCTCGCGGAGCTTGAGCACGATCAGATATTCGTAAATGGACAAGAGCCGGCAGTAGGTGAACCCTGCACGACCATCGAGAAAACCACGCCGCAGCAGGTACATGTATAGAAATCGCAAGGTGGGCCGAAACGGCAGGCGCATCGAGAGGGCCTTCAGTGCTCGTCGGCGGCGCGTCGGCTCCCGCGTAAACAACCCCGCCCAGTCCTGGCCGCCGCCATCCGCCAGCAACCGCGCTGCCTCCCGGGCTTCATCACTCGCGTAGCGGTTATGCTTATCAAACCACTCCGTGAGGCCTTTAGAAAACGAGTAATGCAGATAAGGCTCGCGCAGGGTACCAACCCGCTCCAGCGGCAGATCCTCCCGCTGTCCATGGCCGACTTGCTTAAACCGCAAGCGCTCACGATGACCAAGCCGAACCTGATAGGCTGGGTACATGCCGGAATACCGCAGCCACTGCCCAAAAAACATCATCTTGGACGGGATACGCCAAGCGTCGAACTCGCCACGCGCGATCACGTCCAGCATTTCCGCGTGCAACGCCGGGGTCACAATCTCATCGGCATCCAGATGCAGAATCCAATCGTGCTTGAACGCCAGCCCATCCAGGGCAAAGTTACGCTGCCCGGCAAAGTTGTCGAACGCCCGCTGATAGACCCGCGCCCCCAGCCGTTCCGCCACCGCCACGGTCTCATCCTGGCTGAAAGAATCCAGCACCACCACATCGTCCGCCCAAGCCAGCGCATCGAGACAGGCCGGCAGATTGGCCGCCTCGTTGAGCGTCAAGAGTAAGACCGAAATACCCATCAACAGACCGCTGCCCTAAGGCCTCCGCGCCACCACAACGGGGTCAGCCACCACAACGGGGTCAGGTCTTGAAATGCCACATTTTTAGCGCCGCGATGGATCGTCGGCTGACTCCGCGCGGCAAAACCAAATTCTGGATGTTGCATTTCAAGACCTGACCCCTGAAGTGTATCTGCTGTGGTGGCGCGGTGCCATGAACGTGAGTTTTAAGGCTGGTCATGAGGCTTCACACCGACCTGGAGATGGCTCAGGTGCCTTGATCATTGCTTGGACAGCACATAACGCCCCAAACACAGCGCATCCATATCCGTCCGCGCAAAGCAATCCACCGCCTGCTCGGGCGTATCGACAATCGGCTCGTTCTCATTGAAGCTGGTATTCAGCACCAGCCCAACGCCAGTGCGGCGCTGGAAGGCGCTAATCAACGCGTGATAGAGCGGATTACTCGCCTGGTCGACGGTCTGTAAGCGCCCGGTGCCGTCCACGTGGGTCACCGCGGGCAGGCGCCCGCGCCATTCCGGGCGGATCTTCACCACGTGCTGCATGAAGGGGCTGTCCACCGTCTGCTCGAAATAGGTGGGCACTGCTTCGCGCAGCACGCTCGGCGCAAACGGCCGGAAGGATTCGCGCCGCTTGATCTTGGCGTTGATGGTGTCCTTCATGGTCGGCACCGCCGGGTTGGCCAGGATGGACCGATTCCCCAACGCCCGCGGCCCCCACTCACTGCGGCCCTGATACCAGCCCGTCACCAAGCCGTCGGCGATCAGCCCAGCGGCCACCTCCACCAGCTCCTGATCATCCGCGCAGGCATGCAGCTTGAAACCGCTGCCCGCGGCCACCGCGCGGATGCGCTCGTCCGCATAGCCCGGCCCCCAGAAGGCATGCTCCATATGGAAGCGCTCCGGGCGACCCAGCACGTTGTGCCAGCACCAATAGGCCGCGCCCAAGCAGGTGCCGTCGTCGGACGCCGCCGCTTGCAGATAGTGCTCGTGGAACGGCGTCTCCCGATGAATGCGCGCATTGGCCACGCCGTTCAGCGCGCAGCCGCCGGCCATGGCCAGCCGCGCGGTCGGCACCAGGGCCTGCAGCCGCGTGAGGCAATGCATCGCGGCCTCCTCGAAGCGCACCTGCGTGGAGCGGGCGATGTCTTTCTCGCGCTGAGTCAGCGGGTCCTCCCGACGCCGCGGCGCCCCCAGCGCCTCAATCAACCGGTCCGTGTAAAAACGGCCCATGATGATGCGCTGGGTCGCGTCCACCGCCCCGCTCTCACCGCCCTCGTGCATGCCGAAGTAATCCAGCGCGAGCCGATACCACTGGCCGTCATCCAGCCGCACCAGCTCGCGCATCAGCTCGCCATAGCGGTCGTCGCCATAGGGCGCGAGACCCATGACCTTGTATTCTTCGCCAAACTCATCAAAGCCAATGAACTGACACAGCGCAGTATAAAAAAAACCCAGGCTATGCGGCAGCGTGACCCGATCCAGCACCTCAATGCGCGTGCCTTCACAGCGCGCCGCCATCATGCTCGCAAAGTCACCGGAGGCATCGTAAGAGAAGCCGGCCGTCAGCGACTCAAACGGCGAGAGATAATACGCGCTCGCAATGTGCGCCAAATGATGCTCCACGCCGACGGTCTCGAAGCGCACCAGCGCCGGATCCTCGTCGCACACCGCGGCCAGCTGCTCCAAGGTGCCCTGGGTACGGCGATTGCGGCTCAGATGCTCCACCACCGCGCCTGCGCTCTTCAGCGGATGTTGGGCCACATAGGCCAGCTTCGCCGCACGATTGGCGCTGGGATCGCGCGCCATCGCAACATGCGTCACATCGCGCAACCGCAAGCCCGCATCCGCCAACAGCCGCCGAATGGCATTGGCCGGAAACGCCGGGCTGTGCTTCTGCCGCTCGCCCAGACGCTCTTCCGCTACAGCGCCCTGCAGCACACCATCGACGACCAGGCATGCAGCGGAGTCGGCATGGAAGGCATTAAACCCCAAGATTACCGTCATCGATTCTTACCCTTGTCTTACAAGCCGTCCTTCACCGCCACGCAGACACGCGAGCAAGCACGACGCTGTCGTGAGAGCGCCCTGGACCCGCATCAGGCCAGAGCGATGCGGTCCTCGTGATCTCGACCGGATACAGGGTATCGCCCGACATGCTGCCTGTTGCAAGGCACGAACCATGACGCATATCGGCCCGTGGGAGGGCCTCCTACAGGCGTGCATACGGCACAGCACCCAGCTCCAGAAACACAACCTCAACTTGCCGTCATGGCCAGCAACTCGAAGCCGTCGCTGCGCGTTGCCTTTTTGTCGAAGGTCAAAACGCTTTCACACCCACCCTTGAGCGCGCTTTGGGCAATCAGCGCGTCCGGCAAATCCAAGTTATTGGCCATGACCGTTGCCAGCATCGCCTGGACGGCTTCGCGCTGTTCGAACTGAAGGACCGGCATCAGCAGCAGATCGCCAAGGGCCTCGATGAGGTCCCGGCGATGGATCTGATAGGCTGATTCCAACACCCAGATTGTTTCCAGCAGCACCAGTATCGGCACAAAGAAGGCTTCGCGCTGTCGCTCCGCAGCCGCGAAAAGCTGCCGCACCTGTTCGCCCTGCGCGGGATCATCATTGACCAGGAAGCGCACGAGCACATTGGTATCGATGGCTTTCATGCCCCATTCTCGGCCATCCGCTGCTGGATTGCCTCGTCCATCTCGGCCGGTGTCAGTGGCGGTTGCCCTGACTTGCCGAGCCGCCCGAAGACCTCGTCCGCATGACGCGTGACCGGCTTGAGCAGGACATCGCCGGCCTCGGTCAGGGTGAAGTCGAGCTTGTCCCCGGTATGTAGCATTAGCCGCTCCCGGATGTCCTTAGGGATGGTGATCTGGCCTTTGCTGGTGAGGGTTGCGGTGGTCATTTTGAGGCCCCTTACATAAGCATGTATCCTTACTGCACGGTAAGACGCTTACGCCCGGAGTGTCAATGGCGTGGGCGGAGCCAACCAACACCCGTAGCACTGTCCCGATCACCGGCGCCACCACAGCGCCCCGCCCAACAGTCCATCGCCGCAAGACGGCCCCTCAATCCACCCGCACGCACGCCGGCCGCTCACCATGCCCCAGCACCCAGCGGTAGAGCGCCAGGGTCTCGGCGGCGATCGCATCCCAGTCGTAGCGCTGCACATAGGCGCGTCCGCGCTCGCCCATGGCCTGCCGCTCGCTGTCGCTCAGCACCGTCGCCGCGCGCAGGGCCGCCACCAGGGGCTCGACACCGGTGTCGATCCACCAGCCACAGCCGTGCGTCGCCAGATCCGCCCAGGGCGCGCCCCGTGTGGTGATCACCGGCACCCCATAGGTCAGCGCCTCCGCCACCACCAGGCCGAAATTCTCGCTGAAGGTCGGCAGCACGAAGAGATCCGCGTCCTGGTACAACGCCGCCTTCTGCGCACCCGCCACCGCGCCGGTCAACGCGACGGAGGCCTCCAACCCCAACGCCGCAACCAACCGCGCCACCTCGGCCGCGTGCCCGCCCTCGTCCGGCCCGGCAATCACCAGCCGCCAGCCGCGGGGCGCCGCCTGCGCCCAGGCCCGCACCAGCTCCAGCACACCCTTTTTCGGATGCACCCGCGACAGGAACAGCGCCAGCCGGGCTCGCTGCACCTGCCCACCGGCATCCGGCCGGACGAGATCCTCCGCCGCCGGCAGCGCCACCCCGTTTGGGATCACCGCCACCGGCTGCCGCAGCCCCAGCGCGCGCAGGTTATCGCACTCCAACGCGGAGGTCGCCACCAACACCCGCGCCGTCTGCAGGTCGCGCCGCTGGAACGCCGCCAGCGCCAACCGCTTCTTCCACGCCTTCTGCCCCAGCGCCCAGGGCTCCAGCATCCCCCGCGGATGCAGGATCAAGGGCACCCGCCAGCGCCGGGCCGCCTGCGCCGCCCAATGGCCGGCCGGGTGCCAGACCCCATGGCTGTGCATCAGCGCCGGCCGCGCCGCGGGCGCCACCTCCGCGAGCCCGCGGCGCAGCGGCAGACCGAGCCCCAACGCCCAGCGCCTGCGCCCAATCAACACCCGCCGCGCCACTGCCAACGCCTGCGCTCGCCCGGGCGCCAGCTCAGCCACCAACCTCGCCGCCGGCACCACCGGCCTCCCCGCCGCCCCCTGCGTCAACAACGCCACACGCAGTGCGCCGGTGCGCGCCAGGGCATCCGTGAGCGCTGCCACCGTCTGCGATGGCCCGCCGTGGCGCGGGTCCAGGCTCGGCACGCAATGCAGCACGCGCATCGCGCCCTCCCCCACCGCGGGATGATCAACCGACAGACCCACGCCCCCACAGCCCCGCATCCTGCGCCAGCGCGTACGCCAACCGCCGCGACCAATGGCAGCCCGGTCGCGCCAGCGCCGGCACCCGCTGCCACACATCCAGCCCATCGATGCGGCCCAGCCAGTCCGCAAACGGCACCGTAAACCCCGTCTTCGCCCGCCGGCGCACTGCCTCGGGCAGCGCCCGGCGCGGCGCACAGGCCAGCGCCTGCTTGCCGAGTGCACGGGCGTCGCCCGCGGCCAGCAGCGGCGCCACGCGGCGCAGCAGCTCGGTGTCCACCAGCGGCACGCGAATCTCCAGGCCGTGCGCCATGCCCGCCCAATCCGCGTCGCGCAGCAATTGGTTGCGCATGTAGAGCCCCGCCTCCAGCGCCGCCACCCGCCCGAAGTCCGTTCCGGGGTCCGGCGTCATCGCGTCGCCGATCAGCTCCAGCGCCTGCAGCCGCTCCAGCCCGGCGCGCGCCGCCTCCTCGCCCATCAGCGCCGGCAGCTCCCAGGGCATGAACAGCCCCCGCCGCAGCAGCCAGGCGCCCGGCCAGCTGCCCGCGTATTCGAACAGGCTCAACGCCTTGGGAGAGATGCGTGAGGTAAAAGGCGAAAGGTCGAAGGTGAAAGGTGCAGCGGATGAGAGAGATTGGCCCAAGCGCCGGACCGCGACACCCAGTCCGGGGATGTGCGCGGCCGGCCCCAGCCACCGCCGCCAGCGCGGCAGATCGCGAAAGGCCGGGTAGCCGCCGAACAGCTCATCACCGCCCAGCCCAGACACCGCCACCTTCAGCCCCGCCACGCGGGCCGCCTGGCTCGCGTACCAGGTGTTCACGCCATCGATGCTCGGCTGGTCCATCGCCGCCAGGATGCGCGGCCAATCCGCCCGAAAGCCAGACTCGCTCACTAGGTGCACCCGGTGCGAGCAGCCATAGTGCGCGGCCACCTCCGCGGCCAACGGCGACTCATCTTGCGGCAGACCGCGAAACTCATCGAATGCCACCGTCAGCGTCTGCGGCGGCTGCTCCGCCTCCGCCATCAGCCCCACCAGGGCCCCGGAATCGATCCCCGCGGACAAAAAGGCCCCCACCGCCACATCCGCCACCAAATGATGGCGCACGGAATCCCGCAGCGCGTCAGCAATCTGCAGCGCGATGGCATCGCCGCCGGCAGACCCATGCTCGGCCGCCGCGGCCGCCTCCCGCCAAGCCGCACCCAACGCAAACCAGCGCCGCGGACCCTCCACCCGGCCATCACGCACCCGCAGCCAACTCCCGGCCGGCAGCGCGCGCACGGCCTGCAGTGCCGTCAGCGGCTCGGGCACCGTGCCGAACAGATAAAACCCCGCCAGCGCGGCTGCATCCGCCGTGGTGTCGATCGCGCCGCCCGCACGCAGCGCCTGCACCTGGGAGGCCACCCGCAGCGTGCGCCCATCGTCGGCGTAATACAGCGGCTTGATGCCGTAGGCATCGCGCGCCAAGAACAGGCTGCGCGCCTGCGTATCCCAGAGCGCAAAGGCAAACATCCCGCGCAACTGCGCCAGCATCGCCTCGCCCTGCTCCGCATACAACGCCAGCAACACCTCCGTGTCGGCATGCGAGCGGAACCCATAACCCCGCGCCGCCAGCTCCTCACGCAGCGCAGCGTAGTTGTAGATCTCGCCGTTGAACACGATCCGATAGCGCCCATCCCCGCTCGCCATCGGCTGCGCCCCCGCCGCCGACAGATCGATGATCGACAGCCGCCGATGCGCCAAACCAAACCGTCCGTCCTCGGCAAGCCACAGCCCCGCGCCATCCGGACCACGCGCCAGCATGCGCTCACGCATCGCCAGCAGCTCCGCCCCGTCCACCGGCGGCGCGTCCGGCCGGTACGCAAAAATTCCCGCAAGCCCACACATTCGCGCGTCCAACCACCTCAATACCGTCTGCGGTGCGCATAGCCTGTCCGGCCGCAGGCTTTCGGGATCAGACCGCGATAATCGTGTCGCTGTAACGCGCCACCACGCCATCATGTGTCATCAAACGCATCGGCTCCATCAGCGCCTGGGCCACCAACAAGCGGTCGAATGGGTCTTGATGATGCGCCGGCAAACGCTCCACGGCCGCTGCGTGCTCCGGTTCCACAGCGAGGAATCGGTAGCCAGCCTGCTGGAAGTACTGCAGCGCATCCTCACCGGAGACCGGCATGTCGCCCCGCCCCAGGCCATGCTTGATGGCAATTTCCCACACGCTGACCGCACTCACCCACACAGTGGCCTTTGGCGCGAGGATCAACTGGCGCGCGTGGCTCGACAGCCGCGGATGATCCGTAATCGCCCACAACGCAACGTGCGTGTCCAGGAGCAGATTCACGGATTGGCATCGCGCAAGAACAGACGGGCCACTTCGTCATTATGGCCGTCGATGTCGTCCGGGACCTCGAAGACACCCTTGGCCACCCCGATCCGCGAGCTTGGCGCAGCCGACTCGATCGCCACTAGCTTGGCGGCGGGCCGGCCGTTACGCGCGATGATGATCTCACGCTCCTCCCCTTGCTCGATCGCTTCCACCAAACGAGACAGGCTGGATTTTGCTTGCAACATGTTGACGGGATGCATGGTGTAGCTCCTAGCAATAAGCCGCTTAGTCTAGTCTGGCCAAGCCCGACCTGCAAACAACCGAATGCGCTACCGCGGAAGTCGCGACGCCACTCCCGCGTGCGCCGACTTCAGGGGACCTTGAAAAATTGCCGTCCTGGCAATTTTTCAACACGCGAAGCGAAAACGCGGTTTCCGCTTCGCTCCATTTTTCAAGCGCTTAGGCGCTTGAAAAATGGCGGGGCATCCTGCCCCGCACGGGCACCTCGAATTTTTCGAGGTGCCCTTCAGTCGGCACCCTGGGGAAGGCGGACTGCAGTCCGCCGGAGGCACAAGATCGCATAGCCTCTGGTATTCCGCAGCGTTGCACCAGCAAGGGGGGGCAGGTCTTGAAATGCACAATCGGGGCATTGATGCAGCACGGCAGCACGGGGGTCAGGTCTTGAAATGCAACATCGGGGCATTGATGCAACCGCATGCAGCCAGATCGGCAATCCGCGGCGGCGATCGAAAATGTTGCATTTCAAGACCTGACCCCACCCTACAGCCAACGCCCACGGCCGCGGCTCCGCCACGGACTCCACGGCATCAACCTGCCCGCGGGACGGGGCCGCCCACCCCGTTGCGCAGCCTTCAGCGCGGACAGAGCGCGGACAGAGCGCGGAGTCACCATTTAGCCGAGCCTGAGCTCGGCGAGGCGTTGCGTCACGATGTGCGCAAACTGGTCGCGGCCGAACCGCCGCAGACAGGCGGTGCGCAGGGCCTGCGGGTCGAACCAACAAGCCGGCCCTTGCTGGCGCAGCAGCGCGATCAGCCCCGTGGCCACCGCGTCTGCATCATCGGGATTCACGCTCAGGCCAAGCGCCCCCTCGCCCAGCGCGTCCACGGAGCCGTCCTGATCACCACTCAGCACCGGAATGCCGCACGCCATCGCCTCGAGAAACACGATGCCGAACCCCTCCCCCTTGCTGGGCATCGCAAACACATCCGCCAGGCGATAGTGCGCCGCGAGCTCGTCATCCGGCACGAACCCGCACAGGGTCAGGCGGTCAGCCACGCCCAGCGTCGCCGCCAGCGCCTGCAGCCGCGCCGCGTCGCTGCCGGAGCCCACCACCAGGTACCGCACCGCACCCACCGCCTGGCACACCAACGGCAGCGCCCGCAGCACCAGGTCGTAGCCCTTGTATCCCTCCGCCGCATCGAGCCGGGCCACCGTCAGCACCACCCGCTCCCCCGGCGCCAGCCCATAGCGCGCGCGCAGCGCCGCGTCTGCCGGGCCCGGCTGGAACCGGTCCGCGGCGACGGTGTTCGGCACCAGCTTGATACGCGCCGCGGCCACGCCCAGCGCCACCAGGCGCTGTCGCGTCCAGCCCGACACCGCCCACACCTCGGCCGCCTCCCGCAGCGCCTGCAGGCTCCGGCGCGACAACCCGGGATGCACGTCGATGCCGTGGGCCACCAACACATACGGCGTGCCCGTGAGCACCCGCAGCCAACGGGCCACCGGTCCAAAATTCACATGCGTGGACACAACCAACCCGGGCCGCTCCCGCAGACCCGCCCACAGCAACAGCGCGGCGAAATGCGCAGACCGCAGCACCGGCGGCACCGCCCCACTGCCCCGCAGCGCGAGCTCCTCCGCATTACCGCCGCGGTCATGCTTGCCGAACACCTTAAGCCGCCCCAAGGTGCGCCGCTGCCCTGCCAACACGCGCGCAAGCTCGTGGCCGAACACCCCAATGCCGCCCGCAAAGCCGCCAAAGCCAGGGACCCAAAGGTGCACCCCGCAACCGCCTCCACTCACCTTCGACACCACCCGCACCAAACTCCCTGCTCGTCTCCCCGTGAACAACCACAGCCAACGCTCAAAACGCCACACCAAGGCCTTGGTTCAACCGCGCGAAGCACGCAGCACCAAGCCGCGTCCAGCACCGACGGCCGCCCAGCCAACCCGCACGCCCGCGGCTTCGCCATGGACTCCAAGACCGACCCCGCTGAAGTACGTGGCGCCAAGCCGTGCCCGCACGGGCACCTCGAATTTTTCGAGGTGCCCTCTTGTAGCGATAGCCGAGGCCATGCAGCGACCCGGTCATGCCGCTGGCGGTTGAGCGGACACCGAAGCGCCCGTGAACCCGCCGAGCCACACAGGCTGCTGTTTGATCTATATGGGTTTGCAGGTGGGCATCCAGCTCCGCGAGCTGCTCAGGCACAAGCAACGCCTCGCTATCCATAGCGTGTTCATGTGCTCGAGCGCCGCCAGCCCGTCACGCAACGCAGGGTAGTATTTGGTTACTGTTCATGACGCGTTGGACTGACCGCCCTGAGTGTCTAGACGCTTCCTGATCAGGTCGCGTGCCTGGGCGATTTCCCGGGCCTGCACCAGCTCTTCGAAATACGCATAGATGGAGGTCAGGGTGATATCCACATCGACGGGATCCAGCCCCTCGTCATCGATATCCAGCGGCAGCAGCCCGAGCAGTTTGTGCTCAACCAAGGTCGGCACCTCGGGGCCGTCGTTCGCAGCCTGGGCTGCGGCCACGATGTCTGCCAGGGTTTTACCCTGATGCTGGCAGAACCACATCAGATCGAAGTAGTCGCGAGACCGTGAACGCTTCAGCAGCAAGGCGCTCTTCATGGCGAACAAGGTGGGTAGATCGGCCAGCCCAAAGCACCAGCGAGGCTGCGATTGCACGCCTGTGGCAAAGCGTGTTCCCTGCGGATCAGCAAAGCACTGGACCTTGACGCCATCAAGGACATAATCCTGCACATGAGCCAGCAGGTCGAGGCCGTTGATCTTGGCCGCAGAGATCATCGACGCCGGCGTCACCAGGCGCGCGCCTCTAGCCTGCATGGCTCTGAACAGCGCGTCCTTGTTGAGCGTGTTTTCAAAGGTGACCAGATCGACGTCGAGACTTCGACGATGACCTGCCTGCAAAGCCATCGCGGTGCCACCCACCAGACAAAACCCAATCAGCGCCTCCTCCTCGGCCAGCTTGTCGATCACCGCGACTGTCGCCTGCGACAACAACTCAAGCTTGAGCGCTGTCATGCCAGGTTGCGCTGACTGGGCTCATCTGTCATTGCAATCTCGATACTACGCAGCATGCGAGCGAGGATGCGCGCGAGAATAGGACGCTCAGCCCTGGGCACCAGACCCAGCGCCGGCTCGACGCGCCCCTTGACCCGGCCCAGGCCCTGATCAATGCAAAGCTGCACCAGGTCTGCAAAGTCTGCTCGCCGCAGCACGGCAAGGATCAGCGCATCGTCGGCCATGGCAGGGTTTGACCAGTCATAAGGTTTACCCAAGCCGGCCGACTTGCGCACGCCGTATTGCGAGGCCAACAGACGCATGGCTGTCTCGGGCATGTGCCGGAAATCCCGCGAGGTTTCAGGCAGTAGCCATTTGTCCAGAGTACGCCGCGACACGCCGAGGCCCTCGGCCATCCGCTGGCGGGTCTGACCGCTCTGCTTCATGGCGGTGCGGAGCATATCTTGTTGACGCATGCGCAAAGACTATCCCCAGTGGGGATGCACTTGCAATGCAAGCGGTGTCGCGGCGTCGTCAACACCAAGCGCCCATCCGGGCGCAGCACCGCAAACGCGACCTCCAGCAAATCGCGGGGCGGATACAGCAGCACCCGCCCCGCAACCAGCTCCCCGACCGCGCCACATGCGCCCGAGCCCGCGCCGTCCCCAGCTCCGCATCCGGGCGAAGGTCGTCGTCGAGCGCCTGCGGTGCGCACGCTTCGCGCGCACACCCTACGCCACCTCGCCGCCATAGGGTGTGCGACCGAAGGTTGCGCACTCGGCACGAGCAGCCGCCCGGGTTGCGAGCGCGGCCAGTCGCGGCGGGGACGCCGCTCCCACAGCCGTAGGGTGTGCGACCGCAGGTTGCGCACCGATGCCAGATCCAAACCAGGCTTGTCAGGCCAGGATGACAAACGCTGCCGCTCGGCGGCTGCGAGCCAGGTG
>CAZGCI010000069.1:0-22226 GCA_964524185.1 uncultured Thiohalocapsa sp. | reverse complement strand
ATCGACGCCGTCGGCCGATCGCGCGGCGCCGGCCTCGGCGGCGGCCACGACGAGCGCGAGCAGACGCTGAATCAGATCCTCGCCGAGATGGACGGCTTCGAGCCGCATGAAGACGTCGTGGTACTCGCCGCCACCAACCGCCCGGACGTCCTGGACTCGGCCCTGCTGCGCCCCGGGCGCTTCGACCGGAAGGTCTACCTGGAGCTGCCGGACAAGGCCGCTCGCCGCGCCATCCTGGCCATCCACGCCCGGCATATCGCGCTGCGGGACGACGTGAACCTGGATCAGGTCGCGGAGCGCACCATCGGCTTCTCCGGAGCCGACCTCGCCAACCTGGTGAACGAGGCTGCGCTGCTCGCCGGTCGACTTGGGCAAGACACGGTGGATATGGCGCTGTTTGCCCTGGCCCGGGACAAGATCGTGCTGGGGGCCGAGCGCGAGCAGGCCATCGGCGAGGACGAACGCGGGCTCATCGCCGTGCACGAGTCCGGGCATGCGCTGCTGGCCTGGCTGCTGCCCAACGCGGACCCGTTGGACAAGGTCACCATCATTCCACGCGGGCAGGCACTCGGCATCACCGAGCAGGTGCCCCGGGAGGAGCGCCACACCTACAAGGAGAGCTATCTGCGCGATCGCATCGGCGTCATGCTCGGCGGGCGCATCGCTGAGCAGCTGGTGTTCGGCGAGGTCACCACCGGCGCCGAGAACGACTTGTCGCAGGCCACCGATCTCGCCCGAAAAATGGTGAGCCGGTGGGGCATGAGCGAGGCCATCGGCCCCGTCGCCTTCCCGCGCGGCCAAGAGCACGTCTTTCTCGGTCGCGACATTTCGCAGGCGCCCGACTTCAGCGACGAGACCGCCAGATGCATCGACGAAGAGATCAAGGCGCTGATCACCCAGATCGAGCAGGACGCGCGCACGCTGCTGCGTGAGCACCGCGATGCGTTGGACCGCCTGGCGGCCCGACTGCTGGAGGCCGAGACCCTGGACAGGGCCAACATCGACGCGCTGCTGCAGGCGGCCGGTGTGACCAAGCCCGGCGCTGCGCGCGGATCGAAACGCCGCGCAGCGGCGAGGCCGCTGAGCGTGGCTAACGTCTAGTTCCCGCCGGCGCCCGCATGGCCTTTGGTGCGCACGCTCCGCGCGCACACCCTACTCCGTGCACCGCTGTTTGAGCAGCCTGACTGCTGGGGTTCGCGCGCTCACCCAGCTTGCGCGCTGGCCGCCGTAGGGTGTGCGACCGCTAGGTTGCGCACCGTTCCCGCCGGCACCCGCACGGCCTGCGGTGCGCACGCTCCGCGCGCACACCCTACGCTGTGCACCGGTTCGTTTAGCAGCCGTAGGGTGTGCCACCGCTAGGTTGCGCACCGTTCCCGCCGGCACCCGCAGGGCCTTCGGTGCGCACGCTCCGCGCGCACACCCTGCGCCATGCCCCGGCTTTTTGACCAGTTACGAAGCTGGACGCCGCGCAAGGCGGGCCATGGCGTTTGTGGCGACGCCCACCCCAGAGGGGACGATCGCAGGCCGCGTGACGCTCAACAGGCACCGGCGGTTGGTTGCACTTCGACGCGGTTAACCGCGCTTTCTAGGTTGCAAACACGCGGAGGCGGTCAACTGCTCTTGTTCGGGTTACTGTGCCGCGGCGGAGCCGGCGCGCAGGGTGAAGCGCGGGAACCACTGCCGCGCGGCGGCCACGATGGCGCTGTCGTCGCGGAGTGTCCGGGGGCGGGGCAAGTGCGGCGCGCTGCCCGTCTGCTGGCAGGCCTGTAGCGCATAGCGCCGCACACCCGCCTCCGCAAGCTGCTCCATGAGCCGCTGCAGATAGTCGGCGTCGTCGAGACCCGGCATGGGCGTGGTGCGCACTTCCAGGTCGATGCCGGCATCGAGCAGCAGCCGCAGGCTGCGCCAGGCGCGCTCACCGGAGCCATCGGCGCCGGTGATGCTGGGGTAATCCTCGGGCAGGGCCTTGATGTCGAGGCCTACCCAGTCCAGGTCCGCGAGCAGGGCCTCGAGGCGCTCCGGATAGGCGCCGCCGGTGTGCAGGCCGACCTTGAAGCCGAGCGCCTGCACCTGGTCCATGGCCGCCGCCAGGGCGTGCTGCGTGAGGGGCTCGCCGCCGGAAAACATCACTGCATCGAGCAGGCCTTGGCGCCGTTCCAATAAGGCCTTGACGTCGGGCCATGAGGGCGCCGCGGGCCCCTGTGACGCCTGCAGCTCGGCGTTGTGGCAGTAGGGACAGCGCCACGGACAGCCGCGACAGTAGACCACCGCCGCCAGCTCGCCGGGATAGTCGACGCTGGTGAGCGGCGTCAAGCCGCCCAGGCGGAGCCGATCAGCATGCTCTGCGAATGCGGTCATTTCAGTTGCCGTGCCTGGCGGGGCCCGGGCGTGGACTCGACCTCGGGATGAAACGTGGCGTGCAGCTCCGCCTCAGGCGGCCTCCGCCCGATGCCGAGGCTCCGCCTGCGTACCTGTGGGGTGCTCGCTGAAGCAGACGCGCTCCCGGTGCTCGGACTGCTTGCCCGCGTTGAAGGCGGACACCGGGCGGTGATAGCCCATGACCCGGGTCCAGACCTCGCAGGGGGTGCGTTCGTCGTCGTGAATGTCGATGCCATCAATGTTCATGTTCAGCTCCTGGTTGGTTGGGAAAAGAGGATCTAGGGGCTAGGGGCTGGCGGCTGGGCGGCCCGGGAGTCGAGAGCTTTGTCCTCGGCCCTCGCCCCTCGCCCCTCGGCCCTGACCAGTGCACGGGGCGCTGGCTTGCCGGCATCCCCCGATCGCTCGACGCTTTTAGGCGCCAGCTCGGAGGCCATTCATCAAGCCGCCGCGGTGCTCGGCCGTTGGCCTTCGGTGCCCAACGCGGCGCGCTTTTTCTCGACGAGCTCCGCATCGCACTTCGGGCAGAAGGCGTGCTCGCCTTCGATGTAACCGTGGTGTGGGCAGATGGAGAACACCGGGGTGATGGTGACGTAGGGCAGCCGGAAGTTGGTCAGCGCCCGTCGTACCAAGCGTTTACAGGCCTCGGTGGTGCTCACTTGCTCGCCCATGTACAGGTGCAGCACGGTGCCCCCGGTGTACTTTGTCTGCAGGCTCTCCTGCATGGCGAGCGCCTCGAAGGCGTCGTCGGTGTAGCCCACCGGCAGCTGAGAGGAGTTGGTGTAGTACGGCGCCTCGGCAGAGCCTGCCTGAAGGATGTCCGGCCAGCGCTTCTTGTCCTCGCGTGCGAAGCGGTAGGTGGTGCCCTCCGCCGGCGTCGCCTCCAGGTTGTACATGTGCCCGGTTTCCTCCTGGAAGACGACCATCTTCTCGCGCACGTGGTCCAACAGCCGCTCGGCGAAGGCGTGGCCCCAAGCGGTGGTGATGTCATCGGCATCATGGCTGAAGTTGCGGATCATCTCGTTGATGCCGTTAACGCCGATGGTGCTGAAGTGGTTACGGAGGGTGCCGAGGTAGCGCTTGGTGTAGGGGAAGAGCCCGGCGTCCATGTGGCGCTGAATGACCTTGCGCTTGAGCTCCAGGCTCCTCGACGCGAGTGCCATCAGCTCGTCCAGTCGGCGCAGCAGCCGAGCCTCGTCACCGGCATGCAGGTAGCCGAGCCGTGCACAATTGATGGTGACCACCCCGAGTGAGCCCGTCTGCTCCGCGGAGCCGAACAGCCCGTTGCCGCGCTTCAGCAGCTCCGATACATCCAGCCGCAGCCGACAACACATGCTGCGGACCATGTTCGGCTCCATGTCCGAGGAGATGAAGTTGCTGAAATAGGGCAAGCCGTAGCGTGCCGTCATGCCAAACAACAGCTCCGCGTTGGCGCTGTCCCACGGAAAGTCGTCGGTGATGTTGTAGGTCGGGATGGGGAAGGTGAAAATCCGGCCCTTGGCATCACCCTCTATCATCACCTCGATGTAGGCCCGATTGATCATGTCCATCTCGGCCTGGAGGTCGCCGTAGGTGAAGGGCTGCTCCTGACCACCAATCACGGGCACCTGCTCACGGAGATCATCCGGGCAGACCCAGTCGAACGTGAGGTTGGTGAAGGGCGTCTGAGTGCCCCAGCGCGAGGGCACGTTCAGGTTGTAGATCAGCTCTTGGATGAACTGCTTGACCTGTGCATAGGGCAGCCCGTCGACGCGCACAAACGGCGCCATGTAGGTATCGAAGCTGGAGAAGGCCTGGGCGCCGGCCCATTCGTTCTGCAAGGTGCCGAGGAAGTTCACAATCTGCCCCACGGCGCTGGACATGTGCTTCGGCGGCCCCGCCTCCACCTTCCCCGGCACACCGTTCAGACCCTCGGTCAGCAGCGTGCGCAATGACCAACCGGCGCAGTACCCGGCGAGCATGTCCAGATCGTGGATATGCAGGTCGCCGTTGCGATGCGCCTCCCCCACCTGCGGGGGATAGACGTGATTCAGCCAATAGTTGGCGATCATCTTCCCGGACGTGTTCAGGATCAGCCCACCGAGGCTGTAGCCCTGATTGGCGTTGGCCGACACCCGCCAGTCGGAGCGGTCCAAGTACTCGTTAATGGAGCTGGCGACGTCCACCAGGGTGTGTTGGTCACGGCGCAGCTTGGCGCGCTGTTCGCGGTAGACGATGTAGGAGCGGGCGGTCTCGAAGTGGTTGGCGCTGATGAGCGTCTGCTCGACGACGTCCTGAATGCCCTCGATGTCCGGGATCTGGGCCGTGCCCTGGCGACCAAATCGATGCGCCAGCACCTTCACCACCTGCGCCGTCAGCAGCTTGGCCTCCAGCTCGTCGAATTCGCCCGTGGCCCGCCCGGCGCGCTGGATGGCGGTTTCGATCTTGCCCGCATCGAAGGCGACCTGCGCGCCGTCGCGCTTCTGCACGCGCGTCGGCAGCACCGCCAACGCCCTGGTTTCTCCACCCATCCTGCAACCTCCAACATCGCCATCCACACTACATCTTGTGTCAGACAGTATAGAGATCCCTAGATATGGGAAAGCCCCTGAGTGCTAAAAGGTTGACCCGGATCACGGCTCCGCCGCTGCCCGCAGAGAAATCAGCGGCTTGCCGAGCCCGCCGTGTTGGGCAGCGACGGATACCCGGGCCTTTGTCCGACAGTCCGCAGGGTGTGGATGCCGCAGCCCTGGTCCGCCGCGCGTACACTGATGTCTGCAACACACCCAGCCACGGGTCCGCCACGCTGGCCAGGGCCGGCCCAGTCAGCGTCGGCCCGGCCAGCGTCGGCTCGGTCAGTGCCACCGTGGTCAGCGTCGGAGAGAGATCCCAATGACAGCACGCATCGGCTTCATCGGCCTCGGCATCATGGGCCGCCCCATGGCCCTGAGACTACTCGCGGCGGGTAACCCCCTCGCCGTCTATGCGCGGCGGGCCGAGGCAGTCGCACCCCTCACCGACGCCGGCGCCCTCTCGTGCGAGAGCCCAGCCGACGTCGCCCGTAGGGCCGACATCGTCTTCACCATGCTGTCGGACACGCCCGACGTAGCAGCCGTGGTGCTCGGCGCCGAGCCCGGCGCAGCGCCCCGCGAGCCGAGCGCAGTGATCGCCGGCATGCAGCCCGGCGGCATCGTGGTCGACATGAGCACCATCTCACCGTCCACCACCAGGCACATCGCCGCCGCCCTCGCCGCCGCCGGCATCGCCATGCTGGACGCACCCGTCTCCGGGGGTGACATCGGCGCCCGCGACGGCACCCTATCCATCATGGTGGGCGGCCCCGCGAATGCCTTCGCGCGGGTGCAGCCGCTGTTCGAGGTGATGGGCCGCAACATCGTGCACGTCGGCGACAGCGGCGCGGGCCAGGTCTGCAAGGCCTGCAACCAGATCGTGGTCGGCCAGACCATCGCAGGCGTCGGCGAGGCGCTGCTGCTCGCCACCGCCGCCGGCGTGGACGGCGCCAAGGTGCGCGAAGCCCTACTCGGCGGCTTCGCCGGCAGCCGCATCCTGGAGGTGCACGGCCAGCGCATGCTAGACGGGAACTACCAGCCCGGCTTCAAGGCCGCGCTGCACCAAAAAGACATGCGCATCGTCCAGGAGGCGGCCCACGAGCTCGGCCTCGGCCTGCCCGGCGCCGCCCTCGTGACCCAGCTGCTGAACACCCTCCTCGGCCACGGCGACGGCGACCTCGACTCGGCCGCCCTACACCTCGCCCAGCAGCGGCTGAACGGCCGCGGCAGCGCCCCGTGACACCTGGGGCCTGAGCCTACACACTCGCGAGGCGATGCCTCAGACCAACGAACGACTGGCACTGCCCAAAAAGCCAGGGCACAGCGTAGCGTGTGCGCGCGCAGCGTGCGCACCGCAGGCCCTGCGGGCGCCGGCGGGAACGGTGCGCAACCTCGCGGTCGCACACCCGACGGCGGCTCTTTTTAGGTTCAGGCTAATGGAACGCTCGGGTTCGTCCCTCACCCCAGCCGACACACTGCTGCCGCGGCGGTCTTCGCCGTGGGAGCGGCTTTCTCAGTGGGAGCGGCACTCTCGGTGCCGCGACTGGGCAGCGAGGACAACATCACGGCCGAGTCGCGGCACCAACAGCAGTGCCGCTCCCACAGCAACTGCACCATTGCTGCTTCCACAACCAGCGCTGCGGGCGCCGGCGCGAACGGTGCGCAACCTCCCGGTCGCACACCCTGCGGCGGCCAGCCGTCGCTGCAGTCCCTGCAGTCGCTGATCCAGCTTCCAGGTTGCCCCGCCTGTCTGAGAACCTCAGACCGGGAGCCGCCATCGCGGGCGTTTCCCGCGCCGCCAGTGGGGCAGATGCTTGTTTGCAAGACCCCCTTGCGCACTGGGAGCGCCGGCTTTCTAGCCGGCTCGTCGCCGGCGCGGCTCGATGCCGCGTCGGCGGCGTCTGGGTGCGTACGGGCCCGCGAGCGCGGCCAGCCGGCGCGCCAAGTTCGTGTTGGCTCGCCGCCGCGGCCGTCTTCACGAGGCTACCTCCGGGGCCGCCCCCTATTGCGCGCGTTGCGGTGCGGGCGAGGATCTGCGGAGCGCCTCGCCCGTCGACTATACTCCCGCCCATGCGAATGACCGACCAGCAACGCGCCAAGATCCGCCATGAAGTCGCCCGCACCATGGGCGATAGCGCACGGGTGTGGCTGTTCGGCTCCCGCGTTGATGACCGAGCCAAAGGCGGCGACATCGATCTCTACATCCAGCTGGACACCCCCTCCGCAGATGTCATCGACCAGCAGATGCAGCTCTACGCCGCGCTGCAGCGGGCGTTGGGCGAGCAACGCATCGATCTCGTCGTGCATCGTCAAGGCGCCCCGCTGCGTCCGATCGACCACGAGGCCCTGCGCACGGGTATCCCTCTGTGAGGGCGAGTCCCACCCGCCTGTGGGGACTGCTCGATCTGGTTGCCCGAGAAGACCTGCATTTGGCTGGTGTGACGGGGCGCCTGTTCGCGGGTCTGGAGGGCGACGTCACGCCGCTTTGGCTCACGGCCGTGCTGGCCACGCCCGAAGGCATCGACCGCCTGGAGTCCTTCGTCGGCAAGTTCTCCCGCATGCAGGACACGCTGATGGATAAGGTCCTGCCGGCGTTCCTGCTCGCCGTCGGCGAGCGAACGGGTACCGCGCTCGACAACCTCAATCTCGCGCAGAAGCTAGGCTTCGTGGCCGATCCTGATGCCTGGTTGGCGATGCGATTGCTGCGCAACCGCCTCGTACACGAATACGTCGACGACCCCGCTGAGCTGGCCGCCGCCCTGCAGCGTGCGCGCGAGCTGACGCGCCAGCTCAGCGAGACCCATGCCGCCATCCGGGGCTATGCCGACGAGCACCTAAACCGTCCGCCGCTCCGCTCCGGCTAAAGCCATTGCGCTCGTCGGCCCGCCCCGTCATCGACCGCCGTTCGGATCTCGCCCTGGCCAGCGCACCGCACAGGCACCAGCGCCGCGACTGGCTTGCCTCTCAGCGCGCGCCGGGCCGTGCCTGCACCATGGTCGGCGTGTTCAGACAGGCGAAGACATCCCCCTGTGCCGATACCACCGCCCCACACCCCGCGCGGTCCAAGCCTGCCGTATCCCCGCGGCGCCCCTGTCGCCATGAACCACTCGAGCCCACCCCAGCCTACAGGCTGCCTTGCCGCCCGGGTGGGCTTCGGCTAGGCTCGTTTGGCCGATCGCATCACACCAACTGTTAGCGTCCTATGAGCGCTGCGCTGCGTCTATACGAGCAACTCTCCGAAGCGACCGACGATAAGACCCGTGCGCGTCTGATCGCCGAGGCCTTCGACGCGCTCGAGGATCGCTTCCCGCAAATCAGCGATCTGGCCACCCAAGGCCATTTGCGCGAGGGCGAGCTGCGGCTGCAAAAGGAGATCAAAGAGGTCGAGGGGCGGCTGCAGAAGGAGATCAAAGAAGTCGAGGGGCGGCTGCAGCAAGAGATCAAAGCGCTGGATCTGAAGATCGCGGAGGTCGAGGGGCGGCTGCGCAAGGACCTCGAGCAGATCCGCTTGGAGACCAAGCAGGTGGAGGTGAACCTGCTGCGGGCCATGAATGCCCAAACCCGCTGGTTACTGGGCGGGTTGGCGGTGCTCGGCGTCGTGCTGAAGCTCGCCGATATCATCCTCGGGTAGAGTCATCGACCTAGAAAGAGCAGTCCACAGCGTAGGGTGTGCGCGGCGCGTGCGCACCGAGGGCCATGCGGGCGCCCGCGGGAACGGTGCGCAACCTGGCGGTCGCACACCCTAAGGCGGCCAGCTGATCCTGCTCAAACAGCCGGGGCACAGCGTAGGGTGTGCGCGCGCAGCGTGCGCACCGAAGGCCCTGCGGGCGCCGGCGCGAACTACGGCGGCGAGCGAATAGGCTGGGGTAAGCGCGCGAACCCCAGCGTTCAAGCTGGCCAACGGAGCGCTGGGGTTCGTCCCTCACCCCAGCCTACACACTGCGCAAACAGCCAGGGCACAGCGTAGGGTGTGCGCGCGGAGCGTGCGCACCGAAGGCCCTGCGGGTGCCGGCGGGAACGGTGCGCAACCTGGCGGTCGCGCACCTACGACTGCCGCGGCTTCGCCACGGACTCCAAGAGGGGCGTAGGCTGGGGTGAGCGCGCGAACCCCAGCACCCCGGCCCCGGGGCTGCGCAGCGTGTCGTTGTTCTCGTATCCCGCCGAGTCATGCGTGGACGAACAGCTTGCCAACCTTAAGCGGGCGATCGACTTCCGGGCAGCCAGCCATCGAGCAACACTTCATCCAGCATTGACCACTGACAAGCCTCTGGAAAATCTGCCAAACCGGTCTCGCTTGCCGCCTGTGCAACGGCGTCAGCCCAAATTTCAGCCTGCCAGTCGGCATCCGTGAGCATCGGCTGCAAGCCAGGGCTCTTTCTTAAACGCCGCTGGATGCCGTTTCTTTGTTCCTTGATGGTCCGTTGCCAGCTTGCCGTCTGACGCCCAGGCTGAAACTGCCACTTGAGCAAGTGGGCCAGTAAAAGTGCCATTCGGTTTGCCAATTCCCGTTGCTCACTCTTGCCCACGTCCTCGATCTCCTCGGCAATATGCTCAATGTCCAGGCGGTCAAACCGGCCAGAACGAAGCAGCTCCGCCTGTTCCTGCGCCCAAGCCACAACGTCGGCTTCGTAGGTGTGCATGATCAAAACCTCTATCGAGAACCCGTCGCAAGCCTCTTACCATTGGCCATCATAGCCCTCCCCTGCCGACGGGGTGACCAAGCCAAGCCGTCGACACGCCGGGATCGCCGCCCACGTAGGCTGGGGTGAACCTGCGAACCCCAGCAGGCTCGTCCCTCACCCCAGCCGACAAACCGCCCCCACAGCCGCCCGCCCCGCAGGAGCGGCACACGCGCTTGTGGGAGCGGCACTCTCGGTGCCGCGACTGGGCAGTCAGGACAACATCACGGCCGAGTCGCGGCACACACAGCAGTGCAGCTCCCATATATGGTCCGCCCCGCGTTGCAAGCGTGAATGCGCCGATCGGCAGAAGGAGGCGTTGCGGTCATATATCCGGCATCGTAGAGAGGTGCCGTCGCCGGCCCTCGTGCCCTGATGGAATCCGCGAGCATTCCCGTCCTTATCACAAGCGTCAGTCTCGGCGAAGCCGGCTGGTGGGAGCGCCAGGGTCTCGGGAATGCAGGACTTGCCTGTCATGCCATCACTGCGATGTTCACGCTCGGCAACTCGTGGTGGTGGGTACCTCGTGTGGTGAGTGGTCGTGTTCGGTGCTCAGCGCTCGCTCAGGCGGCGCTGGTGCGCACGGCGGCCTGCGGGTTGTAAGGCTGGCCGGTGCTCAGCACCGCGTAGGCGATGCGTGCGATCTTGTTGGCCAGGGCGACAGCGGCGACGTTGCCATGCCGGCGCGCCTTGAGCGCGCGTGCCCAACGACTGACGGCGTCGTCTTTGTTGTCGACATGGCGCAGCACGGCCCGCGCGCCATGGATCAGCAGGTTGCGCAGATACACATCCCCGCGCTTGCTGATACCGAGCAGCTGCGCTCTGCCGCCGGTGGAGTGCTGGCGCGGGACCAGTCCGAGCCAGGCGGCCAGGCCGCGGCCGTGCTTGAACAACCCCGGGTCCTCGCCGACGGCGGCCAGCAGCGCCGTGGCGCCCTTGGGGCCGATGCCGGGAATCGTCATCAGCGTGCGCGCCTGTGCCGTGTCCTGCGCGATCCGCTCGAGGCGCCGGTCGTAGTACGCCACGCGCTCATCGAGGTGGCGCAACTGCTCGGCGAGTCCGTGCAGCTCGGCGCGAAACACGGCGCTGAGCCCGTTGTCGGCGTCTTCGAGTATCTCCGCCAGACGCCCACGCACCACGCCACGGCCCTTGGCGATCTCGATGCCGTACTCCAGCAGCAGACCGCGGATCTGGTTGACCTGCGCGGTGCGCTGCGCCACCACCAGCGAGCGCATGCGATGAAGCGCTTGGAGGTCCTGCTGCTCTACGCTCTTGACCGCCACGAAGCGCATCTTCGGGCGCTGCGCCGCCTCGCAGATCGCCTCGGCGTCGGCCGCGTCGTTTTTGTTGGACTTCACGTACGGCTTGACGAACTGCGGCGCGATCAGCCGCACCGTATGGCCGTGCTCGCGACACCGCCGCGCCCAATCGTGCGCGCTGCCACAGGCCTCCATCGCAATGGTGCACGCCGGCAAGCGCGCCACCAAGGCACCGAGCTGCTTGCGCGTGAGCTTGCGACTGAGCACCTGGCGACCCGCCGCGTCGGCGCCGTAGAGGTGGAAGCTGTGCTTGGCCAGGTCGATGCCCACAACGGCGATCTGCTCTTTGCTACGCTCTGTCATTGGTCCGCTCCGCTCTCTCGGTTTGACGGTGGCTTGCTTGTCCCCCGTCAGTGTGCCCGCTTCGGGCGGGATTGGAGAAGCGGGGCGGACCATCCCATTACAGGAACCAATTCAACGCATTTCGATGTTGACGGCCAAGACGGTATCTACGGCGGCCAGCAGCGCCCGCTCAAGACGGACAGCAGGGCCGCATGGGACGCGCGCTCGCTCGCAGCGGAGCCTCCCAACTCGGCGCCCTTGGTGCAGCCGTCGCTGTAGTCGCTGATCCAGCTTCCGGGTTGCCCGCCTGTCTGAGAACCTACGTAAGCCAGCGCTAACCGGTTTAGCCTCCTCCCATGCACACTGGCGTGCACACTCGCTGACCCCCGGGTGATCCCAAGGCTTGTCGCTAGGAGCCGGACATGACCGGCCTTGTCAGTTGCACCGGTCGAGCCTGGCTGCGGTCAGCGCCAAGCACTGCGGCTCGCGTGTTTGCAAGCGACCCCGATACACGAAGTCCTTGGCGCGCCAGCGCCGGCGCAAAGCCGCGAGCGCCGGGCTGAATCGAGACATGGGCGAAGCGAAGCGCAAGAGCTACACGGCGGCGTTCAAGGCGAAGGTGGGTTTGGAGGCGATCCGTGGTGTGAAGACGATCAACGAGATCGGGCAGGCGTATGGGGTGCATCCGGCGCAGGTTGGGCAGTGGAAGCGCGAGATCCAGACGCAGGCCGAGCAGCTGTTCACGACCAAGCGCGGGCCGAAGAAGGCGGACGGGCCGGGCGACACCGAGCAGCTGTACAACAAGATCGGTCGGCTGGAGGTCGAGCTGGACTGGTTGAAAAAAGGTCCGGTCTGAGCCTGTGACGACGCGGCGCGCGTGGATCGAGCGTGACGCGAGAGGGCCGGCGTTGAGTCGCCAGTGCCTGCTGGCGGGCGTGAGCCGATCTTGGGTCTACGCGCGGCGTGGCGATCACGCGGCCCAACCAGGTCTGGAGCACCGACATCACCTACATCCGTTTGACGCACGGGTTCGCCTACCTGGTGGCGGTGATGGACTGGTACTCGCGCCGGGTGCTGTCCTGGCGCGTCTCCAACACCCTGGATGCTGGGTTCTGCGTGGACTGCCTGGAAGAGGCCTTGCGCGTGCATGGACGGCCCGAGATCTTCAACACCGACCAAGGATCGCAGTTCACCAGCGAGGCGTTCACCAAGGTGCTGCTGGAGGCTGACATCGCCACAGCCAAGGACGGTCGCGGTCGGGCGCTGGACACCATCTTTGTCGAGCGGCTGTGGCGCACGCTCAAGTACGAAGACATCTACCTGCGGGGTTACGGCGGCCTGCCGGAGCTGCTGCTCGGGCTGACCGAGTACTTCGCCTTCTACAACGGCGAGCGGCCGCACCAGGGGGCTGGGCGACCGCACTCCGGAAGCGCTTCTCGGCGTTCCCGCCTGCACGCGCGATCAGCGCGGGCATCCCCACCGCGCCGGTCGTCCTGCCCAGCCCCCCTGGTTTCCTCGTGGCCAGCGCCTTTGTCATGCAAAGTCTCCACGTCGTAGCACGAGGGCAGGGATGCCGTGAACCGCCAGCGCCTCGGAGGCATCTTCTTGCTCCATGGTAGGCATCTTTACTACTATGGCATTAGGAGGGCTCTTGTCATGGCAAACGTCGAAAAGGTGAGTGTTGCGCTGACGCCGGAAATGTTGGCGGTCGTGCGCGAAGCGGTCGAGAGCGGCGAATATGCGTCCAGCAGCGAGGTCATGCGCGAAGCACTTCGGGAGTGGAAGCGCCGCCGTGCCTTGGAGAGGAAAGAGGTCGAGGAGCTGCGGCGTCTCTGGGAAGAGGGTCTGGCAAGTGGGCCGGGGCGTCATGCCGATATGGCGGCGATCAAGGCCGAGGCCCGGCGGCGGCTGGTTGCGGCGCAAGACACCGAGACGACCGGCGCGTGAGGGATCATGCCGACCATCAAGCGCACGGCGCAGGCCGAGGAAGACCTGATCGACATCTGGCTTTACATCGCCCATGACGATGTGCGCGCCGCCGACCGCGTGCTTGATGACATTGAGGACAAGCTCCTGCTTCTCGCGGATCAGCCCGGCCTTGGCCCGGCAAGGCCCGACATTGCGCCGGACCTTCGCTATTTTCCGGTCCGGCGGTATCTCATCCTGTACCGCCAAATCACCGACGATATTGAGATCGTACGCGTGGTGCATGGTGCCCGCGATGTCCCGACGCTGATGGCGGACAGTTAAGCCACCAGCTTTCGCCCGCGCCGACAGTGCCGCCGCGTCGTCGGCCGTTTCCTCAAGCCCAGATTTCCCCCGTCACCGCGTCGCCTGTCATGTGGCGCCTTCCTCCGCACCTGCAGTAGTACATAACCTCCTTTATGTACCGGCCAGCCCTCGGGGTTCTCTTCGCGCTGCATCGATCGGTCTGTTGCGGTGTGAGTGCGCCAGGGCGGGGCGGGAAGTCTTGGGGAAGTTTGCTGTTGCTGCGGTCATCGGCCACTGCCCGCTGACGTCGCCAGCACGCTGCGAGTCATTCGCTCCGGCACCCGATTAGCTCGGCTGCAAGTTCCCGTAGCCCGATCGCCTCGATGCCTTCCGCTTTGGGATAGCGCTCCGTGCCGGCGTAAACGATGAAGGCCTTGTCTGGCTTCAGGTCTTGGAGGGCGATGTGGAAGCCCTTGTCCGTTGTCGGCGTCAGGCTCTTCTTGATCTCGAGGGCCCAGGTACCGCGGCGGCCGCCCAACTCCAGGAGCAGGTCGATCTGGGCGCCGGCGGAGGTCCGATAGAAGCTTGCGCGCGTCCCGTTCGGGCTTGCAGCGATGAGGTTCTCGATGACGAACCCTTCCCAGCTCGGGCCGGCGACGGGATGCCCAAGCAGATCATCGACGGTCTCGATGCCGAGCAGTGCATGCAGCAACCCGCTGTCTCGCACATAGGTCTTGGGCGACTTGACTAGCCGCTTGCCGACACTGGCATGAAAGGGCGGCAGGCGCCGCACCAGCAGCAGGTCCACCAACAGCCCGATGTAGCTCGAGACCGTCGGCGCCGAGGCGCCCAGGCCAGACGCCAGCCGTGAGGCATTCAGCAGCGCGCCCTGGTTGTGGGCCAGCATGATCCATAGCCGCTCCAGTGTCTCCGCCGGGATGCGCGGTCCGAACATCGGCACATCCCGCTCCAGATAGGTGCGGATGAAGCTCGTTCGCAACTGGAGGCTGTCGGCATCGGTCGCGGCCAGGAAGCTGTCCGGGAAGCCGCCACGCACCCATAGACCGGTCAGGGCATCGGCGGGCACTTCGATGGCGCCGAAAGGCAACAGGTCGACGTACTCGATGCGCCCGGCCAGCGTTTCGCCCGATTGCCGCAGCAAGTCGATGGAGGCGGAGCCGAGGATCAGGAAGCGCCCCGTCCGCTGACCGGCGCGCCGGCCCGTGTCGATGATCCCTCGGAGCGCCTCGAACAGGGCCGGGACGCGATGGATCTCGTCCAGGATGACCAGCTTATCGGTGTGCTGGCCCAGGTACAGAACGGGCTCGGAGAGCTTCTCCTTATCGGCCGAGGCTTCGAGATCCAGGTAGATCGACGGCCGGTCTTCGGCGATCTGATGGGCCAAGGTCGTCTTGCCGACCTGGCGCGGACCGATGATCGCCACAGCCGCCTGACGTGCAAGGGCGGCCTCCACGGCCAGACGGACGTCACGAGGTATCATCATTGCAAAATAAAAGAGACACTTTCGTTTTGCAAGGACGTTGGTGCCCGTCGGTGGCGTGAAGCGCCCGGTGCGCAGCCAGGGGCGTTAGCGTACGCCGGAGAGCTCGCGCGATCGGTCGCCGCGTGCGGGCACTGGCGCCGATGGTGAAGGGAAACGTGGGCGTGGCTGAAACTGCCGCCGACGCGTCGCCTTGATCGGCGCAAGGAGATGCAAGCGCCAGGGGATCTTCTTCGAGCTCTACCAGAAGCCGGATAGCTGGTACGCCGTCGGTGCCAACGCTTGCAGCCTGCGGCGTTGTCTGAAGACGAAAGTTGACATCTGCCTTTCGGAATCCGGCAGGAGTCATGCTGGCGGCCGACCCCTGCCCCCGGCGGGGTCCCGGTGGGCTCAGTTTGGGCCCCACATGGGCCCATACACAAAAGCCGGCGCAAGGCCGGCTTCTAAGTCTCGGATTTCAATGGTGGGCGCGGCTGGGTTCGAACCAGCGACCCCTGCCGTGTGAGGACAGTGCTCTCCCACTGAGCTACGCGCCCAATCGAGCTGAGCAGGATAGCCGGGTTGTCCGGTGTGGTCAATTGGGATTAGGGCCGCTGCAGGGCTTATGCGGTTGGCCTCGGGGGATAGTCGAGGGTGTCAGAACCGGCAGATGGTCTCGCCGCCGTGCTCGATCCAGCCGTGGATCATCCGCGGTGTGGTCATGCCGCTGGCGCAGCGGCCGGCGGCGTCGATGCAGATGACGCCGCCGCGGCCTTTGACCTTGCGGGTCAGGTACTTGATGCCGTAGTCGACGGCGCCGGCGGCGTCGAGGGCTGTGAATTCGATCGCGTCGGCGATGGTCTTGGCAAAGACGGTGCGCATGAATTCTTCGCCATAGCCGGTGGCGGAGACGGCACAGGTCTCGTTGTCCGCGTAGACGCCGGCGCCGATGATGGGGGAGTCGCCGACGCGTCCCATGCGCTTGTTGACGATGCCGCCGGTGGAGGTAGCGGCGGCGAGGTTGCCGTCGCGGTCCCGGGCGACAGCGCCGATGGTGCCGTACTTTTGCTCATCGCCTTCTTCGTCGTGGTCGAGCATGATGCGGTGGCGCAGCCTGGCCTGGTCCAGCTGCTTGATGCGATCTGGCGTGAAGAAGTAATGGTCGGGTGTGAGCTGCATGCCGCAGTGCTCGGCGAAGTGCAGGGCGCCGTCGGCAATGAGCAGCACGTGCTCGCTGCCGTCCATCACCAGGCGCGCAAGCTGCACCGGGTTGGCGATGTTGCCAATGGCGGCGACGGCGCCGGCGGCCAGGTCGCGTCCGTCCATGATGCCGGCGTCCATCTCGACCTTGCCGTTTTCATTCAGCACCGAGCCGCAGCCGGCGTTGAACAATGGGTCGTCTTCCAATTGCGACGCGCAGGATTCCACCGCCTCCACGGCACTCGCACCCTGCTGCAGCATGGTGCGGCCGTGCTCCAGGACCACGCGGATGCTCTCCAGGTAGCGCACGGCGACCCGCTGTTCTTTGACATTGTCGAGGGCCCCGGCGCCGCCATGGACCATCAGGGAAAAGCGCTCTTGCATCGGTTGCGGACCCTTGGCGCCGAGTGCAGCGCCGGCTGTGCTGGTGATCGACTGGTCGCGTTTCCGTGCGCCTCGTCCGCTGCGGACGATGGGGGCGACATTGAGGAACCCGAGCCTGGCGTTGGCCTCGGTTAGAGCCGGCTCAACAGTGCCTGCTCCAGCTGGACCTGGGTGGCTTCATCTCCGGCCAGCAAGACGAGCACTTTGCCAACGAGGATGGGGCCCCAGTTGACCAAGATGATGCCCGAGCCCGAAGCGGGGTCGTACTCCAGCCCCTGCAGGTCCAGTGCCTGGAGGGTGCGATGGCGGGTGTGGTAGGCCTTGGCGAGCCAGTGGTTGATGCCGAGCTTTTGGGCGATGCCGGTTGGATAGCTGGCCCCGTTGTAGCGCGGGTTGCACTCGATGGCGAGGAACTCGGGGGCATCGTCACCGTCCCCTTTGTCGCCCGGTTTGTCACCCAGAATGGCGACATCGAAGGCAAACACGCCGCGCATGCCCTGGTCGCGGAGCCAGTGCGCCATGGGCTCGACGCTGTCCCAGGGTGTTTGGCGCGCCGGATATCGGTTGCCCTGGTGGACGCAGCCCTCGAGCACCTGCTCCGTTGCCGCGTGGCGGCACACGCCGTCGGCATCGCAGCGGTATTGCAGGTTCAGAAAGACGTCCGTGACGACCTCTTGTTGGATCTGAACCGGAGTGTCCGGCGCGAACTGACCCTTGGCGACGCGCAGCGCCGCGGCGTCTTGGCAGCGGTGGATGCCGACGCCGGATACCGACACCGCGGCCTTGAGGTAACAGGGGTAGGGGGCTGCGCCGATGTCCGCCTCGCCGATCTCGTCGACGCTGGCGAAGGGGATGGTGAGCGGCACGGGCACCTCGAGCTGGTGCGCGACCTCCATAAAGGTGTTCTTCGAGTTGATGGCCGCCACCGTGTCGAGCCAGCGCTGGTCCGGCCGCACGGCGTGCTCGTCCGGCCCGAAGAAGAACACGGACACGGCATGCTCAGGGTAGTCCGCCAGGCGCGGGTGACTCACGTCCCACAGGATGTTCGTGCTGTGGCTGAGACCGACGCGCCGATAGTGCGCGCTGACGGCATCCCACTCGGGCTCCAGGTCCGGGTGGAGCTGGACCACGTCGCCCGGCTCGCTCAGGCCGAGGGCGCGCCCGGAATACAAATAGTTGCCGGTGACGCCCTCGGCGGTGCACCCCATGATGTCGTGATTGAAGATCTGCGGCATGCGGCTTGCCCTGCCCGTGTGCTTCACGGTTTCCCACTCGCTGGCGTCTTGGCAACGCGGTCCAGCGGGATCTCGATGACCTGCTATAAGAGCACGCAAGATCAGTGCCATACGCTCACTGTTGCGAGCTGCGCGGGCGTGGCACCGGGGGTGTGCGCCGCGGTGCGTTCTTGGGCTGGCGTGCACCGTGATGGGGCGCAGTGGGCGGGGGCGCTAATTGACTCGCCCTGGCGGGTGGCCCTCACGGCACAGACACTGTCCCCTGACTCGACCGGGCAACCTCGTCCCGGCTGCTGAACATAGCCCGCCTCAGCCCAAGGGCGACTCGCCGCCGGAGTACTCGGCACCGAAACCTTCGGCGCCCGGACCGCCGGCGGTGGGCTGGGGCTCCAGGAAGGCGCGGCGAAAGCGATCGCATTGATCAATCAGGTCGCGCGTGCTCTTGGGCATCGGCACCCTGGCGCGCACGAGGTGGCTCACCAGCGCCGTGCCCACCTTGAGGATGCGATTGGCCTCCTGTGCCTCGTGGATCTGACGCAACGTCGGTGCCGGCGGCAGGTTCGGCTGCACGTGCTTGAGCTTGTCGCTGGCGACGACGAAGGCGGGCCAAACGCTGAAGATAACGGGGTCGGTGCGCAGGATTTCCGTCTTACGCTTCGCGGCATCTGCGAAGTCGTTCAGCAGCGGGCCCAGTGCAGGCAGTTGGTCGCTGCCTTCGAACGTCGCCGTCAGGGTGGCGGTGATGCGGTCGATGTCGCGCATGGTCTGCGCGATCTTGACGTAACGGCTGTTGTAGAAGATGGCGATGGGTTGGGTGAAGGCCTTAAAGGGCTCGCCCCAGAGCTCGTCGATGCCCTCGTCGCCGCCGCGGTGGCGCACCAGGCGGCCGAGCTCCAGCGCCTCCATGAGATAATCGCCGCACTCCTGCATCAGGGCGTCGTCCGGCTCCACCTCGACGCCGTCTGCCTGCAGCTCCACCAGCGTGGTGAAAATGCTGGTCGCGCGGTTGAAGAGCGCCCCTGCGAGCATGGCGCCGTTGACGCGCTTGCGCTCCGGGTCTGTCTCGCGCTCGTAGGCGATGCGTGCCTCCGCCAGGCGGATGCCCGGAATGTTGATGCCGTGCTCGACGTGGTTGAAGAGTCGGCGCGTCAAGGCCTCGATGAGCGCCTTTTTGGCCTGGAGGGTCTCTGGCGGTGGGTCGTAGTATTTGATCCAGTAGCCGTCCATGTAGATGCAGGTGCGCCCGTCCACCTCAGCGATGGCTCCATTCTGCGGGCCGCTGGGCTCGATGGGGTTGTTCGCGGGGTCGCCGCACTCGGCGCGGCGGGTGTCAGACTCCAACGGCATGCTGGCGGCGTTACTCCGATGCGGCGGCGGTGGGTGGTGGTGATAACTGTAGGCAATCACCCTGGCTGGCGGTGCTGGCCGGCCGCGGTCCAAGGGGCGCTCGAAGCGGCGCCCCACGGTTCGGGTGCGGCAGCGAAGTTCGCGCTATGTCTTTCATTTTCGGCGTTGTGGACCCCTGATTGCAACTGCGCAAACAACCTACACTACCCAGTGCAAGCGCCTGAAAGCACTTGGGTCTCTGGGCCTTACCGGCTATCATGGCAGGCAGTTTTCGCGATCGCCTCCTTACGTCATGGGCTTCCATGAGCGCCGGCTTCCAGCTGTTTCGGACACGTGTGGCCCAATGTCAGCAAATAGCGCGCCCAGCATCCCGCGGTGCGCAGGAGAGAGTTCCTTGAAGTCGCCGATGCGTCGACACCATGGCCGCACCCAGGGCGGATTCATCACAGAGCCCGGCGAGAGGAGTGGCTCCGGGCTGCTCACCAGCGGCCGGCGTGTTCGACCCCTCGCGGCGCTGGTGCTCTCGGCCATGGCGCTCGGCTGGTCTGCCATGGCTTCGGCCAGCGACGGCGATGATGTTGCTGGGGCCGAGGACGTCGATGCATCCGCTCAACCGGCGGACACCAGCGAGCCGAAGCGCAAGGTCCTGCCGCGGCCGCCCAACAAACCCCGCCCAAGTCGCGCCGCCGTCAACAAGCTCATCGACCGCTACGCAAAGCGCTACGGGCTGGAGGTCGCTTTGGTGGATGCGGTGGTGCGTGCCGAGTCGGCCTACGACGCGCATGCCGTCTCCCACGCCGGCGCCGTGGGCCTGATGCAGGTGATGCCGGCGACGGCGGCCGACTATGGTGTGCACTCGGTGGCGGCGCTGTTTAATCCTGAGACCAATGTCCGCACCGGGACGCGTCATCTCAAGCGGCTGGTCTCGCGTTACGGTATCGGCAAGGCCGTGATGGCCTACAACGCGGGCGAGGGTGCGTTGCAGCGCCACGGTGGCTTCGTGACCTATTCTGAAACTCAGCGTTACACGCATCGGGTGCTCACCACCTACCTGAGTCGCAAGGGTGTCAGTGCCTACTCCGACCAAGCGCGGCAAATCACCGGTATCACGTTGTCCCCAGCCATGGCCAGCGCCGGCGCCAGCCGCAGCGCTGGCAGCACCGGGGGCGTCCGTCGGCCGCTGACCCCGCGCGAGCAGGCGCGCCGCCTGCGCAACGTCGATCTCTCAACCCTGTCCCTCAAGGTGCGCCCCTCGCTCACCGATCGGGCGTTGGATCCATCCGCGCATGACACGGGTCCGGAGAGCCAGCCGATGTTCGTGCTTGATCGTCCGGGCGCCGCGGAGACCAACTGACCCCAGCCCCCAGCCCCCAGCCCCCAGCCCCCAGCTCCCAGCCCCCAGCTCCCGCCTGCCAGACGGCCGAGGGCCGCTCGATGCTCCCGCCGGCGCCGCGGCCCTTACCGGCGCTTGGCACACGCCGCCGCGTGGGCCATTTGACGCATGTGCAAACATCTGGCGCGCTCAAACAACCTGGGGGTTGGAGGGACGCAGGCGATGGCCGCGTCACCCGACCAAGATCCCCACCAGTGCGCCCGTCATGAGCGTGGTCAGGGTCCCGCCGAGGATCGCCCGCAGGCCCAACGCGGCCACCTCTGCGCGCCGATCCGGAGCGAGTGTGCCCAAGCCGCCCAGCATAATCCCGAGGCTGCCGAGGTTTGCAAACCCGCAGAGGGCGTAGGTCATGATGAGCCGGCTGCGCTCGCTCAGCGTGCCCTCCGGGAGCGCGGTGAGCTGCACATAGGCCAGCAGCTCGTTCAGCACCGTCTTGATGCCCATGAGCTGGCCGGCCGCCGCAGCTTCCTGCCAAGGGATGCCAATGAGCCAAACCACGGGCGCAAAGACCCAGCCGAGGAGGCGCTCCAGGGTGAGCGACGCATCGCCCACCGTCGGTAAGAGGGCCAGCGCCGCGTTGCCGAGGCTAACCAGGGCGACCATGACGATGAGCATGGCAATGATGTTGAGCAACAGGGGCAGTGCGTCTAAGGCTCCGCGGGTGATGGCGTCCATGGCACCGGCGTAGGTCTGGTGGATCTGCGGGACTGCATCAGCGTCGGGGCCAGGTGCGGTGACAGACCCCAGGCTGCGAGACTTCAGCCCCCGAGACTCCGGGCCGGCAGGCCGCAGGCGCGCAGATGCCTGGGCCGCCGAGACGTCAATCCCCGCCGCGGCCCTCGGGGCCGGGACCAGAATGCCGGCGATCACCAGCGCGCCGGGGGCGTTCACCAGCGATGCAGTGAGGATATGGCCCAGGGCATTCGGCACCGCATCGCCGATGAGGGTCGCGTAGAGCACCATGACGGTACCCGCAATGGTGGCCATGCCGGTGGTCATGAGTGCAAAGAGTGCACTGCGGCTCATGCCGGCGAGATAGGGCTTGATGAGCAGCGGGGCTTCAACCATGCCGATGAACACATTGGCCGCGGCTCCCAAACCGAGCGGCCCGCCCACACCGAGGCTGCGCCGCAGCAGCCAGGCAAAACCGCGAACCACGACCGGCAGTATCTGCCAATGGAACAGCAGCGCCGACAAGGCGCCGATCACCAGCACCAGCGGCAGCGCCCGAAACGCAAGCACAAAGCTGTTTTCCGGATAGGCCATCTCGTACGGAGGCGCGCCGCCACCGACGTGGCCGAAGACGAAGCTGGTGCCGGCCTCAGTGGCTTGGCTCAGCGCCAGCACCAGGCCATTGACGGCGACAAACAGCTGCTGTGAAGCCGGTAGCTTTAGCAGCAGCAGGGCCAGCGCAAACTGGAGCGCGAGGCCACCGAGCACGAGGCGCCTGCGCACCGCCCAGCGGTCTTCGCTCAAGCTCCAGGCTAAGCTGAGCAAGATGACAATCCCAAGCGCACCGCGCCCCCACTGCACCAGAAAGTCCGTCATGCACCGCCCTAATGTCCCGCCCGCTGCTCGCGTCGCCTGCCGCCGCGGGGCAGACTCCAGCGACCGCTGCCGGCAGTCCGGCAATTGCCTTAGCCCGCGCTAGCGACCCGCGGCGAGTGTAGCGTTAAACCTAGAAAGCGCGGTTGACCACTTCGAAGTGCAACCAACCGCCTGTGCCTGTTGAGCCTCAGGCGGCCTGCGATCGTCACCCCTTGGGTGGGCG
>CAZGCI010000068.1:0-22413 GCA_964524185.1 uncultured Thiohalocapsa sp. | reverse complement strand
GACTGAGTCCAGCACCCGATGGGGTCGGCTAAGTTTGAGCCCGTGAACGGTTACCAGGTTACTTTGGGTTTCACGAGTCTTCAGGTATCGAGGCGTGGTGCTGACGCGCGTCGTCAACTTTCCGCTGTTAGTATGGTGGTAAACAGTCCGAGAATGCTGCTGCATTGGTTCAGCACCGACTTGAGGCGCACCCGTTCAAGTGGCCCTTGTTATTCATCCGGGGAATTGAGGTAGGCAGCACGCCCATAATCGTCACTCGGGCGATGAAGCCCAGTGATGTCGGGACGGCAGTCTATAAAACAGCGATTGTGAACGGCGTTAGAATGCCTGTTGATCAGTTGGCCGAGACCTTGGTCGCCGTTGAGCAGGATGCCGTCCGAATTGTTCTGCAGGGAGGGTACAATTTCACAATATACTCAGTGGCCTCGCGGACGTCATGACTTTGCTCGCGCAGCCAGAGCGCGAGTCGACGCCCGGCGCAACGGTCGACGAGAAACCTCATCCCGAGACCGCGATGCGATCGATCCGCTCATGGGCGATCATGCTGTGCGCATAGGCGAGGCAGGCGTTGATGTCGGCCTGCTCTAGGTCTGGATAGTCATCTAAAATCGCCTCCGAGGATTCGCCTTGAGCTAGCAAGCTCAAGATCAGTTCGACGGAGATGCCCAGGTCGCGGATGATGGGCTTTCCGCCGAACACCTCTGGGCGGACGGTAATCCGTCTTAACAGCTCGTTTTGGCTCATGGTCATCTTCTTTCGATCGTCATTCGGGGTCGCCGGGGTTAACCGATGGCTCGCTTTGGGCTGAAAGGTGCTCGTCGGAGGGAGTAGGGCGCTGATCAAGGGGTCATACTTGCATATGCGCTTGGAGGAGACGCAGCCTTGTTGCTCTGCGGTTTCCCGCTGCTAAGCAGTGATGTTGCGCTAGGGAAACGCCGATTGATTGGCGTTTCCCGTGCGGGGCAGGACGCCCCGCCCGATTTTTGGCCAGGATGGCCAATAAATCGGTGTCTCCCTAGATGATAGCCTTCATCGACGCCAAGTGCGCTTTCCATGCCTGCAATGCGGCGCGCTTCTCGTTGATGTAGCTGTTGGTGTCCCAGAGTCGCAGCGTCTGGGTGTCCTCATTGTAGTTGGCCATCCGCGTTCTGAGCAGCTTTGACAGTCGCTGTCCGCCCGGAAGCACGGCAAGTCTCACGGCGAGATCAGGCAGTTTATCGGTCAGCGCGGCAAGAGCGTTTCCGCGGCGAACGCCCAGATACGCTTCTTTTCCACCGTTCTGGCCTCGGGGTCAGCCGTTTCCAGCACCGGGGTGACCTCCTGATGCTCCTCAAGCCGAACCGGCTGCATCGGGCGCGCAGGACCGAGACGGCCGCCGCCGGCTCAGTCCAGGATCGCCGCAGCCGTGCCGTCTGATGCCAGTGAGCAACGGAACGTTTCCACCCGGGTGCCCGTCATCGCCTGGATGGTGATGTCGTTCTCGGATGCCCCGGCGATCCCCTCGTACTGGCTCCCTGGCGGCAGGGTGTCCTGATGCGCTTGGAAGCACGCGCGACCCAGGGCCGGATCGACATCAGGCGGTGGCGACTGCGGGCCGCAAGACAGGAGGGCGGCTGTTGCAAGGACAACAGGAATAACTCCGCCGGGGGTACGCATCGGATGGCCTCTGATGGGTTGCTTGTAGAGAAGTGTAGAGTGCCCGCAGCGGCTTGTCGCTCCGGGACAAGCGCCTGTTGCCAGCGCCACGCTGGCCTCATGCGGGATAGGGGCTGCGGGACAACGCGGTCAAAACGTGACCAACAGCAGCCAAAACCTGGCCGTCCGTGACACGTCGCGTCGCGTTTGCCCTGGGGATGGATGGACACGCGCCGGCGGTTGTTACAGGATTCCGGGCCCCCCTCAGCGCATCGCATCGCAGCGCAGTCCATCGCAGGCCCCATGTTCCGCTTCATTCACGCCGCCGACACCCATATCGACAGCCCGCTGGTGGGGCTGGATGCCTATGAGGGTGCGCCGGTGGAGGCCCTGCGTGGTGCCACCCGGCGCGCCTTTGAGCAGCTGGTGGCCCTCGCCATCGATGAAGCCGTCGCCTTCGTGCTCATCGCCGGTGACCTGTACGACGGCGACTGGCGGGACTACAGCACCGGGCTCTTCTTCACGCGGCAGATGGCGCGGCTGCGGGAGGCGGGCATCCCGGTTTACGTCATCGCCGGTAACCACGACGCGGCCTCGGTGCTGACCCGTCGGCTAGACCCGCCGGACAATGTGCATTTCTTCTCCACCCGCCAGGCAGAGTGTGTGGCGGTGGCAGGTCTGCCGGTGGTCATCCATGGCCGCGGCTTCCCCAACCGCCAGGTGCCGGAGAACCTGGTGCCGGAGTATCCCCAGGCGGTGCCCGGCCGGTTCAACATCGGCCTGCTGCACACGAGCCTGACCGGTGCGCCGGGCCATGCCACCTATGCCCCCTGCCGCCTTGCCGATCTCACGGGCAAGGGGTACGACTACTGGG
The DNA here is from genome assembly GCA_964524185.1 of uncultured Thiohalocapsa sp. GTDB lineage: Bacteria > Pseudomonadota > Gammaproteobacteria > Chromatiales > Chromatiaceae > Thiohalocapsa. Next base: position 19,904 of record CAZGCI010000068.1, on the reverse strand, counting down.
CCCTGGGCCACGTGCACCAGCCGCAGGTGCTGGCGCGTGATCCCTGGGTGGTCTTTCCCGGCAACCTGCAGGGACGACACGTACGCGAGGCGGGACCGCGCGGCTGTCAGCTGGTCACCGTGAACGACGCGCTGGAGGTGGTGGATGCCTGCCACCGGCCGTTGGATGTGGTGCGATGGGCGCGGGTGCAGGTGGACCTCACCGGCGTCGACGAGCAGGCTGAGGCCCTGGCACGGGTGGCCGATGCTCTGGCCGCAGCCCACGCCGACGCCGACGGTCGCCTGCTGGCGGCGCGCGTGGCACTGACCGGCAGCACGCACCTGCATGGCGCCCTGGCGCGAAATCTGCCGCTGTGGCGCGCGCAATGTCAGGCGCGGGGGCAGGTGGTCGGTGGGGATGGGGTCTGGATCGAGGAGCTGGAGCTGGCGACGGCGCCGGTCTACGATCTGCAACAGCTCGCCGCCCGGGATGACCTCACCCGCATCCTGCTGGAGGGCCTCGCCGAGGCAGAGGTCATGGCCCCTGAGACCCCACCCGAGGTGCATGACCTGCTCGGCGCGCTGCCTGCCGACATCCGCGATGAGCTGGAAAACGCCATGGCGGACGCACAGCGCCTGGCGCTGCTGGCCGAGGTGCGCGACCTCTTGCTGGCATCCCTGCGGCACAGCGGCGGCGCGTCATGAGGCTCGAGCGCCTGGCAGCACCGGCGTATGGGCCCTTTACGGATTTCGCCCTCGAGCTCTCCGCCGGCGGCGCCGATCTGCACCTGATTTTCGGCCCCAACGAGGCCGGCAAGAGCTCATTGCTGCGCGCCATCGGCGACCTGCTTTACGGCATCCCGGCGCGTACGGCGGACGGTTTCCTGCACGACTACGGTGAGCTGCGCATCGCTGCGGTGCTGGCGGCGCGCGACGGCCGACGGCTGTCGGTGCAGCGGCGCAAGGGCAACAAGCACACCCTGCTCGACGCCGACGGCGCGCCGCTGCCCGACGACGCCCTGCAGGGCCTCCTCGGAGTGGTGGACCGGGACTTCTTCACCACCGTGTTCGCGCTCGATTCCGAGGGCCTGCGTGCCGGCGCGCAAGCGCTGCTGCAGGGGCAGGGCGAGATCGGCCAGGCGCTGTTTTCCGCCAGCCTCGCCGGGCCCGTGCATCGGGTTCTCGCCGGGCTGGAGGCGGAGGCGGCAAGCTTGTTCGACCGCCGCAAGACCAAGGGCGTCACCATTCGCCCGCTGCTGAGCGACTACAAGGCGCAGCTCGAGGCGAGCCGCACCGCCTGCGTGCGCCCAGAGCTCTGGGAACAGGCGCTGCAGGCCGTTACCGCCGCCCGGGCGGCGCGGGACCGGCTGGATCTGGCACTGCGCGAACAGCAGCAGCGCCGCGATTGGATGCAGCGCTGTCTGGACGCCTTGCCCGTGATCGGCGCCCTGGATGAGCAGGGGCGGCTGCGCACCGCGCTGCCGCCCCTGCCGGACCTGGGACCGGGTTTTGTCGCGCGGGCGCAGCAGGCCCTGGTGGACCGGGATGCCGCCCGCGCCCGTTGCGCGGACCTGGAGCAGCGCATCGCTAAGCACGCGGGCCGAATGGAGCAGAACCGTCCCGACGCGCGCGTGCTGGCGCGCGCCGGCGAGATCGAGGCCCTGCACGAAGGCCTTGCGGTGCAGCGCGAATGGCATAACGCCTGTGCCGCCCAGGGCGTCGAGCGCGCGCGCCTAGCCGCAGAGCTTGCCGCCGGCAGGCGCGAGCTCGGCATCGCCGGCGGCCCCGAGGCCGTCGAGGCATTGCGTGCCGGCACCGAGGCCGTGCTGTCCTTGCGCGAGGCAGCGACGCGCCTGGAGCAGGCGGCGACCGCGGCTCGGGAGCATCGCGAGCGGCGCGCCGCGCGGCGCCAGGAGCTCAACCAGGTGGAACACAAGCTGGCAGCCCAGCCCGTCGTCGACCCCACCGCACTGCGCAATGCCCTGACCCGCACCGAGACGGCTGCGCAGCTCGCCGCTGCCCTACCGCAGCTCGAGTCGGTCCTTGCAGCCGCCGCCCGCGACTGCGCCTGTGCGCAGGCACTGCTGCGCGACGCCCCGGCGGACCCCGAGGAGGCCGCAGCCCTGCCGGTGCCGGCGGCGGCGGTGCTGCGCGGGTTCGCGGACGAGGACGCCCGCATCGCCGCAGACCTGGCGGCGGCGGAGCAGGGCGCGGAGGACGCAGCCGCGCGCGAGCGCCGCCTCGGCGCCGAGCTGGCCCGGCTGGAGCAACGCGGCGCGCTGCCCACCGAGCGCGACCTGCGCGACGCCCGGGCGCACCGGGACCAGACCTGGGCGCAGGTGGTTGCCGCGTGGCGCAAGGGCGCCGCCGACAACGGCATGGCGGTAGGGCCGTTGGAGGCGGCCTATCCGCTGACGGTGCGCGCCGCCGATGACATCGCCGACCGCCTGCGCACCGAGGCCGAGTCAGTCGCGCAGGCGCAGCATCTGCGCGAGCAGCGGCAGACCGCCGCTGAGGATGCCGGCCGCGCCCAGCGGGCCCGTGACGCGGCCGACGCCGCTCGGGCGGATTGGCAGGTGCGCTGGCGCGCGGCCTGGGCGCCATGCGGGCTCACGCCCGGCACGCCGGCGGAGATGCAGGAATGGCGCGATCACTGGCTGGCGCTGCGCGACACTGTCAAGGCCTGGCAGTCTGCAGACGCCGACCGCGCGCGGGCGCGGGTGGCGGTGGACGCGGCGCTGGCCCTACTGAGCCCGCTGCTGCCGGGGCAGCCTAGGGACGATCTGACCACCCTGCGCGCGGCGGCGGAGCGTGCGGTTCGTACGGCCGACAAGGCCCTCGGCGCCCGGGAGGAACAGCAGGAGCGGCAGCGCCGCCTGCGCGGCGAGGTGGACAGCCTGGACGCCGCGCTGCCGGTACTGGAGCAGGCCGAGGCCGACGCCCGTGCCGACTGGCAGGCGCGCTGCCGCGGGCTCGGCCTGCCGGTGGCGGCGGCCACCGAGACCGCGCTGGCGCTGCTGGAGCGCCGCAACGCGCTCGTGGGTCTGTATGACCGCTGGCACGCGCAGGGCCAGACCCTGGCCCGCCAGCAGCAGGACATCGCCGACTACGCTGCGCGGGTCAACGCCCTGGCCGATGCCCTCGACCTGCCGGGCGGCGCCCTGGAGGCCCGGGAGGCCGCACTCTGGCAAGCGCTGGACGCGGCCCGCACGCGCCAGGTGCGGCAAGAGCAAGCCAGCCACGACCTGAGCGAGGAACAGGAGCGGTTGCCGGCGGCGCACGCCGCGCTGGACGCGGCGCAGCGGCACCTGGCCGAGCAGCTGGCGCACGCCGGCATCGCCGACGAGCAGCGCCTGGCCCCGCTGCTGGAGGACCTCAAGCGCCGCCACGCCATCGACGCGGAGATCGAGCGGCTGCGCCACGCCCTGCACCTGCCGGCCCGCGGCGAGCCGCTGGACGCCTTCATCGCGCGGGTGCGCGACGAGGATGCCGACACCCTGCACAGCGCGCGCCTGCAGCTGGATCAGGCCATCGCCGACCTGCAGCGCGAGCGCGACCAGGCGCTGCGGGCCCTGCACGACGCGGACGCGGAGCAGGCCCGCCTGCAGCGATCCGGCCTGGAGGCCGCGGCGCATCTGCAGAACGCCAAGAACGCCGCCGCAGGTCTGCGGCGGGATGCCCATCGGTATCTGCGTCTGCAGCTTGCGGCCCATCTGCTGCGGGCCCAGATCGAGCGCTTTCGCCGCGAGAGCCAGGGGCCGCTCCTGGCCCGCGCCGGGGCGCTGTTTCAGCGCGCCACCGGCGGCAGCTTCGACGGGCTCGGCACGGACTTCGCCGGCGACGATACGCCGGTGCTGGTGGGGCTGCGGGGCGCCGCCAAGGTCGGCGTCGCGGGCATGAGCGACGGCACCCGCGATCAGCTCTATCTGGCGCTGCGCATCGCCGCCATCGAGCGCCATCTGCGCCACCATGAGCCCATGCCCATGGTGCTCGATGATCTACTCATGACCTTCGACGACCGCCGCTGCCTGGCCATTCTGCCGATGCTGCGGGAGCTTGCCGAACAGACCCAGGTGCTGTTGTTCACACACCATCGTCATCTGTGCCATCTGGCACGCGAGGCCCTCGGCGAGGATGGGTTTCATCAGCATGTGCTGAACACTCGTGCTGGCGCCGTTGCGGCCTGATCCAAGCGTATGGTTTTGGCGCTGACGCTCCGCCGGCGGCACCCGCTGAAGCCCCTGGTCGGCCCCGGGCCGGCTCCGCTCGCGCGGCGCGGGGGCGTGCCCGCGGCACGGCGCCGTCGGCGTCTCCAGTTGGCACGCTGATCCCCGCGCCATGGACGCCCAACTTGCGTTGCTGCTCGCGGCGGTGCTGCTGGATGCCCTGCTGGGTGACCCGGACTATCCGCTGCACCCCATCCGGTTGCTGGGGCATGCCAGCATCGCCCTGGAGCGCTGGCTCTTTGCCCGCGGCTGGCGGGGCCGGTTCGCCGGGGCGCTGCATGGCGTGGCGGTGACCCTCGGCGCGCTCGCCGCCTGGTGGCTGGTGCGGCTCGGGCTGGGGGGGCTGCATCCGGCGCTGGGCTGGCTCTGGGATCTCTTCATCGCCTACAGCCTGCTCTGCACCCGAGATCTGCTGGACCATGGTCGGCGCGTGCTCGCCGTGCTCGGCGACCTGCCGCAGGCGCGTGCGCGGCTGCGCTGGCTGGTGAGCCGGGACACCGATGCCCTAGACCGCGGCGGCGTGGTGCGGGCCACCATCGAGAGCCTGACGGAGAACCTCACCGACGGCGTGCTCACCCCACTCTGGGCGCTGGCGCTGTTCGGGCTGCCTGGGCTCATCGTGGCCAAGGCCATCTCCAGCCTGGACTCCATGGTGGGCTACCGAACGGCGCGCTACCGGCGCTTCGGCTGGGCCGCCGCCCGCGCCGACGACCTGCTGCACTGGCTGCCGGCGCGCCTCTCCGTGCCCCTGTTGGCGGCGGCAGCCGCGCTCACGGGCCAGCATTGGCGGGACGTCTGGCCGACGGCCCGGCGCTGGCACGGCGTCCTGCCCAGCCCGAACTCCGGCTGGAGCGAAGCGGCCGCCGCCGGCGCCCTACGCGTGCGCCTCGCCGGCCCCGTCAGCTACCGCGGCGCGCTGCAGCACAAGCCCTGGATGGGAGACGGCGCCTGGCCTGCGGACCTGACCGCCGCCGATCTGCGCCGCGCGCTGTGGCTAGTGGCCGTGGCCGCAGCGCTGGCGCTGCTACCGGCCGTTGGCCTTCACCTGCTGGTTGGCGGTTAACCCACTGACGACGTCCCTGCGGGAACCAAGGACGGCATTGCCGACCTCGTGAGAAGCGCTCATCGCGCAGCCGAAAGGCAGTAAGCGGAAGCAACAAATGCGGTTGGACGCTCGAAGCTGGCGGACTTGATGCGCTTGTCTGCCCCGCGTTGGCCGGCGTCGCGGTGGGTGATCTGCGGGCTCAACGGTGAGCGCAGCTCAAGCGTGACAATCGGTTTCCGCGCTGCCTGTGCCGGGGCGGAGATTCAGGACTTCCGCTGCCACGACCTGCGCCACACTTGTGCCGCCTGAATGGTGCAGAGCGCTGTCCCGCTGACGCAGGTGCACGACCTGCTGGGGCATCTGGCGGTGAGCATGGAGGAACGCGACGCGCACCTCGCACTGGACGACGTCTCGAGCGCGGTGGACAGCCTGGACGACGCCACCGGGGCAGGAGTCACGATCGAGTCACGCTGGGACGTCTCGGGCAGTCACTGGATAAGTAGTGCCCGGCAGAAAACTGCCTTCGATTCGCGGCTCCCGCTCTGCCCGGACGCCTTCTGTGGCGATTGTCCATTGGACGGCGGTACGCCTCTGCGGTAGATCGACGACATTTGGGAATCCTTCGCATTGTCGCCGTCGAGCGCGCAGCCAGACCCCGGGGGGCTTTGCTGGGCTGGCGGTATTGCCCTCAGGCCGCGCGTCGTCTGGGGCGCCGCTGTTGGCGGGCCTGCTGTTCGGCCTCTTGTTCCAGCAGGATGGCGCCGAGGCGGTGGATATTGCGCCCCACCACGGCCAGCGCGATATAGGGCTTGAAGCCGTCGATGCCGTGATCCGCTTGTACAAGGCATTCGAGCCGCCCGAGGCGCGGCGCCTGCTGGAGCGACTAGAAATTCACTACATGCCAAAGCACGGCAGCTGGCTCGACGTGGCCGAAATCGAACTGAACGTCTTCACCAAGCAGTGTCTCCCTTTGCGTCCTCGTCCCCGCACAGGTTGCCATGGTCGACGAAGCCCCTGAGCCGGACGGCCCGTCCGTCCATCTCGGCCAAAGCCCCTTCGTCGGTCACGAAGCCGCCGCGGGCCATAGCCGTTAGCGGCAGGTAATCCCCGACCGGTTCTCGGCACCCCGCAAGCGCTATCGCGTCGGAAAGCACCAAACAGGCAGACCAGGAGACGCTGATGGTATTGGTCGGGGCGTCCACGATCGCGGCCGTGTCGCTGAGAGTGGGCTTGCGATAGGCGGCACGTCACGCGCGGTGCCGCGGTCATTGCCCGCGGTGCGTCCTCAGCGGCTCATGTACGGGCTGCCGCCGCCCTTGACGAAGGTCGGCTGGGATTTGCCCTCGGCATAGAACCCAACCATGGTGTCCCCGGTGGCATTGTACGAGCACTGGAAGTTCCCGCTGCGGGTCTCGAGGTAGATGGTGCCGTTGACGGCATGGGTGCCATCGGCGCGCTGCCCCTCGTACTTCACACCGGACTGCGCGTCGAAATCCTGGAAGAAGACCTGCGAGCTGTACTTGCAGTCTTCCATCATGTAGTCGAGCGATGCCGCCATGGCGCCGTTGGCGAAGACGATGCCAAGGATGAGCGGGAGCAGGCTGCGCGAAATCATGGATGTCTCCTGATACATTGGCGTTCGCCGAGCTGCTTCTTGGCATAACGGCGGCGCAACGAACATCGGAAGGTGCATAGGCGGCCGGTCAATCGATGATCATCTCCAGCCGGTAGTTGGCGATCTCGTCGCGGCGCGCGGCGCTGCGCATCAGATAGACGCGGACCTTGTAGTCGCCGCTCGCGGGCAGCGTGCCCTCGAACTGGTTGCCGGAGCTGGAGCCGACGAACATGGCCTCGTTTTCCTTGCCCGGGGCGATGATGTTGAAGTAGTTGGCGCCGTTGTCCGTGGACAGGCTGACGTTCATGGACTGGCCCTGCTTCGCGCCGAGCACGTAATCGATGTCCATGCGGCCCTGGATGCGACCCTCGATGGTGGCGCTGTTGGCGCCCTTGGCGAAGTGCACGCGCTTGGTGTGGATGTCGCCGGCGAGTGCGGTGCTTGCGACCAGAACGGCGGCGAGGAGCGTTAAGAACGAGCGTGTCATGGGGATATCTCCTTGGATCTCGATTTCAGGCGGGGGGCCCGATCAGGCTCGATCGGACTCGGTAAACAGGGTTCGAATCGGCGCTCGCACTATCCGCCGGCGATGAGCGCATCGGCGAACCGGTAGTGCTCCCGGCCAACGCTGATCGACCACATATCGCCGTCCTTGGAGACCCGGACCTGGTCACCGTCCCGGTCGGTGAATTCACCGTCCGAGAAGCGCAGCACCCGAAAGGCCGCGCGGTCGCTGACGGCGATGTTGGCGATCCAGAGCTCGGCACCACCGTCCGCCTTGCGCAGCACCCGCCAGCCACAGGCCTGGTCGTAGCTAGGCTCGCCCGCAGAACACGGCATGGTGCCCGAGGCGTCGTAGGTCATTGGGCCGAGGTCGGCAGCAGGTCCGGTCGTCTGGGCGCAGGCAACCGTGCAGACTAAGGTTGCGCCGGAAAGTATGGCGAATGTCGATCGCTTCATGGGAGGTCCTCAAGGCTGTTGTTCCCAGGGTGGGGTCGTGAAGGCCCGCGCCTCATCGGCGCCGCCTGGTGTCATGAAATCGTGGATCGAAACGTCGATGAAGTAACGCCAGAACGACTCTTCGAGCGCATGATCACGGATGGCGAATGCGCCGTCCGCCTCGCGCTGGCGAAGAAACTCACGGTAGGCGTCGAGCGGCTCCGGTCCGAGCTGCTGATAGATGATGCGGCCCCCATACTGGTCATACAGCGCCTTGTTGAGCTTCCACTGCCGGATGATGCCGCTGGCCATCTCGTGCCGCATCGCGTCGATTTCTGCCTTCTCCTCGGGCGAAAGGTCATCCGCCGTCGCCAGACCGCTTGCCGCCATGCCGCGGCGCATCTCTTCGAGCGTGGCGTCGATCTCCGGGGGCTCGGCCCGGATACTGCGCTCCGCGGCATACTGGTCGAGCAGTGGGGTGAAGATGGCATCCCTTAGTGCATCGGGGTCGTTCGTTTCGATGACCCTGCCGAGGACGGTGGCAACCGGCGCCGCCTGACCAGCCGGTACCGCCGCGATGAGCAGGCCGGCGGGCGGTATGCCAGCCGACGCGCCGTTCTGGGCGGCGCTCGCAACCGGCGCCGCGGCGGCAGCGAACCCGACCGGGGACGCAGCCCGCACCTCGATGCCCGCGAGCGGTCCCCAGGCAAGCAATGCGAGCACGGTCCCGACGGGGATGCGGCACCGGCCTGCCTGGGTCGCGGGACTCATCACGCGGCCTTCTTGACGAGCCCGACGATGAAGAGCAACAAGACCGCGCCGACGGTGGCGGTGATGATCGACCCGATGATGCCGCCCGTGCTGATGCCGAGCAGGCCGAAAGCGAAGCCGCCGACGATGGCGCCGAGGATGCCGACGACGATGTTGACCAGCAGTCCAAAGCCGCCGCCCTTGAGGATGACGCCAGCCAGCCACCCGGCCACTGCACCAATGGCAAGAAAGATCAACAGGCTTGTAAGCTCCATGCAGGTCTCCGTGTGGGAATTTTAGGAACGGGATGGATGATCGCGAGGTCGCCGGGTTTCGCGAACCGCGGGCCGCGCGACCATCCGCCAGTCTCACCTGAGGCTTCAACGAAACAGGGACTTCGCCCGCTCGATGTGGGACTTGAGCTTCGCGATATATTCGTCTTTCGTGGACATGGTCATGAACCTCGGTTCAGTCGAGAGCGTGGAACGGGTGGTCCTTCGGTTTTACGGGGCCTAGACCTCCTGCCCAGGCGTCATCGGCGTTCCGGCAAAGCGCTCCGACGGCGGCTCAGCCGCCCTCAATCGCCGACAGCGGCACCTCGTAGACCTCGCTGTTGTCGCGGGTGACGGTCCACAGGTCGCCGTCGAGCTTGGCATCGACCGCGCCGACGGTAGCGTTGACATAGTCGGTTATGAAGTTGACGGTGAATTCCTCGCCGCGCGGACTCTGGATCACGATCGACGCCTGCCCGGCGTCCATGCGCAGGATGCCGGCCGGGCAGTTGCCGAAGTCCGTGTCGCCCGCCGCCTTACAGCGCAGCAGCGTGGTGGCGTCGTACTCCCCACCAGCGTACTTGGTGGCGAAGGGCGCGGTGGCATTGTCCGCGGTGGCCGACTCGCTCGCGGCGTTGTCCCAGTAGACGAAGACGCTCTGTGTCGGGAAGCGGAAGATCAGCCCCGCCTCCCCGAGCCCGCTCTGGCGGTAGACCGCATGCCCGTCCTGGTCGCGGAAGTTACCGGGCGTGTCACCGACCGGGGAGAGGTCATGGGTGACACCGTCCTCGCGGGTGATGGTGATATAGCCCTGCCGCTGGCTGAAGGTGCAGGGCACCATCGACTGCAGCTTGTCGGAGCCCTTCGGGTAGAGCTCGCAGCGGGCCTGCGTCGAGTCCGCCGCGGACGGCAGCGCCCAGGCTGCGAACAGGACGGCAACCAGGGCCGCCGGTGCCTTCTGCTTCATCGTGTTCAAGACCTCCAATCGCTGTTGGTGCCTAGGTATTCCGGCCTCTCCTGCAACCTGGGCAAGCGGGGCCGACATGATGGTCCGCCGCAGTTGCCAGACCCAGCGTCATTGCCATCGCGGAACGCAAGAAGCGCTTCACCCGAACACCGCAAAACCCTCATCGATGCGGGTCAGAATGCCGTAGGTCATGATGCCGAGCACCGCGCAGAGAAAGGCGCCTCCCACGAGGAGGTATGCCAGAAGCCGGTTGAGGTGGGCAACCAGGTCCTGCGCTCTCTCGCCATCTTGCCCGTACGCCACCGCGGCAACACCGGCGAGGTGCCGCTGTATGCCCAGAACCAGGACAGCCACGCCCAAGAAGACGACGCCGACGGTGAGGTGGATGCCAACCATTCCCGTGCTGTGCGGGGCGCGATCCTGGATGAAGAGGCTGAGGATGACGAGCGCACCCGCAGCGCTCGCGAAGAGCGCAGCGCAGAGATAGACGAGCCTGAAGACGACAACCATGGTTTACGCCCGCGCGCGGCGACGTTCGCCGCGTATCCCGGGCCGTGGAGCCCGGCGCCGGCAGCGCAAGCCAAGACCAACGCGTCCGTCGCCATGCCGGCGGGCGCTCAACGGCATTTCGGATGGGTCTGAATGTCGACGGCGCTGTCCACCCGGTCAGTGGCGTTAGCCAACTGGACGCATTGGCCGGTCTTGGCGTTGTAGTAGATGCCGTAGATCGACTCTCCTCGGTTGAGGGTGTCGACGCTGGTGAAACCTCTCGAGGTCATCACGTCGATGGCCTTGATCGAGTCCATACCCTTCAGATCCGAGATCTTGGCCTTCGACCCGTGACTGCCCGCAGCGGCCGGGGCTGGCTGGCCGTCCTCGGCGGCGCGGCAGCCCTTTTTATAGGACTCGCCGTGCTGATTCTGGTCGTAGCGGCCCTGGGAGCAGTCGTTATAGCCGCGCTGGTATTCACGCTCCGAGGCGGTGGAGGCCAGGGCCATGGGGGCGGCAGCGGCGATGAGGGCGGCGATTGCGAGGGTGGATGGTTTCATTGTTTGGGGTCCTACAGTGATTGGAATCGGGTTGGATGTCGAAGCAATGCGTGTTGGATCGATGGGTTCGAGAGCGATGGGTTTCGCTGCGCTCTCCCCATCCTCCGGCCCTGTCGAGCTGCACGCGTTGCTGGTTCCCACGCCGGGGCGTTGGAGCCAGCGGACTGGACCGACCGGCCTCAGCGGCCGACGACGCTCAATTCCTGCACCTGGCCGTCATCGGAGACCAGGCACTTCCAGGTCTGGCCGCCGGCCTTCAGCATGACCAGGTCATTGGCCTGGGAGAATTCGGAGCTGGTGACGACGATGTCGTTGACCTTGCCGTCGAAGCGGCTGTTGACCGCACTCATGCAGGCGCTCTCGGCATTGCCGCTGGCCTCGCGCATGCCGGTGCTCGAACGGGTCGTGGAGTCTTCCACGCAGGCGGTCAAGGCAACGGCGGCGAGGCCGACAGCGGCGATCTTCAGGAAGGTATTCATCAACTCATACTCTCTGTTTCAAGCTCGGGGCGACTTGGATACGGCGGCGCCCCGGTGCGCCATTGTTGCGTCACTATCACACCGCTTCGCGCGGGCTTGCGGATTTCGCCGCGGGCCTCGTCAATCGTCGAGCCGGCGAGATTGACGGAGCCGAAGGTCGCGACAACGCCCGGGGCGTGCTGGAGTGCCGGCCCCCGTCCCAAACAGCCGCGGAGGATACGCCCTGCTGCCCCGGCTACACTGCTGCCAGGCCAAACGGTTCGGCAAACCAAGCAATCTGTTCGTCCAGCCAACGTTCTGTTGGGTTGCGCAGACGTCGCATCTGTGTATCGGCGCGTGCTGACCCGCCGCGACTCACTGGGAGCGCCGGCTTTCCAGTAGGCCTCGCGCACCGGGGGCTCGATGCCCCCGGCGCGCGATTCTGCGGCGGTTGATTTGTACCTCGACGGTTGGTGACATACCAACCGCCCTGACGCCGTCGCCGCGGCATCGAGCCGCGCCGACGGCGAGGCCGGCTGGAAAGCCGGCGCTCCCAGTGAAAGTCTTTCACCCGCTCCGGGGATGTGGTCTAGGTCCTGCTCTGCGGCGGCACCAGGGGCGGCCAGGAGCGCGATATCGACCAGGCCAAGACCTACGCGAAGCAATTGAGACACAAGCAATGAGCCAAAGCGACACGCTGGCATTGGCCCCTTTCGACGTCAGCGACTACTTAGACAGCGACGAGACCATCGCCGAGTACCTGCGCGCGGCCCTCGAGAACCCAGACCCGGACGCCTTTCTCGCCGCGGTTCGAGACGTGGCGAAGGCCCGCGGCATCTCGCGGGTGGCGGCCGAGGCGGGCCTCGGCCGCGAGAGCCTCTACAAGGCGCTGAAGCCCGGCGCCCACCCACGCTTCGACACCATGCGGCGGCTGCTCGGCGCCCTGGGGGTCAGGCTGGACATCGCCGGACCGCACCTGCATCCCTGAGCTGGCGCGCGCTCCACGCCGCCGCCCGTCAATCGATGATCATCTCCAACCCCTTGGGATGGGTGGTACCCCCGATGGGTTTCGCTGCGCTCTACCCATCCTACAGGCCGCGGCCGCGGATCGACGAGGGTCAATCGAACACTATCTCCAGCCCCGTAGGATGGGTAGAGCGAAGCGAAACCCATCAATCGGCGCCGCGGATCGACGAGGGTCAGTCGATGATCATCTCCAGCCGGTAATTGGCGATCTCGTCGCGGCGCGCGGCGCTGCGCATCAGATAGACGCGGACCTTGTAGCCGCCGCTGGTCGAAAGCGCGCCCTCGAACTGATTGCCGGAACTGGAGCCGAAGACAACAGAAGCGGCCCCGGCGCGCGGTCTCACCCGCCCTCGATCGCGGCCAGTGGCGAATCGAGCCTGGACGCTTTTCGCTCGCTAATCTTCCAACAGCTCCATGGCCGCCCTCAGGCCGCGCTCGACGGCCGCCAGCTCGTCGCCGGTCAGCGTCGTCAAGGGTCCCTCGCCGAACCGTGACCGATCGACGCTCCGGGGCTGATCGGTGATCACCTGGCAGGGCCGCAATAACCGTTCGCGAGGCGGCAACGAGACCCGCCAACGGGAGAACGCGGGCCTGACCTGACTGGTCAGCGGCAGGCAGATCACCGTGGGGCTGATGCCCGCATGGAGCGCATTGCTCTGGACGATCAGTACCGGACGGACCTTGCCGATCTCCTGGCCGCGCGTGAGGTTGAGATTCGCGACCCAGACCTCGCCGCGGCGCATCAGCGCCACCAGGACTCATCGGTCTCGGACGCCGCGGCCTCGAGGCTGGCGACGCCTTCCTCGTCCAGCGCCAGCGCGTCATCCGCCAGCTCGCGCACCTCGGCGAGCAAGGCCGGGTCCGCATAGCCGGCACGCGCCTCGGCGACGTAGGCGTCCATGAACCGCCGATGCTGTTGTTGCCGAATGTATTCCGTGAGGGCCTCGCGAATGATGTCGGATCGGGCGCACCCCGCGATCAGCGCCTCTTGATCGAGCAAGGCGTCGAGATGCTCCGGGAGTCGGACGCTGACGGCCGGCATGGCTTCCTCCGCGTATCACGTTGCGTTGGACGGAACGTAGCACATACCCGTCAGACATCGCTACCAGCGCCCCCGATGGGTTTCGCTTCGCTCTACCCATCCTACAGCCCGGCGTCTGGCGTCCGGTCACCCCGTAGGGAGGTAGCGCGTAGGATGGGTAGAGCGCAGCGAAACCCATCCCACGGCGGCCACGCCGCCCCCTGTCAATCGACGCTCATCTCCAGCCGGTCAATAGCGATCTCGTCGCGGCGCGCGGCGCTGCGCATCAGATACACGCGAATCGTGTCGTCGCCGCTCGCCGGCAGCCGGCCCTCGAACTGGTTGCCGGGACTGGAGCCGACGAATAGCGCCTCGTTCGACCTGCCCGGGGCGATGACGCGTAAGTAATTGGCGCCGTTGTCCGTGGCGATGCTGACGTTCATGGACTGGCCCTTCCTAGCGCCGAGCACTTAGTCGATGGTCATGTCGCCCTAGATGCCGCCCTCGATGGCGGCGCTGTTGGCGCTCTTGGCGAAGTGCAGGCGCTCGGTGTGGATGCCGGCCAGGGCGGTGGTGGAGACGAGCAGGGCGGCGAGCAGGGTGCGGGTGATTGGGGTCATGGTCATGTCGGTGTTGGTGCGGAATCTGGGTCTGAATACGAAGAGGAATAATGGATTTCGCTGCGCTCTACCCATCCGACGCGCCCCCGCTGCGCTCGCGCCGCTCACTCGGCGCGGGACTCGCGCACGGCATCGAGGATATCCGCCGTGGTCGCGGCGGAGCGGATGCCCGGCACGTCGAACGGCGAGCCGGAGCGCGGGCGCTTGGCGGTCAGCGCGAACACGGCGCCGTCGCGGCGGCGGATCTCGATCTCCTCGTCTTGGGCCAGCTCGAGAAGCTTCGCCAGGTTCTGCCTGGCCTCGGAGTAGGTAAATACCTGCATCTTCGTGTCACTCCTGCCCGAGCACAGTGATCTTCAGCTCGGCGCCGACTTGCTGCATGCGCGCATCGAGGGTCAGCAGCGGATACGACAGGGCCCGGGCGCAGTGCAGAACATAGGCGTCGTAGGCATAGATGCCGCTGTCGGTTGCCAACTGCAGCGCCTGCGCAACGTCCACCGCCACCAGGCGCACCGGCTGTCACTGGGACCGCCGGCTTTCCAGCCGGGTCGCCGTCGGCGCGGCTCGATGCCGCGTCGGCGGCGTGCGGGCGGCCGGCATGCCGCCAACCGCTCGGCGATGATTCACCGCCGCAGAATCGCGCACCGGGGGCATCGAGCCCCCGGTGCGCGAGGCCTACTGGAAAGCCGGCGCTCCCAGTAAAGCCGGCGCTCCCAGTAAAGCCGGCGCTCCCGGTAAAGACGGCGCTCCCAGTCTAGCTGGCGCTCCCGGTTGCGCCGGCGTGGCGCGTCTACTCGCGCTATGATCGCAGCGGTCCTTCTGGCTGGAGCCGCGATAAGCAGCAGACGACGTGAATCTAACCAGAGTCCTTTTAGTACTGCTGGCGCTGCTGTGCTGGCTGCCCGCGCTCCCGGCCGCGCCGCCGCAGCCGGTCGAGCTGACCCGGGCGGAGCAGGACTGGCTCGCCGCCAACCCGCGCATCCTGATCGGCAGCGACGCGGGTTGGCGACCTTTCGTCTGGCGCGAGAAGGACGGCAGCGCCGCCGGCATCGAGGCCGACTTGATCGCACGCATCAACGCCTTGACGGGCGCCAATATCGAGTTGGTGCTGGGCGACTGGGCCGGCGTGGTGGCGCGCGCCGAGGCCGGCGAGCTGCATGGCCTGGCGGCCTCCGCCCGCCATGCAGAACGGGCGGATCGCTTCCTGTTCAGCGCCAGTCCCTACGCCACGCATAAGTTCATCTATTTGCGCAGGGGCCGCAACATCCGCTCGATGGATGACCTGGCAGGGCGCCGCGTCGGCGTGCTGCGCCGCAACCTCTCGAACCTGAAGCTGCTCGACGCATGGCCCGCCATCATTCGGCTGGAGCTGGACAGTCCCTTGGATCTGGCGGTGGCGGTGGAGAACGGCGAGGTGGATGCGGCGATTTCCAGCGCCAACCTGGGCTGGGTGGCCAACGAGAACATGCTGCCGGACCTGCACCTGGCGTTTCCGGTCCCCGGCAGCAGGCTCGACCTGCGCTATTCCATCGGCAAGGAGCACGCCCCGCTGCTCGGCATCATCGACAAGGCATTGGCCGCCATCGAGCCGGTGGAGTTGCTGATGATCCTGCGCAAGTGGGGTGAGCATGGGCAGCCGAACATCGCACTCACCGCGGATGAGCGTGGCTGGCTGGCAGCGAATCACAGCGTGCGCGTGCGCATCGGCGATCACCCGCCCTGGGAGATCAACAGCCCCGAGGCCGCGGGCATGGCGGTCGATTACCTGCGCATCATCGGCGGGCTGTTCGACATCGATTTCCGCTTCGTTCCCGCCGCGGACTCCTGGATCGAAGGGTTCGAGGACATGGCCGGGGCGCAGCGCCGCTACGATCTGCTGCCGGCGGCCAAGCGCACCGATGAGCGCCTGGCCACACTGGCCATGAGCGAGGACTATCTCACGTCCCCGTGGACGATCTTTACCCGCGACGACGCGCGGGGCATGGACGATCTCGGTGATCTGCGCGGCAGGACGGTCGCCGTCGAGCGCGGCTATGTCATGCACGGCCTGTTGGCAGCCGCCGAGCCCGCGATCAGGCTGTCCGTTCAGGAGAGCACCCGCGACGCCCTGCTGGCCGTGTCCACCGGGCGCGCCGACGCCTATGTCGGCAACCTGCTGGTCACCGATTACCAGATGCAGGCCCACGGCATCACCAACCTGCGGATGGCCGGCCCCACCCCCTTCGGCGAGCACAGGCAGGCAATGGCCACGCGCAGGGATTGGGCGCCGCTGATCTCGCTCATCGACAAGGGCTTGGACGCCATCCCCGCCGAGCAGCACATCGCCATTCGCCAGCGCTGGCTGGCCTCGGTGGCCAATGGCGCAATGCAGGCCCCGCTGAACCTCAGCGCAGACGAGCGTGCCTGGCTCGCGGCCAATCCGACCATCCGGGTGGGCGCCTACCCGCTGCCGCCCTATATCCAACAGCAGGGCGGCCGCGTGGACGGCTACCTGGTCGAGCTGATGCGCGCCATTGCCGCGCGCGCCGGAATGCGCGCGGAGTTCGACTTCCTGACGCTCGATCAAGTGAAGGAAGGCACCGAACGGGGCACGCTCGATGTCTCCCTGGCGGTGAATCCGACCCCGGAGCGCGGGCAGGTGCTGTTGTTCTCGGAAGGAACTGTCGACTTCACGCTGAGCATCTTCGCGCGCAAGGAGGCCAGGGACATCGAGGGCCTGGAGTCCCTGGCCGGCAAGACCCTGGCCACCTATGCCGGGTATTCCTGGAACGCGCGGTATCCCGAGGACCTGCCGGATACACGCATCGTCACCGCGGCGGACGTCGAAGGCATGTTCCGCATGGTCGCGACTGGCCGGGCGGATGCCGCCATCAGCGAGACCGAGTCCGGCAAGGCGCTGCTGCGTCGTGCACTCCTCACCAATGTCGAGCCCAAGGCGTTTGCGGTCTTCGACGGCCAACACAGCCGTCGCGGGCACTATTACGGCGTGAGCCGGCGTCTGCCCGTGCTGGCCTCGATCCTGGACAAGTCCTTCGCGCAGATGCCGGATGCGGCCAAGCAGCGCATCTGGAACCGTTGGTTCGTTCAGCAGGGCGGCGCCGGCGAGGTCGATCTCAACACCGAGGAGCGGGCCTACCTGGGCGCCGCCAGGTTCCGCCGGGCCTATGCCTCGGCCTGGATGCCGTTCGACTTTGCCGATGCCGACGGCGCGCCGACGGGCGTCGCCGAGGACTACTGGGCGCTGATCCGCGACAAGCTCGGTCTGCACGTGGAAAGCAGCGAACGACAGCCGTTCGCCGACATTCTCGCGGCCATGGAGCGGGGCGACGTCGACCTCTACACGGCCACCACGCGCACCGCCGATCGCGAACGCTTCGCCCTGTTCTCCGACCCCTACGAGCGCTATCCCATCGCCATCGCAGGTAGGGCCGATGCTGGCCTCTACGCCGGTACCGCCTCTCTGGTCGGGCGGCGCGTCGCCGTGGGTCGGGACTACAGCGCCCACCATTTGCTGGAGGCCCACTCCCCGGGCATCGACTTCGTGCTGGTGGAGGACACCCGCGCGGCCCTGGAGGCGGTCGCGGCCGGCAGGGCCGATGCCGCGGTGGACATCCTGCCGATGCTGCACCAGCAGATCGAGGGCTTCCCGCGGGGGCGGGTCAAGCTGGTCGGGGTCACGGACCTGGAGTTCCCGCTGCAGGTGATGGTCGGGCGCCAACACGAGCCCTTGCTCCCGCTGATCAACCGCGCGATCGCCGCCATCACGCCGGAGGAGCGCGCCGCCATCCACAATAAATGGCTGCTGCGGCAGGTGGTCACGGCCCCCGACTACAGCCTGCTGTGGCAGGTGCTGCTGATGGCCCTGCTGATCGTCGCGACCATCCTGGTCTGGAACCGCCGGCTGGTCCGGGAGGTGCGACGCCGCAAGCGGGCGGAGACCGAATTGTTGCACGCCCGGGACATGGCCGACCGCGCCAGCCGCGCCAAGGGTGACTTTCTGGCCAATATGAGCCACGAGATCCGCACGCCACTGAACGCCGTCATCGGCCTTACGCGCCTGTCGCTAGAGACCGACCCCGCGCCGACCCTGCGCGCGTATCTGGGCAAGATCGACCTCTCCGCTCGCACCCTGCTGGCGCTGATCAACGACATCCTGGATCTTTCCCGCATCGAGGCTGGCAAGCTCGAGCCGCGGCGGGAACCGTTGGTGCTGACAGACGTGCTGGATCGGGTGCGAGTCATGGTGGAGCAGCCGGCGGCGGAAAAGGGGCTGGCGCTGCGCATCGAGGGGCCGGCGGAGCCGGTCGGCACGCTGCTCGGTGATGGACTGCGCCTGACCCAGGTGCTGCTGAACCTGGTCGGCAATGCGGTCAAGTTCACCGCCCGCGGCACGGTGATGCTGGCGGTGCGGGTGGAGGACGCGAACGCGCGCGAGCTGGAGCTGACGTTCGCGGTCACCGACACCGGCATCGGCATTCCAGAGGAGCGCCGTGCCGACCTGTTCGATGCCTTCACCCAGGTCGATACCTCGAGCGCCCGCAGCCACGGCGGCAGCGGCCTGGGCCTGGCCATCAGCGCGCGCCTCGTCGCCTTGATGGGCGGTCGTCTGGACCTGGAGTCCGTGACAGGCAAGGGCAGCGCCTTCTGGTTCACCCTGACGCTGCCCCGCTCCGCGGAGGGGGCTGTGGCGAAGGTGGCGCCGGTATCGGCGCTGGAGTCCCTGCGCGGGGTCCGGGTGCTGGTGGCCGAGGACGACCCGGTGAGCCAGGTGCTGGCGCGCGACCTGCTGACCCGGCGCGGCGCCTTGGTCACCGTCACGGCTAACGGGGCCGAAGCGGTCGCCGCGGTTGCCCAGGGTGACTTCGAGATCGTGCTCATGGACGTGCGCATGCCGGAGATGGACGGCCTGGAAGCCTGCCAGCGCATCCGCGCCCTGCCGGGCGGGGGGCTGCCGATTATCGCCTTGACGGCCAATGTCCTGGCCGGCGAGCGCGAGCGTTGTCTGGTGGCGGGTATGGACGGCTACCTGACCAAGCCACTGGAGCCCGAGGCCTTTTACGCCGAGCTGGGCCGCTGGCTGCGGTCGCCTGCCGACGTGATCGACACTCCGGCACCGGCGCCTCCAACTGTCGCCGCGGCACCAGTCCTGCCCGGTTTTGATGCGGCCAAGGTCCAGCGCTGGCTGAGCCAGGCCCCGGACGCGTGGCGCGGCATGGTGCAAGCCTTCGCCGCCCAGTATCCGGCTGCGGCAACCGCCATCGGCGCTGCCTTGGAGGCCGGCGACCGGACCCGTGCGGGCAACCTGCTGCATCGCCTGCGGGGAGCCGCTGGGGCACTCGGCGCCGAAGAGCTGGCCGC
Organism: uncultured Thiohalocapsa sp.; assembly: GCA_964524185.1. Taxonomy (GTDB): domain Bacteria; phylum Pseudomonadota; class Gammaproteobacteria; order Chromatiales; family Chromatiaceae; genus Thiohalocapsa. The sequence goes on along the minus strand of CAZGCI010000068.1, from coordinate 580 downwards.
GGCAGCCGGACGCCTGGAGCTATCCCTGGCGAGCGACGGGCCAGTCGATGCGGATCTGCGGGGTCACTTCTTCGCCAGTGCAGCGGCCACCGCAGCCGCGCTTGCGGCGCTGGAGATCCCGGCGGTGGAAAGCGCTTCCCAAGGGAACGCCGCGCCAGGGAGCGAGGAACAGGGCCAGCGCCTGCGCGAGTTGGAGGCGCTGATGGAGGCAGGCAACACCCGTGCCCTGGACCACGTGCCCTGGCTGGAGGGCTGGGTCCGCGCCAAAGCCCCCAGCGAGGGACGCGAGCTGCTGCGGCAGATCGAGGCGCTGGACTTCACGGCGGCCCTGGAAACCCTGCGCGGGCTGCAGGAGGGCGCTTTTGCCAACCACCGCTGAGCAACGCGGTCCAATCCCGAGCGCTCGGCGGCACGCCTCGCCCCCGCCACAGGAATGAACGGCGAAAACACGAGTCTCACCGCATGCCCGATAGCTGCCATCATTCCTTATCGCCGCACAGATCGCCGCCTTAGGCGATTTCTGTCAACTTTCATACCATCTGACTTGTCTTGACGCGCGCCTTCGGCGTCGCGCTGTCGG
>CAZGCI010000067.1:0-23131 GCA_964524185.1 uncultured Thiohalocapsa sp. | reverse complement strand
TGGCCAAGGCGAAGAACTACAAGGTCCGCATCGGCGGCGTCATCGCCAACCGCAGTCAGGAGACCGACCAGATCGACCGCTTCAATGAGGCCGTGGGCCTCAAGACCATGGCCCACCTGCCGAATCTGGACGTGATCCGCCGCTCGCGTCTGAAGAAGGCGACGCTGTTCGAGATGGACCCCTGCCCTGAGGTAGAGCTCGCGCGGGAGCAGTATCTGCAGCTCGCCGAGGCAATGCTCGCCGGCACCGATCCGCTCAGCGTGACGCCGATGCGCGACCGCGATCTATTCGACTTCCTTGGCTTCGATTAACGGCGTCCAGCGAGTGAGCGCACAGCCATCACCCACACCGAGCAAAACGCCCATGCCGAGTCAGTCCTACCAAGAGCGCCGCACCGAGGTGGAGGCCTATTTCGACCGCACTGCGGCCGAGACCTGGAAGCGCCTGACGTCGGACGCCCCCGTGAGCGGCATCCGCGCCACCGTGCGCGCGGGACGCGACGAGATGCGCGCCACGCTGCTCGGCTGGCTACCGGACGACCTCTCGGGCAAGCGGCTGCTGGATGCTGGCTGCGGCACCGGCATGCTTGCATTGGCAGCGGCCCAGCGCGGCGCCAAGGTGCATGCGGTGGACCTCTCGCCGACGCTCATCGAAAACGCCCGTGAGCGGATCCCGCCGGAGTTCGCAGACCGGATCGAGTTCAGCGTCGGTGACATGCTCGCGTCTGGCGCGCCCGTCGACGGCGACACGAAGGTGCCGAGCTTCGACTATGTTGTCTCCATGGACAGCGTGATCCACTACGAACGCGATGATGCCCTTGGCGTCATCGCCGCGCTCGCGGCACAGGCCCGCGAGCGCCTCCTGTTCACATTTGCGCCACGCACGCCGCTGCTGGCACTCATGCACGGCGTCGGCCAGTTTTTCCCGCGCAGTGATCGCTCGCCGGCGATCGTACCGGTGGCGGAGCATCAGCTTCGTCGCGGCATCGACGCCGAGCCCCGGCTCGCCGGCTGGCACATCGGGCGTACCCGACTGATCCAACGTGGGTTCTACACGTCCCAGGCGATGGAGCTCACGGCCTTATGATGACGCAGCCGGCAGTGCTTCGCCGGTGGTTTCTGCGGGACGTCGTGCCGCGCATCCTCCCGTTCTCGGATGCCGCCACGACCGATCTACCGCTGACGCGGCTGCTGCGTCTGGCCCTGTTCCAGGGCTCGGTCGGCATGACCATGGTGCTGCTCTACGGCACGCTGAACCGGGTCATGGTGGTGGAGATGGGGGTGCCGGCGTGGCTCGTGTCGCTCATGGTGGCGCTGCCGGTGCTGTTTGCGCCGTTGCGTGCGCTGATCGGCTTCAAATCGGACCAGCACCGCTCCGCGTTCGGTTTGCGCCGCATCCCGTACATCTGGTTCGGCAGCCTGATGCAATTCGGCGGGCTGGCGTTTATGCCGTTCGCGTTGCTGCTGCTCGCTGAGGGCGGCAGCGGGCCGCCCATCGTCGGCCAGCTGGGCGCGGCCATGGCCTTTTTGCTCGCTGGCGCTGGTCTGCACACCACGCAGACCGCGGGGCTCGCGCTGGCCACGGACATCGCGCCGAAGATGAGTCGGCCGCGCGTTGTGGCGCTACTGTTCGTCGCCCTTCAGCTCAGCATGCTGATTAGCGCGCTGTTGTTTGGGCTGCTGCTGACGGACTTCAGCAACATGCGCCTTATCCAAGTGATCCAGGGTGCGGCGGTGGCCACCATCGTGCTGAATGTCGTCGCGCTGTGGAAACAGGAGCGCTGGGATCGCGAGCGTGCCGCGCAGATGCGTCGCGAGCGCGAATCCGGTCAACCACGGCCGGCGTTTCGCGACACCTGGCGGGCCTTCATGACCGCGGGCCGGGTGCCACGCTTTCTGGTGGCGCTGGGCCTCGGGACCGCCGGCTTTACGATGCAGGAGATCCTGCTGGAGCCCTATGGCGCGCAGGTGCTTGATCTGACCGTGGCCGAGACCACCCGGCTCACGGCCATCTGGGCCGCCGGGACGCTTGCGGCCTTCGCGCTGGCGGCACGCCAGCTCACCCGGGGCGCCGAGACCTATCGGCTTGCCGCCGTGGGTGTGTTGGTGGGCGTGTGCGCCTTCACGGCGGTGATCTTCTCGGATCCGCTCGGCTCGCCCTGGCTATTCCGTGCGGGTGCTCTGCTCATTGGATTTGGCGGCGGCTTGTTCGCCGTCGGGACGCTGACGGCTGCCATGATGATGGCCGACGGCGGTCACAGCGGTCTGGCACTCGGCGCCTGGGGTGCGGTGCAGGCCACTGCTTATGGGGTTGCCATCGCTTTCGGCGGCGCGCTGCGCGACATCATTACCCACTTCGCCGCCCAGGGTGTTTTTGGGTCCGTGCTCACGGGGCCATCCGTGGGCTATACCGTGGTCTATCACCTGGAGATTGTCTTACTGTTCGCTACCCTGATCGCAATCGGGCCGCTGGTTACCCACAGTGGCAATGAAGCGCGGTCTCCCTCGCGGTTCGGCATTGCCGAGCTGCCCTAGTCATCCGACCAATGGAGGTATCCCATGCCTGTCGGTGCCATCACCAACTACATCGATGTCGCACAACTGGTGCTATACGTGTTTTGGTTCTCGTTCTTCGCGCTGATCTTCTACATCCGTACTGAAGACAAGCGTGAAGGTTATCCCATGGAGATGACCCAAATGCGCGGGAAGGTCATGCGTGAAGGCTTCCCGCCCATGCCGAAGAAGGCCAAGCAGTTCAAAATGCCCCATACCGGCACCGTCATCAGCAAGCCTGGCCCGGATCGGCCGCAGTACAAGCTGAACGCCAAGCCCATCGCCGCCTTCGAAGGTGCGCCGTTGACCCCCGTCGGAAACCCGATGCTCGCCAACGTCGGCCCCGGCTCATACGCGGTCCGCGCCGACGAGCCTGACCTCACCGAGAGCGGTCAACCGCGCATCCGCCCGCTGCGGGTGGCCAAGCACTTCAGCATCGCCAAGGGCGATCCGGACCCTCGCGGCATGCCTGTCATCGGTTGCGATGGCGAGCAGGGCGGCGTGGTGAAGGAGGTCTGGGTGGACACCGCCGAGCCCGCGGTGCGTTACCTCGAGATCGATGCCGGCGGTAAGCGTGTGCTGGCGCCGATGCCGCTGTGCAATGTGCGCGGCAAGAAGGGCATCATCGAGGTCAACAGCATCACCGGGGCGCAGTTTAAGGATGCCCCGACGCTGAAGAGCTACGATCAGATCACCCTCGCGGAAGAGGACAAGGTCGTCGCCTACCTGGGTGCTGGTAAGCTCTATGCCACGCCGGATCGGGTGGAGCCGTATCTGTGAGTGATGAGTTCGACTTTGAGCCGGTTCCCGGCTTGCCGGAGTCGCTCCCCGAGGGGGAGCAGCTCCGGTGGCAGGGCGCGCCCCAGTGGGGCGCGCTGGCCGTGCGGGCCTTTCACGCCCGCTCGGTCGCCCTCTACTTCGGGCTGCTGATCGTTCTGCGCATGGCTTATCTGCTGGTCTCTGGGGCGCCGCTGAAGGTGGTGCTGCTCTCGGGGCTTTGGCTCGGTATTCTCTGTGTGCTGGCCGTCGGCATCCTGGTGCTGTTGGCCTTGGCCTTTGCCAAGTCAACTGTGTATAGCATCACCGATCGGCGCGTGGTGATCCGTTTTGGCGTCGCGTTGCCGATGGCGGTGAATATTCCGTTCAAGGCCATCGAAAGTGCCGGCTTGAGGCGCAACCCGGGCGGTATCGGTGACATCCCAATGACCCTCGGTGCCGGCCACAACGTGAACTATCTGATCCTTTGGCCAAACGTACGCCCATGGCAGTTCTTCGACGCACAGCCGATGTTGCGGTGTGTGCCGGAGGTGGACCGCGTCGCGGAGATCCTCGCCGAGGCCCTGCGCGAGGCCGCTGCGTCGGAGCCGGAAGAGGCCTCGCGAGAGGTCTCGGCAACGATCGAAGACCACAAACCTGGGCACGCGCGGGAGAATACCGACGGCTCGCCGCAGCTCGGTGCGGCACCGGCGACGGGTCAGTGAGCGGGGTGCGCACGTCGTGAGCGATCCGTTCGAGGGGCGACCCTTCCCGCGCGCTGTGCTGATTGGCGCGGCATTGCTGATCGGTTTTGTGATCTTGGCGGCGGCCATGGTGCAGATCACCGGCATCGGCGGCACCGAGACGCCGTTGCCACCCGTGGTGGAGAGTCGCGAGCTGGTGTTCATCGACGACGGTGCAGGGACCACCACGGTGCGCATCGCCGGTGATGATGGCAACCTCGCAGAGCTGGAGTCCGGCGTTGACGGCTTCGTGCTGGGTGTCATGCGCGGCATGGTGCGCGAGCGCAAGGCCTATGATGCGCCGCTGGACGCGCCCTACTTGATCTCCCTGCGCGAGGGCGGGGTCCTGTTGTTCGAGGACCCCCTCACGGGTCGCCAGATCGACCTGCGCGCCTTTGGGCCCACCAACACCGAAGCCTTTGCGCGCCTGCTGCGCGTCGAGCCTAACGCCCAGTAATGGTTGCGGGTCGCGCGCTGCTTTGCCCAGGTGACGGTGCCGCGTCATGCTGAGCTACGGGCTCGCCGTCGGCTATGCCCTTTTTCTCTGGTGGTTTAGCACGGGCGTGATCCTCTACCTGGATAAGCGCCCGGAGTGGACCTACCCGTGGAGCATGGCCGGGGCGACCCTCGTCCTGCTCGCGGCCTTTGGCGTGCTGGCCTGGAGTCGCGACACGGGTACAGTGCTCGGCGCCTACGCGGGCTTTACGGCCGGCGTGCTCATCTGGGGCTGGATGGAGATGAGCTATTTCATGGGCTTCATCACCGGCCCACGCAAGCTGCCCTGTCCTGCGGACTGCAGGGGCTGGCGTCGATTCCAGCTCGCGTTGGCCACCAGCATCTACCACGAGCTCGTCATCGTTGCCGCTGCCGTGGTCATGATCTGGCTCACCTGGGGAGCCGTCAATCCGGTTGGAACGTGGACCTTCGTCATTCTTTGGCTGATGCGTTGGAGTGCCAAACTGAATCTGTTCCTCGGCGTGCCAAACCTGAACGAAGAATGGCTGCCGGAGCGTATTCGCTTCCTCACCACCTATTTGACGAAGCGGCCCATGAACCTGTTGTTCCCGGTGTCGGTGAGTGTGGCGACGGTGATCATGTGCCTGCTGGTGGATTCGGCAGTGAAGCTGCTCCCGGGCAACTTTTCCGGTGTCGCACTGATCCTCGCGGCGACCCTGCTAGCGCTTGCAATCCTGGAGCATTGGTTCCTGGTGCTGCCGCTTGCCGATGGCGCGCTCTGGCGCTGGGCGCTGGAGTCCCCTGAGCCCGCGGCGACGAGCCTCGGTGAACCGGCAAGCCCGCCCGCCCGTGCCCACGACGCAGCCCCACCGCAAGACAGGGCGCGGCAACCGCGGTCCATGACGCTGGGCGCTCGGGGCGCCGTGGTGCCGGCAACCGTCCGGGTGCGGGTGCCAGCTGAGCAGTCACCGCAGTCACCTCCCGCGCAAGGGCGGTTGGCGGTACGCGCACGCTGAGGGTGCGTGCACCAGTGAACTGGCCGGGGGCGGACGCCCCCCAACACCCGCACATGCACTCGGAACGTCGGGCATAGGATTCGCAGACGCTCAGGCCAATGCCGGTAGGGCAGCCACTGTCGCGGTCACCGTTCGCGTGCAGCTTGATGTGCATCAACGAAGTCCAGCGGGTCCTTGTCTAACTTTACCAGCCAGGCATCGGCGCCCCCGTTGCCGCGCTCGACAGGCGTCTCGAGCGTCACATCGGCGTCGGCCCCCCGGCGATTGCCTGCGGGGCGGCTTAGAACAGAAGCGACAAAAGCAACTAAACTGCGGAGCACCGGTGCAGGACTGACGCCGCTGGATGCATGGCTCGCCGCCCGGCAACGGCCGGCGGGCCTGACGCCTATTACCGGTAGACCGCAAACGCACGGACGCGAACGACAGGATTCAGACAACCGGCTTCAGACTCCGGGCCTACACCGCAAGCATGCCGGCGATGCCGCATCGCCCCCTGACTTGTCGGTCTGCAGCCTTGTTGGCCTGCAGCAGCTGCGGAGCGCGTCGGCGAGTCGTTTTTGGGTCAAGGAGGTCCGGACTTTGCAGGGGGAATTACCGCGCGCGCCTCAACAGGGCACGGCGCCGGTCCGGAGGCCGCACACTTGGGTTTTCCGGCTTCCTGCATCTGCGCCCGCGGCGTTGGGCGCAGACGGCGGGGTCACTCACCCCGCAGGACGGTACCGAACCGATCGGTGCCTCCCGCCGCCACCCGGAAACCACAGAGGCCGCTTCTCCATGTCCACTGCTGCGCCCGCCGAGCTCTCCCCCGAACTGGTCCAACGCTTGTCCGGACGGGGCCGAAGGTTCGAGGCCGCGGTGCGCGCCCAAGATTGGCGGGGCGATTATGGGGCTGAGGACTACGCGCGAGCCCTCGCCGATGTTGCCCAGCGTCCTGCCGAGACGCTCTCGCTCTACGTGCACATTCCCTTCTGTGCGGGCCGTTGCCTCTACTGCGGCTGCAACACCACGGTGACGCACGACAGCACCCGCATGGACGCCTATCTCGATACCCTCGACCGCGAGATGGCCATGGTGACCGAGCGCATCAACGGGAACCGTGATGTGCTGCAGGTGCATCTCGCGGGCGGCACACCCAACTACTTGAGCGAGGCGCAGCTGACGCGGTTGGCGGAGATGCTGGAGCGGCGCTTTCACCTGGTCGCGGACACGGAGCGCTCCATTGAGTGCGACCCGCGGCGCACTTCCGCGGGTCAGTTAGAGCTGCTGCATGCGCTTGGCTTTCGCACCATCGGCTTCGGCGTCCAGGATCTGGATGCGGATGTGCAGCGCGCCATCGGTCGCATCCAGTCGGAGGAGCTCATCCGTGACGTCTACTGGATGGCGCGGGAGATCGGCTTCGACAGCATCTCCTTCGATCTGATCTACGGGCTGCCCCAGCAGACACTGGCCACGTTCGAGCGGACGCTGGAGACCGTGCTGGAGCTGGCCCCAGATCGGATCGCCTGCTTCGGTTATGCGCGCCAGACCCTCGACGGCCCGCACCAGCATGCCATCGACGTACACGAATTGCCCGACAACGGTCTGCGCGAGCAGCTCTTCCGCAACGCGGTGGCGGCCTTGACCGAGGCAGGCTATGCCTGGATCGGCCTTGACACGTTCGCGCTGGAGACCGACGACCTGGCCCTGGCGCAGGCCGAGGGCCGCCTGCACCGCAATTGCATCGGCTACACGGCGACGCCGAGTGCGCACATCGCCGGCCTAGGCGCCGGCGCCATCGGTGAGCTGCAGGGTATCTGTGTGCAGAACCAGCCGGATCTCGAGGCTTGGCAGCAAGCCGTGATGGCGGGCCGTATCCCGGTGGATCGCGGCCATCGCCTCTCTGAGGTAGAGCGTCGCCGGCGTGATGCCATCTCACACCTGATCTGCAACTTGGAGCTGCCGCAGTCCATGGCCGACGGGTGCATGGACGACGAGTACCGTCGTCTCGCGGCCTACGTCAACGACGGTCTGGTGGAGGCGTTGCCGAACGGGCTGCGCGTCACCGAGGCTGGACGTTTCTTCCTGCGCGAGCTCTGCACGGCACAGGACGCCTACTTCCATTGGGATCGCGCACGGTGGCATTTCTCTCATTCCGACTAAGACGCCTCCCGCGCCGGCGCTGCCAAACACAGGCACCGAGCGCCGGTCGGCGCCGCGCCGCTTGTCGGGCTGTGGTCGCACGGCGCCGCGCCCACCTGCGCAGGCGGCTGCGGCGTTGAGTGTCAGCAGCAGGCCCGCAGGGGCGCCTTTGGCAGCTCCGTCGGCTGCGGTGGACGGGGCGGCCCGGATCGGTCCGAACGCCATTATCCGCGTTGCCGAAGCACTGAATGCCCGAACGGGTGACGCCGAGGCCGTATTCAACGACGCCGGGCTGGCGCACTATCTGGCTGATCCGCCCGAGCAGATGGTGGACGAGCATGACGTCATTGCATTGCAGCAGGCGTTGCGACACCGGCTCGGCCTGGCCGAGGCACGCTCCGTGTCCTTCGACGCCGGTTTGCGCACCGGCGACTACCTGCTCGCCCACCGCATTCCCCGTCCCGCGCAGCGCGTATTACGTCTGCTTCCACCGGGTCCCGCGAGCCGCCTGCTGCTGAAGGCGGTGGCGCAGCATGCCTGGACCTTTTCCGGCAGCGGCGTGTTCAGCTTTCGCCCGCAAAGCGTGCTGCAGCGCCGGCCCGTGCAGGTGTCCATCGCTGACTGCCCCATCTGTCGCGGCAGTCATGCCGAGGAGCCCGTCTGCGACTTTTACACAGGCGCCTTCGAGCGGCTCTTCCGCACCTTGGTGAGTCGTCACACCGAGGTGACGGAGGTGCAGTGTCAGGCACAGGGCGCGGCGGCCTGCGTCTTCGAGATGCGGTGGTGACGCCGCCGCGGCGGTGAGGTGGGCAACAAAGACACTGCGCGGGCGCTGTGTCCGGGTCACTCGTCCGAGCGGATAGGGTTTGATTTGGGGCGGGCGTTCAATGCCCACTGCCGATGTTGGTACCGGGGACGAGACTCGAACTCGTAAGGTGTTGCCACCGGTGGATTTTGAGTCCACTGCGTCTACCAATTCCGCCACCCCGGCAACGCCTCGCCATCATAACCTTTCGCAGGGTGCTGCGGAACTCCCCACGCCAGGCCGCGCTGGCCGTCCTGTCGATGCGTTGGCCACCACGCCGTGTTGGTTCGATGCAGGACGACGTGCCGCCGCCACCAACCTCGGTATCGAATGCAACGCAGTGACTTCCATTTCGATCTGCCGCCCGAGCTGATCGCGCAGCGGCCGCTGGCCCAACGCACTGCGAGCCGCCTGCTGGCGCTCGATGGCCCCAGCGGGGAGTATCAAGATCGCTTGTTTGCCGATCTGCCGACACTGCTGAGCCCGAAGGACCTATTGGTGTTCAACGACACCCGCGTCATTCCGGCCCGGCTCTTCGCCCGCAAGGATACGGGCGGGCAAGTGGAGGTCTTGGTAGAGCGCCTCGTGACCCCGCGGCGGGTCACTGCACACCTGCGTGCGAGCAAGTCGCCGCGTGCCGGCACAGCGCTGGTGCTGGCGGGCGCGGAGCGGCTCATTGTCGTCGGGCGGGAGGACGACCTGTTTCTGCTGGAAAGCGCGGATGTGGACTTTGCCGAGCTCATGACCCGCCATGGCCATATGCCGCTGCCGCCGTACATCGAGCGTCCGGATGACAGCAGCGATCGGGAGCGCTACCAGACCGTCTATGGGCGCCGCGAGGGTGCTGTAGCGGCACCCACGGCGGGGCTTCACTTCAGTACGGACATGCTCGAGACGCTCCAGGGGATGGGTATCGAGCTCGCGCACGTCACCCTGCACGTCGGCGCGGGTACCTTTCAGCCGGTGCGGGAAGACGATCTCGACCGGCACCGCATGCATGCGGAGTGGCTCGAGGTCAGCGCGCATGCGTGCGCACAGGTGGCGGCGACGCGGGCGCGCGACGGGCGGGTGGTGGCCGTGGGTACCACCACCGTGCGCAGCCTCGAGACGGCCGCAGCCTCTGGCGCGCTGACGCCCTATCAGGGCGACAGCCGCCTCTTCATTCGCCCGGGCTACCGGTTTCGGATCGTCGACGCCATGCTGACGAATTTCCACCTGCCGGAGTCGACGCTCTTGATGCTGGTGTGTGCCTTTGCGGGCTACCGGCCGGTGATGGCCGCTTACCGACACGCGGTTGCGGCGCGCTATCGGTTCTTCTCCTACGGGGATGCGATGTTTCTGACGCGGGGAGAGATGCCGCCTGAGTGAAGCGCAGCTGCGGTGCCACGGCGAGATGAGGACACCGCTCCAGCAGGTTAACGCACTGATCGCAGGAAAAAAAAAGCGCGGCTGGCGCCGCGCTTGAAGATTACCACCAAAGGAGGATGGAGGAGTGCACTGAAGAACTGCAAATCTTCAGTACATCAACAGTTTCTTAAATACCGATGGACATGTCAACCCCATTCCACCTTTTTTGCGACGTCGCTGTCGGCCCTAAACCGACGCCCGCCGGCAGTTGTCCAGCGCTTGACACATCATGGGTCAAGCATGTCCACAGCTTGCCCGATGTGCATTGCGAAATCGCAATGGCGTTTCAACCACAGGCCGCCGACGAGTGGCTTCATGCTGCGGCGGGGTAGCGCACGCCGCAACCGCCATGGCCGCAGTAGCCTCCGGGATGCTTCGCGAGATACTGCTGGTGATAGTCCTCGGCGTAGTAGAACGCCGGTGCTGGCAGGACCTCAGTTGTGATGCCCGCATTGCGACCGGATGCCGCCAGCGCCGACTGGTAGCGCGCGACGCTGCCACGGGCAGCGGCGAGTTGGTGCGCATCGGCGCAGTAGATGCCCGAGCGGTATTGGGTGCCCACGTCGTTACCCTGGCGCATGCCCTGGGTCGGGTCGTGGCCCTCCCAGAAGGTCGCCAGCAGCTGCTCGTAGTCGATCACCGCCGGGTCGTACACGACGCGCACCACCTCGTTGTGGCCCGTCATGCCGGAGCAGACCTCGTCATACGTCGGGTTTGGCGTGTGGCCGCCGGCATAACCCACAGCGGTGCTGTAGACGCCAGGCAATTCCCAGAATATGCGCTCGGCACCCCAGAAGCAGCCCATGCCGAACACGGCCAGCGCCATGCCCGTCGGGAACGGTGGCTGGATGGGGTTGCCGTTGACGTAGTGGCGGTTGGTGACCGGCATGGCGGTCTCCCGACCGGGCAGGGCCTCATCGGGGCTCGGCATCTCGGTCTTCTTGCGAAACATGAACATTGCGGATCTCCGATGGTTTTCTGCGGTGTCGGCAGGCGGTTTCCGGCAGGCGGTTTCCGGCAGGCCGGGGGGCAGCCGCAACGCCTGCGGGGCGTCCCCGCTGCTGGCCAGCGCGTCTCCGACGGGGAGCGCATGCCTGCACAGCCTCTGAGTTTCGCCAACTCGTCCTTGGGGGCAGAATTGGGAGTCTGCCCTTGGTTACCAAGAACAGGTCAAGCCATGCCCTCGCACCTCCTTGCCCGTGATCACAGCCCTGGGCCCACTTCCGCAGGTCGCCAAGCGGTCGGTGCCGACGGGAAGGCGGGTGTCGTGCGTCTGATCACCATCGATCTCGACGACACGGTCTGGCCTTGCGCGCCGGTGATCCAGGCTGCCGAGGAGGCCCTTTATGCCTGGCTGGCCGAGCAGGCACCGGGGCTCACCGAGCGCTTTGACGCGCACGCATTGCGCGCGCACCGGCGCACCTTGATGACCGAGCGACCGGACATCGCCCACGACGTCACCCTGGTGCGGCGCTTGTCACTCCAGGCGCTGCTGGCAGAGCTGCAGTACGATGCAGCCCTGGCTGATGGGGCCATGGAGCTGTTTCAACGCCATCGCAACCGCGTGCAGCCCTATGCCGATGCGGGGCCGGTGCTCATGCGTCTGCGCGAGCGGCATCGCCTGGTTGCCGTCACCAACGGTAACGCCGAGGTTCACCAAACCCCGTTGCGCGATGCCTTTCACCGGACGCTCACCGCCGCGGAGGCCGGGGCTGCGAAGCCGGCCCCGGCCCTGTTCGAGCTGGCCATGAACTGGGCCGGTGTCGGTCCTGCTGAGACCCTGCATGTGGGCGATGACCCCGTGCGCGATGTCGAGGCTGCTCGGCAGCTTGGCATCGCCGCGGTTTGGGTGAACCGCAACAACCAGCCGTGGCCAGAGGCGCTATCGCCCCCGTTGCTGACGGTGAACGATCTGCATGGTCTGGCACAATGGCTCCAAACCGGCCAGGAGCCGACGCGCCCTGGCGACAACGGCCGCGCCGACAGCGATGCAGTTTGACCTGCTTGCCACCGATGGCCATGCGCGCCGCGGGCGGCTGCGCTTTCCCCGCGGCAGCATCGAGACACCCGCCTTCATGCCCGTGGGCACCTACGGCACCGTGAAGGCGATGACCCCGGAGGAGCTCGAAGGGCTCGGTGCCGAGATCATCCTGGGTAACACCTTTCATCTTATGGGGCGGCCCGGCACCGCCGTCATCGCGGCCCACGGCGGATTACACGCCTTTATGCATTGGCAGCGGCCGATCCTGACGGACTCCGGCGGCTTCCAGGTCTACAGCCTCGGCGACCTCCGCCGCATCACCGAGCAAGGCGTTCACTTCCGCTCGCCGGTGAACGGCAGCCCGGTGTTCATGGGGCCGGAGGAGTCCATGGCCGTGCAACGTGCCTTGGGCTCGGACATTGTCATGATCTTCGACGAGTGCACGCCGTATCCGGCAGACGTCGACGCCGCCCGCACGTCCATGGAACTGTCCCTGCGCTGGGCCGCCCGCAGTCGGCAGGCCCACGGCGACAATCCATCGGCGCTGTTCGGCATCGTCCAGGGCGGCATGTATCCGCAGCTGCGCAGCCGCTCCCTGGATGGGCTCATGGAGATCGGCTTCGATGGCTACGCCGTTGGCGGGCTCGCTGTGGGCGAGCCGGAATCCGATCGGCTCTTGGTGCTGGATCACCTGGCAGACCAGCTGCCGGCGGCGGCCCCGCGATATCTCATGGGCGTCGGCACGCCGGCTGACATCCTCCAGGCCGTGATGCGCGGCATCGACCTCTTCGACTGCGTGATGCCAACGCGACACGCGCGCAATGGGTACCTGTTCACCAGCGAGGGCACGGTGCGCATTCGCAATGCCGCCCACAAGGCCGACACCGGCCCGCTGGACCCGGCCTGCGACTGCTACACCTGCCGCAATTACAGCCGCGCCTATCTGCACCACCTGGACAAATGCAACGAAATCCTCGGCAGCCGACTCAACACCCTACATAACCTCACCTTCTATCAAGACCTGATGCGCCGCCTGCGCAACGCCATCGAGCTTGGTACCTTGACGCAGCTGGCGCCCGGACGCGGCGTCTGACGTCCAACTGTCGGCGCGATTGATCGGCGCGATAGCCCGCGCACCCGGCTGCAACGGCGAGGCAGCGCGCCGTTGCGAGGCTGCACGGTCCGCGTGCCCCGACGACAGGGCCCGGCAGCAGCCGCGTGCCCGCCGCAAGCGCCCGTGCCCCGACGGATATGCGATAATGCGCGGCTCGATTTCCCCTATCCCGTTCTGTTATCCGCGCAACAGCGCGGCAGCGAGGACTCAGCATGAGTTTTTTCATTTCCGACGCCATGGCCCAGGGTGACGCCGCGATGGGCGATCCACTGCTCGGGCTGCTGTTCCCCGTCGGCCTCATCGTCATCCTCTACTTCCTGATGATCCGTCCACAGATCAAGCGGCAAAAGGAGCACAAGAAGCTCGTTGAAGGCCTGACCAAGGGCGATGAGGTCATCACCATGGGCGGCGTTGCCGGGCGCATCGTCGAGCTTGGCGAAAACTTCGCTCAGCTGGAGGTGGCCGACAACGTGCGCATCAAGGTGCGTCGCTCTGCAGTGGAAGTGCTGCTGCCGAAGGGCCAGCTGAAAGAGCTCTAACGCGCCACGCTGGCGCCACGCCGGCGGCGGATCGCGCTGCCGGCGTCGCGGTTGCCCATAGCCGCCGGCTGCGCAACGCGCCGCGCCGCCACCATCGCTACCCGCTGTCCCACTGAGCCGCCGACAGGGCGTTCATGACGCCCTGCGCCAGCGCCGAGTAAGCGACCCCAAACGGAAGCCGCCGAGAAGTCTCGATCATGAATCGCTATCCACTCTGGAAGAACCTGCTGATCCTGGCCGTCGTGCTGGTCGGGCTCTTGTTTGCGCTGCCAAACTTGTTTCCGCAGGACCCGTCGATCCAGCTCACCGGCACCCGCGACAACCCCGTGACTGCGTCCAGCGCCGCAGAAATCGCCGTCGCAATGGAGAACGCCGGCGTCCCAGTCAAGGGTATCGAGACCCTGTCGGAGGACAAGCTTCTGGTGCGCTTTACCACGCCGAGCGAACAACTGCGAGGGCAAGAGGTGCTGCAGCAGACCCTGGCGGACCGCTACAACAGCGCACTCACCACGTCTCCCGATCTGCCGGGTTGGCTCGCGGCCCTCGGCGCCCAGCCCATGTTCCTGGGTCTCGATTTGCGCGGGGGCATCCACGTGCTCATCGACGTGGATATGGATGCAGCCGTTGACCAGGCGCTGGAGCGCTACACCGGCGACATACGCACCGAGCTGCGCAGTCAAAAGGTGCGCTATCTCACCATCACCCGCGACGGCGGCCGCATCGCCGTTCGATTCAATGAAGCCGCCGCGCGGGACGAGGCACAGCGGATCATCCGCAGGGAATTCAGCGATTTGTCGGTAGATGGTGCGCAGGATGGCGGTAACTTTTTCCTCTACGCAGCGCTGCCGCCGCAGATCCAGGACGAGGTCAAGGACTTTGCGCTGAAACAGAACATCACCACGCTCCGCAACCGCGTCAACGCCCTCGGCGTCGCCGAGCCCATCATCGCCCGCCAGGGTGACCGACGCATCGTCGTGCAGTTGCCGGGCGCCCAAGATCCGGCCCGGCTCAAGGAACTGCTCGGCGCCACGGCCACCCTTGAATACCGCCTAGTGGACACAGAGCACGATGTGCGCGATGCCCTCGATGGCCGTGTGCCGGTGGGGTCGGCCCTGTATCGGGAGCGCGACGGCCAACCCATCCTGTTGAACCGGCGTGTCATCGTCACCGGCGATCAGATCACGGACGCCTCCGCCGGCTTCGACCAGCAGTCCGGCTCGCCGGCCGTTTTCGTGAACCTCGACGGGCAGGGCGCCCGGCGCATGCGCAACGTGACGACGGAGAACGTCGGCAAGCCCATGGCGGTGGTCTTCATCGAGAGCCGCACCGTGACGCGCATGGTCGACGGCGAGCCCGTCCGGGAACGGGTGCGCTCCGAGGAGGTCATCAGCGTTGCGAACATCCTGGAGCCCTTCGGTCGGCGCTTCCAGACGACCGGTCTGGGCAGTTCTGACGAGGCGCACAACCTAGCGCTGCTGCTGCGCGCCGGCGCCCTGGCGGCGCCCATCGAGATCGTCGAGGAGCGCACCATCGGCCCAAGCCTAGGTCAAGACAACATCGACCAGGGCTTCCGCTCGGTACTGATCGGCCTGCTCCTTGTAGTGGTGTTCATGGCGCTGTACTACCGCGTGTTTGGCCTGGTGGCCGACGTGGTTCTGGTGATGAATCTGGTGCTCATCGTCGCCGTGCTGTCGGCCTTGCAGGCGACCTTGACCATGCCCGGTATCGCCGGCATCGTGCTGACGGTGGGCATGGCGGTGGATGCCAACGTGCTGATCTTCGAGCGCATCCGCGAGGAGATACGCAACGGCTCCAGCCCCCAGGCCAGCATCCATGCGGGCTATGACAAGGCCTTGTCGACCATCGTCGATGCCAATGTCACCACGCTCATCGCTGCCGTTGTGCTGTTCAGCTTCGGCACCGGGCCGATCAAAGGCTTCGCCGTCACGCTCTTCATCGGCATCGTCACCTCTATGTTTACGGCCATTCTCGGCTCCCGCGCGCTGATCAACCTGATCTACGGCGGCCGCCGCCTGAAGCACTTGGCCATCTGAAGCTCGCCATCTGAGGACTACGCATCATGGCACCTGCCCAGATTTTGAAGGAGCTCAACATCGATTTCATGGGCAAGCGGCACATCGCCGCGGTCCTCTCCGGCGTCGTGTTGGCGCTCTTCCTCGGCTCGATGCTCTTCCGCGGCTTCGAGCTCGGCCTGGACTTCACCGGCGGCACCGTCATCGAGCTCGGATATGCGGAGCCTGTGGAGATCGTCGACGTAACCGGCACGCTTACCGAGAACGGCTTTCCGGACGCCATCGTCCAATACTTCGGCACACGCACGGATATCCTGATCCGCTTGCCTGCGGTGGCGGAGGGCGAGACCACCAGCGCGCAGCAGAGCGACGAGGTGCTGCGGGTGCTGAGCGCCGCCGCGGCGGGTGAGGTGGAGCTCCGGCGCGTGGAGTTCGTCGGCCCGCAGGTGGGCGAGGAGCTGCGTGAACAGGGTGGACTTGCCGTGCTCTTCGCCCTCATCGGCATCCTCATCTATGTCGCCTTCCGCTTCGAGTGGCGTTTCGCCCTCGGTGCGGTTGCGGCGCTGGTGCACGATGTCATCTTCACCCTGGGTATCTTCTCCGTTTTTCTTATCGAGTTTGACCTGACGGTGCTTGCTGCGGTGCTGGCCGTCATCGGCTACTCGCTGAATGACACCATCGTCATCTTCGACCGGATCCGTGAGAACTTTCGCAAGATGCGCAAGGGGTCGGTCATCGAGATTTGCAACCGCTCCATCAACCAGACCCTCTCACGCACCATCATCACCTCGGGCACCACGCTGCTGGTGCTGCTAGCGCTCTACTTCCTCGGCGGTGCGGCCATCGAGGGCTTCTCGCTGGCACTCATCATCGGCGTGCTGGTGGGCACCTACTCCACCATCTACATCGCCACGGCCATCGCAGTCTGGCTCGGGGTCAGTAGGGCAGATCTGCTCCCAACACCGGCGGTGAAGGAAGGCGAGGTGGTGGACGATAGGCCTTGAGGAAGGCCCAGGACCCAGGACCCAGGGCCGAGCGCCGAGGTGTAACCGCTGATGGCAGCAACGTGTGTCCGCGCCTTGGCCCTTGGCCCTTGGCCCGGGCCAGCGAACGACCCGCTGGCGCGCCGACGCCCGAGTCGCTCGTCGGGCTGAGGCATCGCCTCGCTAGTCTTTAGACCCGCCGACTCAGTATGTGCACGGTCGTTATCCTGCGTCGTCCCGGTCACGACTGGCCGCTGTTGGTAGCAGCCAACCGCGATGAGCTGCGCACGCGGCCGTCGCAGCCGCCGGCGCGGCACTGGCCGGATCGTCCGGAGGTGGTGGCCGGGTTGGATGAACTCGCCGACGGCAGCTGGCTCGGCGTGAATGACCACGGGCTGGTCGCGGCGGTGCTGAACCGCACTGGCACCCTCGGCCCCGAGGCCGGCCGTCGCAGCCGGGGCGAGCTGGCGCTGGAGGCCCTGGATCATGCAGAGGCCAAGGCGGCGGCGGGTGCGCTCGCAGACCTGCACCCGGAAGCCTACCGGCCGTTCAATCTGCTCGTCGGCGACCCCAGGGATTGTTACTGGGTGCGCCACGGCGGCGACGGCGAGATCCGCCTTCATCCCGTCCCGCCGGGCCTGCATATGCTGACGGCAAGCGACCTGAACGACAGGGCCGATCCGTGCATCGCACGCTTCCTGCCGGCATTCCGTGCGGCAGCGACGCCCGCACCCGCAGCCGATGGCGGTGACTGGCGCGACTGGGTGGACTTGCTCAGCCAGTGCGCTCCGGCGCACGCCGATGGCGCGGCGCGCTGGGCCGCCATGAACCTTGGAAACATTCAGCTCGGGGGCGGTGACTATGGCACCTGCTCCAGCAGCCTGGTCGCCATCCCCGCCTATCCGGGCTTCGATGCCGTGGCGGTGTTCCTGCACGCAGACGGGCGGCCGGACCGCACGCCCTTCCAGCAGGTGCCCATGGCGACAGCCTAAGTCGGAGAACACCATGAGCCAGCTTGATCCCGAACGCCGCATTCCGCCGCTGCGGAGCCTCCGGGAGCTTGCGCCCGGCAGCTTTGTCTTCGCGCGTCCAGGCGCCCTGCCGCCCAGTTTCTGCGACGAGATCGTGAGCCGTTTCGAGGCCAATCCGGAGCAGCAGTACGCCGGGCGCGTCGGTCAGCTGCGGGAGGAGATGGTCGCCATCAAGCAGACGACGGACCTGGTGGTCAGCAACAAGGAAAACTGGAAGGATGTAGACCAGATGTTTTTCCGCTCGCTGGCCGCCGCGATGCAGGAGTTTCGCGAGACCTATCCCTACTTCAAGGGGCCCTTCAAAGACCTCGGGTATCAAGTGCAGCGTTACCTGCCCGGGCAGTTCTACCATTGGCACGTGGACGGCGGCAGCCATGAGCTGAGCCAACGCCAACTCGTCGCCATTTGGTATCTGAACGACGTCCCTGGCCCCGGCGGCGAGACTCAGTTTCTCTACCAAGGGCTCAGCGTGCGGCCGGAGCGTGGCAAGCTGATCCTGTTCCCCCCCTTCTGGACCCACGAGCACCGCGCCAATCGCCTCGACGCTGGTGTGAAGTACATTGCGACCACCTGGGTGGTCTTTGCCTGAGGCGGTGCGCACTCCGAGCGCCCAAGTCCAAGCGCTGGCGCTCGTCCCGCCCTGCCTCGGTCCGACTGGCCTTGTCCGCTGAAGCCGAAGTTGTGCTCCCATGGCCCCACGCTCAGATCATCCGCCGCACCTGCTTGCCATCATCGAGCTCGGCGGGTATCCCAACTTCACGCCACTCTATAAGCGTTTGGGCTTCGAGGCCGCGTTGGTGAGCTCACAGCGCAAAGCGCAGGCCGCGCTCAAGCGGCGGGTGCCCGATGTCATTGTTGCCGAGTACAACTTCCAGTCCGACTTTCGCGATCGCACCAGCAACCTGGAGACGCTCATGGCGCGGCTCCAGAAGCACCCGGAGGTGCGGGTCATCTGTATCTACCAGCCCGAATACCAGCACAAGCTCGATGGGTTACGCGAGCGCTTCCCCGTGTTTGCCGCCCTGCCGCTGCCCGTCACAGAGACGGCCATGGAGGCGGCCTTACGGCGGGCGGTCGACAGTGGACTTGCTTGCCTATGCCCCAGACCCTAACGCAGGTAACGGCGGGAATAGGCAAGTTGCAACCGCCCGGCCGCGGTCTTTGGTCTGGCAGGTGCCCTGCTCAGCAGCGGCAGGCCGTCCAGCAGCGCCACCACGGCGAGGTACAGGCCCAGCAAGAGACAGCCGAGGGCGAAGGGGTTCCAGGGCAGGGACTCGGTGAGCCACCGTGCGGCGGCGTAGAGCCCGACGCCGATCACAATATACATCAGCACCCGCAGCACCTGATACGGCACCGGGTAATAGCGCCGGCCGAGCCCGTAGGACAGCAACACGATCGCTGTGTAGCAAATGAGATGTGCGTAGGCGGCACCCACGTAACCGAGCGTCGGCACCAGCAGCCATAGGGATGCGACGGTGATGCCGGAGCCCGCCAACGCCACCCCGGCGCCCAGCAGGGTGCGGTCCGTGAGCTTGTACCAGATGGACAGGTTCACATAGATGCCGAGCAGCAGGTTTGCCAGCAACAGCACTGGCACCACATGGAGGCCCTCCCGATAGGCGGCACCGACGAAGTACTGGAAGACGTCGATATAGAGCGTGACCAGCAGAAAGATGAACACGCAGAAGATGACGAACCAAGTGAGCACGAGTGCGTAGATTTGCTTGGCATCCCGCTCCTTGGCGTAGCTGAAGAAGAAGGGCTCGCCGGCGTAGCGGAAGGCTTGGATGAAGAGCGTCATCAGGATGGAGAGCTTGTAGCAGGCGCTGTAGATGCCAAGCTGCGCCATGTTGGTGGCGTCGTCGTAGGGCAGCAGGTATTTCAGTGCTGCGCGGTCCAGCATTTCGTTGACGATGCCGGCCATGCCGATCACCACCATCGGCAGGGAGTAGCGCAGCATGCGCTGGAATAGCGCGACGTTGAAGCCGAGTAGGGCACCGCGGAACTGCGGCAGGAGCAGCAGCAGTTTAAGCCCGCTCGCCGCCAGGTTGGACAAAAACACATAGCCGACGCCGATCTCAGGTCGCCACAGCTGCCCCAGGGTCGATTGCGGGTCGGCCTCCCAGGCTTGGCGGCAGAAGACGATGAAGAACACGTTGAGGCCGATATTGCCGCCGATCTCCACCAGCTTGATGCCGGCGAAGTGCAAGGCTTTATTCTCGACCCGCAGCCGCGCGAAGGCGGCGTTGCCGACAGAATCCATGGCCAGGATGGCCGCGACCCACCAGATGTATTCCGGGTGGTCGGCGTGGCGCAACAGCTCTGCAATGGGTTGCTGCAAGACGAACGCCAGGAGCAAAAACCCGCTGTTGACGAGGATCAGGAAGCGCAGCACCGTCGCCAGCACCGTGTTCGGGTCATCGTCACCGGCGGCCCGGAAGCGGAAGTAACCCGTTTCCATGCCGAAGGTCATGAGCACTGCCAAGAAGCCCATGTAGGCATAGAACTCGGCGACCACGCCGTAATCCGCCGGCACGAAGGTGTAGGTGTAGAGCGGTACCAGCAGGTAGTTGAGGAACCTGCCGAGGATGCTGCTCAGGCCGTAGACGGCGGTTTGGGAAGCGAGTCGCTTGAGTGGGTGCAAGGGCGATGGGCAGGCGTTGCGGTGGACGGCGGGCGGGATTGTCGCATGCGGCACGCAGCCCGTGCGGTCGCGCCCGCCCGAGCCGCGACCCGCCATGGTGCAGTCTCTTTACGCCTCCCTGTATCCGCCTCGACCAACTGGCGGGGCTCCGGTCGGTTGGCGGTGGGCGTCAGCGACGCCCGACGGCCGGCTAAGGCAATACCCCGTCGTCGATCTTGAAGCGGGTGACGCGGCTCTGTGTGCTGCTCTCCCCTGCCGCTGCGCTGGCTTTGGCCTCGCCGCCGCCGAGCGACACCAGCAAGTGCGCCTCCGGCGGCAGCACATCCACCGCGGCGCCGGATTCGATGAGCTTCTCGGCCTCCATCACCTGCATCAGGGCGTCTAGCACCTCTGGATCATCGGCGGCGATCGCGTTCAGCGTCTCGCCGACGACGGCGGGGCGGGTGGCCGAGGCCTGGGCCAACTGCTCCGAGACCTTGTAGGCGGTCTGGCTCTTGATTAGCCCGACGCGGTTTTCACCGTCTTGCTTCATGGCGCTGGTGACCTGCACCAGACGCTTGACCACTTTGTCGGTGATGTTGTCGACCATGTCGCGGTCCGTGAAGGCCACCTTGCGGATGTAGACGGAGCCCAGGCGGAAGCCCCACTTCTCCGACAGCGGCGAGACCGTGGCCCGCACCTTGCGGCTGAGCTGGTGCCGGTCTTCCAACAGTTGGTCCATCTCCAGGTTGCTCAGGGTGCTGATGGTGGCGCTGGCGACGTTGGCTTCCAGCGAGCCTTCAGGATCGGCGTTGTTGAACAGATAGGCCACCGGGTCGCTCACTTGGGTCTCGTACCAGACCCCGACGCTCATTGGCGTGCCTTCTTCGGAGTTGACCATTTGATTGCGCAGATAGAACTGGCGGATCTTCATGTTCACCGGCTGGCGGGTGCCGAGCAGCGGCACCAGCATGGCCTTGGGGCCGAAGTGCATCAGCGGGAACTGGATGCCCGGCTCTTGCAAGATCCCGATCACCTTACCGAGGAAGGTATAGACCACCGCCTCCTGCTCTTGGACGATGGTGTAGAGACTGAGAAACCGCGCCAGGCCCAGCAGGATCGGAATCAGCAGCAGCCCGGCCAGGAAGGCCGGGATGAGGGTCGTGGGGTCATTGGGCATGGTGATCTCCAGAGACGGCCGCAGGCGCTGCAGAGGTGGCCGCTGTCATCTGCACAATGCGCTGCGCGCGGCTCAAGAGCGGAATGCGCATGTTGCGGATATAGGCCGCGAGCGCCGGCGTGCCGCCTTGCGCCTTGATGCCCCGCAGTGTCGCGGCGAGCTCCTGCAACGGCGCCACCTCCGCCTGGGCGTTGTTCTGCGCAATCTCCACCGCCCGCTTGCTCATGGTGATCTGCTGCTCGGCGTCGGCGCGGGCGGTGCTGATGTCTGCCGCCACCTGGTTGCGGGTGCTGTTGATGGCCGATAGCGCCCGGTCCACCTCCGGCGGCGGGTCGATCTGCGTGATCAGCGCTGCGTCCAGCTCGATGCCGTAGCGCGCGCCGGTGGCCCGGCTCTGCTGTTCCATGTAGTCGTTCAGCAGCGGCAGGTTTTTGCGCAGATCATTGATGGAGACCCCTTCCGAGAGCTCCGCCGCCAGCTCCGGGCCGTCGCCGTCTGGCCCCCCCAGCTCCCCGCGATCCACCAGGCTTTGGCCCCGCGGGTCCACGAAATTCGCAACGCGCTCGCGCAGCACCGAGACGAAATAGCCCATCACGTGTTCCAGCGGGCTGTCCACGCCGAAGCAGTAGGCGTAAAAGTTGCTCGTCGCGACTCGCCAGCGCAGTTGACCATCGATGCCCGTGGTGAGGTTGTCCTTGGTGACCGCCTCGATGGTGGACTGGGTCTTGGTCGGGTCCCAGGTAATGTCGATGGAGCGGGTGGCGATGTCCTCGATCACCGGCTTCTGCCAGGGCCACTTGAAGTGCCAGCCGGGGCCCAGGATCTTGAGCATCGGATAGCGGTACCGCTCGCGCTCGTCGTCGTTCAGGCTCGGGTCATCGACAGACTGATTGCCCAAGCGCTGGGCGCGGCCGAGGGAGACGAGCACCGCCCGCTCGTTGGGCTTGACGATGAACCAGGCCCGGCTCAGCACCGAGATGCCGATGTACAGGGCGAGTCCGGACAGGAAGGCGAAGACAGTCATGATGCAACCCCGTTGTGCAGCCCATGGCGGCGCATACCGCGGATGGCGAAGGGCAGATGGTAGCGCGAACGTTTGCGCTGAACTGAGGCCGCCGCGGCGGTGTTTCAGACGCGGGCGGTGCGTGCGTTGACGTACTCCACCGCGGCACCGAAGGCGCTGTGGCGGATGCGGCTCACGCCAGCATAGTCGATGGTCATGCGGTACCAAGCCGCGTCGGCCGCGCCGAGCACGTGGCCAAGTACCGCGCGCGAAACACCGGCATGGCAGACGATGATCAGGTGCCGGCCAGGCCAATGTGCCAGCTGGCGCTCATAGGCCCGGGCGACGCGCCGACGGAAGGCTGCGAGCCCCTCACCCCCCGGCGGCCGATGGCCTACCGGGTCCGTGCGAAAGGCGCAGAAGGCGCTTGGCTCTGCGGCGGCTACCGCCGCGGGCCGGCGGCCCTCCCAGGCGCCCATGCCGATCTCCCGCAGCTCCGGCTCCACCGCCAGCGGCAGGCCCAGACGGCCCGCCAGCGCCACCGCGAATTCCCGACAGCGCGCCATTGGGGAAGACACAACCTGGTGCCAAGGCGGCCGTGCACCGCCGGCCAGCACCACCGCAGTCTGCATTTGCGCCCAACCGAGAGCGCTGAGCGGGTGATCGCAGCCGTTGCCGCGGATCATGCGCCCGCCCACCGGCTCGCCGTGGCGAATCAGGTCCACGATGGTGTCTTGCATGAGCGGTGAGTCAGGGGCTAGGGGCTAGGGGCTAGGGGCTTGCCTTGCGGG
>CAZGCI010000066.1:0-24371 GCA_964524185.1 uncultured Thiohalocapsa sp. | reverse complement strand
CTCGATGTACTGCTGATTGGAGGTAAAGCGCTTGGGCAGGATCTTGATCGCCACGAGGGCGGGGCGATCGTCGTCGGAGAGGCGCCGATCCTCGGCGAGATAGACCTCGCCCGCGGCGCCGCCGCCGAGGCGTCGTGTGAGCGTGTAGCGTGCCCGGCCGTCGTCGAGCGTGGGGCCGAAGTCCTCCGGGAGCTCGCGGACCGCCTCGGGGGAGGGCGCGGCGCCGAGGTCTCCGGTCGACCAGAGCGCGTGGGCCAGCACGGCGGCCTCGCGGATGGGAAGCTCGAGGTCGGGGTGCTCGCGGATGAGGGACTCGACGGCGCCGTCGTCTGGGCGTGCGGTGCCGGCGCGTGCGCGCAGCGCGATGTCGATCGCGGCGTCGAGCGGCGCGCGGCGCGACCCCAGCCCGCGGATCGCGTCGAGATAGTCCGCGAGCTCGACGCGTCGGCCTCGCTCGAGGCGTTCGCGTCCGTGCTCGCGGATCAGGGTGGCGAGGTCGTCGTCCGATCGGTGCCCGCGCGATTCGAGCATCTCGTGGAGGGAGCGTCGGAACTCCTCGCCGTTCCCCGCCGCTCGCCCCGCGTTGCCGGGATCAGCACCCATCGCTCACGACCGGATCGCCTTCCGGAGCAGCCTGCGGATCCTGCTCCATCGCATGCGGACCGCCGAGGCGGTCGACCCGAGCTCCTCGGCGATCTGCTCGTGGGGATGATCGTGCAGCCGAGACCAGAGGATGCGCCGATCGGTCTCGTCCTGGAGCGAGCCGACGATGTCGGCGAGCGCCGAGTCGTCCTCGTCGGCGTGCGCCGCCTGGGGTCGCGACGTCGCGTCGCGGGCGGCGTGCGCGGACGCGGACTCGAGGGTGCTCCGCTCGCGTCGCTCGGTCCGGGCGTTCTCGGCGACGGCGTGGTTCGCGATCGCGGCGACGAGGGACCAGAGCTCGGCGTTGGAGCCGGCGCGGATGGCCCGGTCGCGCACGAGGTGATCGAGGCGGCGTGTCACGGTCGAGAGGACGTCCTCCGAGTCGAGCACGCGCCGGAGCCGGGGGCCGAGCACAAGCACGAGCTGGAGCCATCCGAGCGAGAGCCTGCGCCAGCCTTGGTCGCGGAGGCGGGCCGATGAGCCGAGCGGAGACCGTCTTTGTCGTCGATGACGACCAGGCTATGCGCAGTTCGTTGCAATGGCTCATCGAATCTATGGGGATGCAGGTAGAGACCTATGACTCTGCCCAGGCCTTTCTGGACGCCTACTATCCAGGGCGGGCGGGCTGCCTACTGCTGGACGTGCGCATGCCGGGGATGAGCGGGCTGGAGCTCCAGGCCTACCTTGCCAAGCGCGAGCACCGCATCCCCGTGATCATCATCACGGGCCACGGTGACGTTTCGATGGCCGTCAAGGCCATGAAGAACGGTGCCGTGGATTTCATCGAAAAGCCCTTCGACGACGAGGCACTCATCGTCAGCATCCGCAACGCCTTGCAGCACGACGAGAAGCAGCGGGCGATGCGCGCCCAGCGGGCGGATATCGCCGCACGCCTGGCGGAGCTGACGCCACGCGAGCACGAAGTCATGACGATGGTTACCGACGGTCGCTCCAACAAGGAAATCGCCACGGCCTTGGGTGTCAGCGCCAAGACCGTGGAGGTGCACCGTGCCAGGGTCATGGACAAGATGCGCGCGGACTCGCTGGCGGAGCTCGTCCGGATGGTGATGATCGCAGGCGGACAGGGATAGGGAGGGGGTTATGTGGCGTGCCTCAGACCGAAGGGTGACCGGGTCGCCGGCACGCGCGTGGGGTCTTCCCCGGCTAGGGCCGAGGGCCGAGGCGCAACAACCGCTGAGGCCAGGGTTGCGCGCCCGCCCCTTGGCCGTTGGCCCTTCCCCAGCGCCGCCTGGCACACGACCCAGCGGGGAACACGTGACGCATCTGCACACCCCCGGCGCGTTGGAGCTATCGAGCAAGGCGTTGCCTGAGGCCCAACAGCGCCCAGGATGAGCGGCTACATCATTAAGCGCCTGTTGCTGCTGGCACCGGTGCTGCTGGGTGTCTCGGTGGTGGTGTTCGCGGTGATGGCCTTGGTGCCGGGCGACCCGGCACTGGCCATCCTCGGCCCTTATGCCACGCCGGAGCGGCTGGCTGAGCTCCGCGCGGAGCTGGGTCTGGACCAGCCGTGGTGGCGGCGCTGGCTCGCCTGGCTTGCGGATCTGCTGCGCGGCGACATGGGGCACGCCGTGTCCCTGGAGCGGCCGGTGGCGGAGGCCGTGCTGGAGCGCCTGGGGCCGACGCTACTGCTCGCGGGGGCTGCGTTGGCCCTGGGCGCGCTGTTGGGGCTCGCGGCGGGCCTGTTGGCGGCGCTGCGGCATAACCAAGCCACGGATCGGGTGGTGACGCTGACGGTGCTGCTCGGTATCTCCCTGCCGCCGTTCTGGCTCGGCCTGCTGCTGATCCTGCTGTTTGCGGTGTGGCTCGGCTGGCTGCCGGCGAGCGGTATGCTCACGCCCTGGCGCGCCGGCCTGGACATCGGTGCCGCCGCGCTCACCCTCGACGTGTTGCGCCATCTGCTGCTGCCGAGTCTCAGTTTGGCCCTGGTGGCGGCGGGTGTTATCGGCCGCATCGGCCGCGGTGCGGCGCTGGATGTCTTGGCTGCCGACCACATCCGACTCTGCCGCGCCCGCGGCCTGCCTGAGCGCCGTATCCTGCTGGTGCATGCGCTGAAGGGCGTGCTCGCGCGCATCATGCCGGTCATCGGACTCCAGGCTGGATTCGTGCTCGGGGGCGCCGTCTACATCGAGACCATCTTCCAGTGGCCCGGCCTCGGCCGGTTGTTGGTGGACGCCATTGCAGCCCGGGATCTGCTGCTGGTGCAGGGGGGTGTGCTGGTGTTGGCGGCGGCCTACGTGCTGGTGAACCTGGCTGCAGACCTGGCCCAGCACGCCCTGGATCGACGCACCGCGGCCGCATGAGCCGCAGGGGCCCGACCGGCGGCGGCACGGGGCCCGGCGGCGGGCTCCGGCGACTCACCCATCACCGTGGCATGCTCGGCGGCCTACTCCTGCTGGCGTTGGTGTTGCTGCCGACGCTGGCTGCGCCGCTGTTGCCGCTCCCGGACCCGGCACTCACGGACCCCGCCCGGCGCATGCTGCCGGCGCTTTCGCCTGGCCATGTGCTGGGGACGGATCATCTCGGACGCGATCTCTTGGCCCGGGTGCTGTGGGGCACGCAGGCAAGCGTCGCCGTCGGTGCGCTCGCGACTGTCATTGCGGCCGCGGTGGGCTCGCTGCTGGGCCTCGCGGCGGCTTGGCTCGGCCGCCTCCTGGATGGCCCGGTGATGCGGCTGGTGGACGTGCTCATGGCATTTCCGTACCTGCTGTTGGCGCTCGCCATCGTCGCCGCTCTGGGTCCTGGGCTCGCCAATGCCATGCTCGCCATCGCCGTGGCCAACGTGCCCTTTTTTGCCCGGGCGGTGCGGGGTGCGGCGCTCGACATTCGCCATCAGGACTACATCGCCGCCGCCCGACTCGCCGGCCATGGCGAGGCCGCGGTGCTGTTGCGGGAGCTGCTGCCCAACCTGGCGCCGACGCTGCTCCTGCTCATGACTACGACCCTGGGCTGGATGGTGCTGGAGACCGCGGGTCTGAGCTTCCTCGGCCTCGGTGCCCAGCCGCCGGCGGCGGACCTCGGCAGCATGCTGGGTGAGGGCAGGGAGTTCTTGACGACCTATCCGCGGGTGGCCGTGCTGCCCGGTCTCGTGATCCTGTTGCTGGTGGTGGGCATCAACCTCACCGGCGATGGACTGCGGGATCTATTGGACCCGCGCTGGTCGCCCCGGCGGCGGGTGGCGCTGCCCAAGACCCCGATGAGCGCGTCGCAGCCGGCGCGCTCGACCGCGGCGGATAACCCAGCGCCGCTGCTCTCGGTGCGCGACCTGCGCGTGGACATCCCTGGCCCGGCGGCAGCGGTGGCGGGTGTGGATTTCGACCTGCACCGCGGTGAGCGGGTGGCGCTGGTGGGGGAGTCCGGCTGCGGCAAGACGTTGACCGCCCTGTCCCTGTTGCGTCTCCTGCCCGCGGGCGTGACCCAGCAGGGCGCGGTGCGGTTGGAGGATCAGGATCTGCTGGCGCTGGATGCTGCGTCGATGCGCGACCTGCGCGGGCGGCGCATGGCCTATGTGCCGCAGGAGCCGCTGACGGCGTTGGATCCGCTGTTCCGCGTCGGTGCGCAGATCGCCGAGACGCGTCGTGCGCACGCCACGGGTCAGGCCCACAGCGCCGGTGCGCTGGTGCGCATGGTGGGACTTGAGGCTGTGCCGGGGCTCCTGAGGCGTTTTCCCCATGAGCTCTCGGGCGGTCAGCGCCAGCGCCTCGCCATCGCCCTGGCGCTGGCACACGGCCCGGATCTGCTCATCGCCGACGAGGCCACCACGGCGCTCGACGTCACGGTGCAGCAAGCGATCCTGAACCTCCTGCACCGGCTTTGCGACGAGCAGGGCAGGGCGCTCCTCTTCGTCAGTCACGACCTCGCGGTGGTGGCGCAGCTGTGTGATCGGGTGTTGGTAATGTACGCGGGGCGCATCGTGGAAGACGCGCAGACGCCGGCTTTGCTGCGACAACCGGCGCATCCCTACACCGCCGCGCTGCTCGGCGCCACCCCGGTACTGGGGCAGCCAGAGAAGGTGCTGACGGCGCTCGCCGGTGAGCCGCCGCCGCCCGGTGCTGAGGTCTCGGGCTGTCGTTTCGCGCCCCGCTGCCCGCACGCGCAGCCGGCCTGCCGGGCGCAGGAGCCGTCACTCAGGTTATTGGATGACGCCAGGCGCGTGCGCTGCCTATTCCCGCTGGTGGAGGACGCGGCGTGAGCGCGCCGCTGTTGGCGCTAGAGGCCGTTGGCAAGACCTACGGCGGCGCCCGGCGCTGGTGGCCGGCGGGCCAGCGTGCCGAGGTGACCACGGCGCTAGCCCGGGCGGCCCTGACCATTGACAATGGCGCGGCCGTCGGATTGGTGGGCGAGTCCGGCAGCGGCAAGACCACCCTCGCGCGCATCGCCGCCGGCTTGCTGCCGGCCAGCAGCGGCAGCGTGCGCTGGCGCGGGCAGGAGCTGCACACGCTAAGGGGGTCAGCGTATGCCGCCTATCGGCGCGGCGTGCAATACGTCTTCCAGAATCCGCACACCGCCCTGAATCCGCGCCGGCGGCTGGCGGATATCTTGGACGACACGCTGCGCGGGCTCACTGCGCTGGATTGGCAGGCACGTCGCGAACGCATCCGCGCCGTCGCCGAACAGACGGGGGTGGACACGGCCCTGCTGGGGCGTTTTCCGCACCAGCTCTCCGGCGGGCAAGCTCAGCGAGTGGCCATCGCGCGGGCGCTGCTCGGCGAACCGCGGCTGGTGATCCTCGACGAGCCCGTGTCCGCCCTGGATGTCTCACTGCAGGCGCAGATCCTCAACCTGCTCGCAGCGCTGCGCGCGCGCCATGGGCTTGCCTATCTGTTCATTTCACACGACCTCGCCGTCGTAGAGCGCCTCTGCGAGACCCTCTGCGTCATGCACGGTGGGCGGATCATCGAGCAGGGCACGCGCGCTGCCGTGCTGGAACGGCCTGAGCACAGGTATACCCAGCAACTGCTCGCAGCCGTGCCGCGCATGACGTCTCCAATCGGCTGAAGCATCTCGCGCGCACCGCCGACACCCTCATGCGGAGTGTCCGGCCCATGCCCCTGGAAAAGCCTGCAGTGCGTTGCGGGAAACCCCTGCGTGACACATCAAGGGTACTGAAGCGCATGACAAATCGCATGGCTTTGTAAATAAGTGTATTCTAAAATACTTACCATCCTGGTGGTTGTGGCGACGCGGCCGCGTCTCATGGGCCACCGGTGATCGCCGTGCCGGCAGGTGTGTAGTCGATGCTGGCGCGGTGGGGAATCACTATCAGCGCCCCAGCGGGGCAACACGATCTAGGAGGCTTGCCATGAAGTATCTGACCGTCCTCAAGGAGCTCAACGCCGGTGAGCTCATCTCTCTCGCCGTGCTTGCACTCGCGGCTATCGGCATCGTCTACAGCGTGTTGAGCTGACGTCACCGCAGCCGCCGGCGGCGCTCTGCCGTCGGCTGAAACACCGGGGCTTGCCCCGAACAGCGCCGCCGCCGGGTTACCGGCGGCGGCGCTGTGCTATGCGCGCTCAGCAACCCCGTGCTGAGACGTTCCCTCAGATCCATGAACGTTCAGATTGCTCGGCTGCGCCAGCTGTCTGCAAATGCGTCGAGTTTTCCATACCGCTTCCCATGCCAGGCGACAGTCGAGGGAAGGACCAAGGCGCAGCCGCTGACGCCCGGGGAGCACGTCCCCGCCCTCGGCCTTCGGCCCCAGGATCTAGGTCCTAGGCCCTAGGTCCTAGGCCCTAGCGCCTCGGCCCTCGGCCCTCGGCACATCGAACGCCTGACGCACCGGCGAATAGTGGCCGCTCTCAAGCGGTTCCGTCGCGAGACCCTATCCCTCCTGCTCCATCCCTGCCGTCCGCTCGCTGCCGGCAGTCGGCGGGGCGCCGCGTATCGAACAGTACTCGGCCATTTTCTTAATTAGACAAATAGCTTTTTTATTAATTGGTAGGAGAAATAACTAGTAAAAAACCCTGATTGATAATTGTCAATGTTTCGTGATTTTACGTTTTGATCTAGTTGAAAACACCAAGACCCTGTGTAATAAGGACGAGGCGTCTCGAAGTGATTTTACTTGCCGGGTTGACATGCATCAGGTTTGTTCGTGGAGCGCAATGCGAGCAATGAATTTGCGGTTACAGTTATTTTCAATGATGGCGCTGAGCCCATTCAGCCTATCGTTTCACTCTGTTTTTTCTGCACAAAATCTGACACATGTACGACCCCTTTGGACCACCTCGCGCCCGAGCAGACACGCGGCCTATCGGTGGGCGCTGATTGCGGCAAGATGGGGTACTTGGGTACACCACCAATAACGGAGGATCTCCGATGGCCTATGAATCGACCTTGGGCGACGTACTTCGCAGCCAAGGTGTGAGTCGGCGGGCTTTCCTGCAATTCTGCTCGGCGACGGCGTCCTTGATGGCGCTTCCGGCCGGCACCGCCGCCGCCATGGCCGACGCCCTGTCGGACGCACGGCGACCATCGGTGATCTGGTTGTCATTCCAGGAATGTACCGGCTGCACCGAGGCCCTGACTCGCTCCCATGCGCCGACCATCGAGGGTCTGCTGTTCGATTTCATCTCGCTGGACTACCACCACACGCTGCAGGCAGCGGCCGGCGATGCTGCGGAAGACGCCCTCAAGGCTGCCCAGGAAGCGAACAAGGGTCAGTATCTGGTGTTGGTAGACGGCTCCATACCGCTCTTGGAGTACTGCTCTACTGTGGCCGGCCACAGCAACAAGCAGACCTTGGAAGAGGTCTGCGCCGATGCGGCGGCGGTGATCAACATCGGCACCTGCTCCGCCTTCGGCGGCATCCCCATGGCCAAGCCGAACCCCACCAGGGCGGTCGCGACGGGCGACATCATCAAAAACAAGCCCATCATCAACGTGCCGGGCTGCCCGCCCATGCCGCTCGCCATCACCGGCGTCATCGCCCAGTACCTGACCATGGGCAGGCTGCCGGAGGTCGACCACCTCAGGCGGCCCGTGGCCTTCTTCGGCGAGAACATCCACGACCGCTGCTACCGTCGCCCGTTCTACGACCGGGGCCAGTTCGCCGAGACCTTCGACGACGAGGGCGCGCGCAAGGGCTGGTGCCTCTACAAGCTCGGTTGTAAGGCGCCGGTGGCCTACAACGCCTGCGCCCATGTCAAATGGAACAATGGGGTCAGCTTCCCGATCCAGTCCGGCCACGGCTGCATCGGCTGCTCGGAGCCTGGCTTTTGGGACATGGGCGGCATTTATGAATCCGTAGCCAAGGGTCAATTCGGCGACGGGGCCAAGTTGGGTGCTGCGGCCGTGGCGGGTGCCGCCATCGGCGCCGGTGCCGCGGTGATGGCGCGGAAAAAGAAGGCACAAGCGCACGGGGAGGAGGCGGCAGAGAGTTGAGCGGCTATGAAGCAATCCACTGGCTTACTGCGCAGGTCCCCAGGTGCGCCCCGACGCGCGCCGACGGACCTGGAGTCAACCGTGCGATCGCCGCCGGCCAAAAAACACAATCGAGCACGACAAGGTGTCAGCGCCAGACCGCATACGTCCCCTCGGACCTGCTGTGGCCCGATGCTGCGCCGACAAGGTCCCACGCGGCGTTCCCCAGAGCGCGGCGTCCCCAGACCGCCCCGAATGATCCACCAGAGGCATACCACGCATGAGTCTCCTCGACTTCGCCCGCGGACCGGCGATCCACGCATCGCTGATCATCCTCGTCGCCGGCATCCTGATGCGCCTGTTGGGCGTGTTGGTGCTGACGCGCGGCGCTGACCTGTCCCGACCGCGGGACGCGTTCGGCAACTTCAAGGGTTATCGCACCGTCTTTAGTCGTGCCTGGCCGAGCAGCGAGTTCACGACCGCCACCATCTACCAGACGGTCATGGCCTACGTCTTCCACATCGCCACGCTGCTGGTGGTGGTCGGTATCGTCCCGCACATCGAGTTCATCACCAGCCTGACGGGCCTGTCCTGGCCTGCATTGCCCAACTTCATCGGCGTGGCGCTCGGCACTGTTGCGCTAGTGTCGCTGTTGGCGCTGATCGTGCGCCGGCTCAGCAACCCCGCCATCTACAACTCCACCGTCGGCGACTATGTCACCTGGGTGATTGTGGCGCTGCCCTTGGTGACGGGGCTCATGGCCTTCGCGCACGTCGGCTTCCGTTACGAGACCATGCTGGCGCTGCACATCCTGAGCTCCGCATTGCTGTTCGCCTATTTGCCGTTCAGCAAGCTCATGCACGCCTTCTGGTTCATCTTCTCCCGCGCCCAGAGCGGGCTGGCTTACGCCCATAAGGGGGTCCGGATATGAGCGCCACTGCAACGACACAGATCTTTCCGAGCTTTGAGCAGGTCTACCAAGGCCTGGCGGGGCAGATCGGCATGCTGCGCGAGATGGCGCCGCAGCCCACCAAGACCGAGGAGAAGCGCCTGCAGGGCGCCATCGACACGCTCATCGCCGACACCAATGCCGACGAGGCCGTATGGCTGGAAAGCTGCATCCACTGCGGGCAGTGCACCAATGCTTGTCACTACTTCCAGTCCATGCAGGATGCCAAGTACGCACCCATGCGCAAGATGGACCTCTATCGGCGCGTTTATCACCGCGAGCTCAGTCCCATGCGCTGGTGGCATCGGCTGGTGAGCAAGCCCGTGAAGCTGTCGGATTTCGAAGAGGCCAAGGAACTCATTTACGACTCTTGCTCAGAGTGCGGGCGTTGCACCATGGTCTGCCCAATGGGCATCGACACCGCCTCGCTGGTGCATCACATGCGCAGCGCCATGGTGGCCGCTGAACTGGTGCCGCCGGAACTGGCGACGCTGCGCATGGAGCAAAAGCATCAGGGCACGGTGTTCGGCTCCTCGCCCGAGAAGCTCAAGGAGATGGTCGACATGATCCGCGAGCGTGCGGGTGTCGACATCCCGCTGGACAAGGAGTCCGCCGAGGTCATGGTGCTCAGCTCCGCTGTGGATTTGGTGGCCAATGGCAATGGGCTCTTGGCGACCGCCAAGATCATGAACCATCTCGGTGTGGACTGGACCATCTGCTCCGATGGCTTCGAGAGTGCCAACTTCGGGTTGCTCTCAGGCGATATGAGCCTGTGGAAGAAGCAGGCGGATCCCATCGTTGCCGCCGCACAGCGCATTAAGGCGAAGATCGTTGTCATCGCCGAGTGTGGCCACGCCTATCCAGCGCTGCGTTGGAATCCGATGCTGAGCAGCGGCAAGCTGCCGTTCCAGATGATGTACATGTCGGAATTCCTGGGCAAACAGGCTACTGACGGCAAGCTGCACTTGAAGCCCTTGGAGGGGAAGGTCACCTTTCACGATCCGTGCAAAACCGGGCGGCGCGGCGGCGCCTTCGACGAGCCGCGTGCGGTGCTCAAGGCCATGGGCGCGGACCTGGTGGAGATGCCCAACAACAAGGAATACAACTGGTGTTGCGGCGGCGGTGCGGGCATCTTCCTACTGGAAGACGCCACGAAGCTGCGAGACGAATCCTTCAAGATCAAGATCCGCGAGGTCAATGAGACCGGCGCCGAGTCCGTGGTCGTGAGCTGCGCCAGCTGCCGACTCAATTTCGAGTCCGGCCGCCAGAAGAATAAGTGGGACAAGCGGGTGGAGAGCCTGGTGGAGCTCACTGCTGCCCACCTGATTGATGATGAATCGGCGGATGCCAGAGCCACCGCCACAGGAGCTGTCTGATGAGTGCACGTGTCATCGTCGACCCCGTCACCCGCATCGAGGGGCATCTTCGCATCGAGGCGAAGATGAACGGGGGCGTCATCGAGCAGGCCTACTCCTCTGGCACCAGTGTGCGGGGCCTGGAGACCATCGTCCTGGGGCGTGACCCGCGGGACGTCTGGGCCTTCGTCCAGCGCATCTGCGGTGTCTGCACCCTGGTGCACGGCATCGCCGGTGTGCGTGCGGTGGAGGACGCGCTGAACTACGAGATCCCGCCCAACGCCGAGCTGATCCGCAACCTCATGATCGGCACCCAATACGTGCATGACCATGTGATGCACTTCTATCACCTGCATGCGCTGGATTGGGTCGACGTGATCTCGGCCCTGCAGGCGGACCCGAAGGCCACTTCCGAGCTAGCCCAGTCCATCAGCGGTCACGCCAAGTCGTCGCCGGGCTATTTCTCGGACGTGCAGAAGAAGCTCAAGGGCTTCGTCGAGTCAGGTCAGCTTGGCATCTTCGCCAACGCATACTGGGGCCATCCGGGCTATCAGCTGCCGCCGGAGGCCAATCTGATGGCCACCGCGCACTACCTGGAGGCACTCGCCTGGCAGCGCGATGTGGCCGAACTGCACGCCATCTTCGGCGGCAAGAACCCGCATCCCAACCTCTGCGTCGGCGGCATGCCTTGCGCCATCAGCCTCGACTCCGGCAAGCAGGCCGGGACGGCGCTGGACGTGGTCGGGCTGGAACGGGTGCGCAACGTGCTGGCGAAGATGCACGCCTTCGTGCACCAAGTGTATCTGCCGGACACCATCGCCATCGCAGGGTTCTATAAGGACTGGTTCCAGCGCGGCGAGGGTCTCGGCAACTTCATGACCTATGGCGATTTCCCGGCCAAGGGCTATGGTGACCGCGAGTCCTACATGGTGCCCGCCGGGGTCATCCTGAACCGCGACCTCTCGCGCATCGAGCCCGTGGACTTGAATGCCGAGGAGGAGATCCAAGAATTTGTCTCGCGCGCCTGGTATGACTACCGGGCAGGCAAAGACGTGGGGCTGCATCCGTATCAGGGTGAGACCAAATTCGCCTACACGGGGCCGAAGCCGCCGTACAAAGAGCTCGACGTCGACAACCAGTACTCCTGGCTGAAGACCCCGCGCTGGAACGGTAAGCCCATGGAGGTCGGCCCGCTGGCCCGGGTACTCATGCTCTATGCCACCGGCGACGAGCGCACCACGGAGCTGGTGGATCGCACCCTACAGCAGCTCGATCTGCCGCTGGAGGCCCTGTACTCGACCATGGGCCGCACGGCCGCCCGCACGTTGGAGACCACCATCATGGTCGACGCCCTGCAGGGCTGGTACGACAACCTGGTCGCCAACATCAAGGCCGGTGATGTCAAGACCTTCAACGAGACCCTCTGGGACCCGGCTACCTGGCCCAAGCAGGCCCGCGGTGTCGGCCGCATGGAGGCCCCGCGCGGTGCGCTCGGCCATTGGATCGTCATCGAGGATGGCAAGGTCGCCAACTACCAGGCGGTGGTCCCCACTACCTGGAACGCCGGCCCCAGGGACGCGCAGGATCAACAGGGCGCCTACGAGGCGGCGCTCGCTGGCCACGCGGTGCAGGACCCGACTCAACCGCTGGAGATACTGCGCACGGTGCACAGCTTCGACCCCTGTATCGCCTGTGCCGTGCATCTGACCGACCCGAACGGCGAGGAGGTGCTGACGCTGAAGGTGCAATAACGGCGCAGTTCTGCGCCACTGACCGTCGCGACCGTGGTGGCCGTTGGGTCAAACGACAACAGACAAGACACGCGGAACTGCGGCCGATTACGACCGCCCAAAGGAGGAGTCAACGCCATGACATCACTTTCTATACTGGCCGAACTGCATGTTCGCGAGTTCGTCTCTCGGCTGAAGCGTCAGGACGAAATCAATGCGCAGGACCGGGCCAAGGGCTCTGACACCGCCATCAAGCGTGTGCGCAAGCCGATCGCCAATTGGCGGCAGTCCGCCATCAACTGCGCCGGACCGCTCTGCCTGCTCGACGCCATTGGGCAGGCCGAAGAGAGCTGGGTGGAGCTATTCGAGACGGCGCCCCGTTGCCAGCTGCCGGAGGCCAAACCGGAGGTGCACGCCAAGCCGAGGCTACATCGCTCGTTCGACGGCGAGCTGCACATCGACCAGAACCTGAAGTTGGCCTGACACCGAGCGCCCCGCCCAGGCGCCGAGAGACGCATCGCCGCGCATCCACGGCTGTTACAAGCAGCCGCGGTTGCCGCGGCGGTCACACGATCAAGCTGGAGAATGCCGACCATGTATGGTGTTTCGACGAAAGTCAGCACAGGCTTTGATGAGACCATCGAGCGCGTGACCGAGGCCCTGAAGGACGAGGGCTTCGGCGTATTGAGCGATATTGACGTAGCTGCGACGCTGAAGAAGAAGCTCGGCGTCGACCATCCGCCGTATCGTATCCTCGGCGCCTGCAACCCCGATTTTGCCTACAAGGCGCTCAGCGCCGAGCCCGACATCGGTGTGCTGCTGCCCTGCAACTTCGTCGTGCGCCAGGACGACGATGGCGACGTGCATGTGTTGTTCATGAACCCGCTGGCGGTGCTAGATCTGGTTGAGAACCCCAGCGTTCCCGGCCTTGCGGGCGTCGTGCGCGAAAAGCTGGACCGGGTCTTGGATGCGGTGAAGCCCTAAGGCGATTTGTGCCGACAGGCCGCGCCCTTGAGGGTTTCCGCGGGCACGCACAGGCTTGTGCGCGCTGAATGTCTCCGAGCCCTTTGCGCCTCAGGCGACCCGTTCCCCGGATGCGCCGCGCGCTGAAGGCGGGTGCGGCCGTCCCCATGTTCGGTTCAGCCGGCGCAGCCTGCGCTGGGTCTTCGACCGCACAGCCTCGGGGAGCAACCTGCCATGTCTACACCCAAGAACGTCCTCGGCGAGCCGCTCGAGCTCTGCTCGGAAGCGCCGCGCACCGGCTTCACCCGCAGCGGCAGCTGCGAGACTGGTCCGCAGGATCTCGGCTCGCACACCGTCTGCGCACGGGTCACGCAGGAATTCCTGGAATATTCGCGGGATCAAGGTAACGATTTGATCACGCCAGTGCCTGAGTTCGACTTTCCAGGGCTGAAGCCCGGTGATCGTTGGTGCCTGTGCGCCGCCCGTTGGCAGGAGGCGCTGGACGCGGGCCACGCACCGCGGGTGGTCCTGCGGGCCACCCACGAGCGGGCACTCGAGGTTTGCGCACTCGCGGACCTGAAGCGGCACGCGGCCGATCTGTCCTAGCGGACTCGGTTCGATTGGCAAGGGCCGGCGTGGCGCATGTTACGCTGTCTCTACCGCTCCGTGCCCGCAACCTGTCCAGACCATGTCCGCAAGCCTCCCCTTGCCACCCCTGATCCGTCGTGCCGACGGCGGCATGCGCCGTTTGGGCGTCGAGATCGAGTTCAGCGGTTTGGATCTGGACGAAACCGCGGCGCTGGTCGCGGGCGCCGTCGGCGGTGGGATCCAGTCGCCGGGGCGCTATGAGCGCAGCATCGATGGTGACCCCGCCGGTGCGTGGGAGGTGGAGGTGGATTTCGGGCTGCTGAAGGAGCTGGGCCGCCGCGAGCGCCACGGGGTCGAGTTGATGGACGCGGCCGGTGATATTGCCGAAGACCTCCTGCGTCTGTTTGCTGAGCGCATCGTGCCCATCGAGGTGGTGAGTCCGCCGCTGCCGCTGAATCGGCTGGAGACGTTCAATACCCTCATCGCCGAGCTGCGCGCCGCCGGCGCGCGCGGCACCGGCGAGGAGTTGGCCTACGCCTTTGGCCTGCAGCTGAATCCGGAGCTGCCGGACACCGACGTGGACACCATCCGCCAGTACCTGCAGGCGTTCTTGTGTGTCGAAGACTGGCTGCGTCAGCGTGCCGTGGTGGACTGGACCCGGCGACTCACCTTCTTCGCAGAGCCCTTTCCGAAGGCCTACAGCCGCAAGGTTGTCGCCGCAGACTATGCGCCGAACCTGGACCGTCTCATTGACGACTACCT
The DNA here is from genome assembly GCA_964524185.1 of uncultured Thiohalocapsa sp. Lineage (GTDB taxonomy): Bacteria > Pseudomonadota > Gammaproteobacteria > Chromatiales > Chromatiaceae > Thiohalocapsa. Next base: position 10,002 of record CAZGCI010000066.1, on the reverse strand, counting down.
AGCGTCCAACCCCACCCGCAACCGGGCGTTGGACATGCTGCCGCTCTTTCTGCACTTGGATCCGACGCGCGTGCGCGCCGTGGTCGAGGATCCGCGGGTCAAGCCGCGGCCAACGCTGCACTATCGCCTGCCCAATAGCGAGATCGAGCTCCCGGGCTGGGACTTGGGCGTCGCCTGGTCAGACTGGTTGGTGGTGGAGCGCCTTGCCGCAAAGCCGGCGCTGCTCGAGGAGCTTTGCGCGGCCTACACGACGTTCCTGTCGCAGCCCCTGGAGCGCCTCGTGGGGGATTGGGCGCAAACCACGGATGTATGGCTCAACCGACACCAACTCCGCTGATTGCGGTCACCGGCGGCAACCGCAGCGGACACGCGCCGCGGCGGCTGGTGGCGTTGGCCCTGTGGCTTGCTGGGGCTCGTGCCGTTAGCGTTACCCCCAAGCGCCCGCGCCCCGATTTGCGGCCGGACGCGGTGGTCATCACCGGCGGCCACGACGTTGACCCGGTGTGGTACGCCGCCGCACCCGAGGTGCACCCGCGTTATGACCGCGAGCGCGATGAGCTCGAGACCCTGGTCATCGACGAGGCCCTCGCGCTCGGGCTGCCGCTGCTCGGCATCTGCCGCGGGGCGCAGTTGCTCAATGTCCGGCTTGGTGGGTCGCTGCACCAAGAGCTGCGCTCACGGCGCATCCGAACCTCCAACCGGTGGACGATCCTGCCGCTGAAAACGCTGTGTGTGGCGGCAGGCAGCCGGTTGGAAGGCCTCCTCGGCTCCCGGGAGACCCGCATCAACAGCCTGCATAACCAGGGCATCGATCGCCTCGGTGAGGGCCTACAGGTGGTGGGTCGTGACCTCGATGACATCATCCAGGCGGTCGAGGTGCCGAACCATCCGTTCTTGATCGGTGTGCAATGGCACCCGGAATTCCTGCTCTATAAGCCCTCGCAGCTGCGGCTTTTCCGGGAGCTGGTGGCAGCGGCGCGGCAGCGACGGGCTGCGCTGATGCCGTGAGGCGCTGGCCCCTGGATTGCTTGATGGCCCCGCACGTCTGCCTCGCCGTGGGCTGTGGAGCAGTCGCCGTCGGCGGCGCGGGACTCCAGACCTTGGCCCGTGATCTTCGGCTCTTACCAATCACGCACTGATGTCGCGCACACAACCCGGCTATTGGTTGGCCTAAGGCGGCACCGCCTCGCCCGCAAGGGCTGAGATTGACGATGGAAGGCTACCTCGGACTCTTCACCGCGGCCTTCGTCGCGGCAACCCTGCTGCCGTTCTACTCGGAGCTGGCGCTCGTGGGACTCTACGCCGGCGGCTACGATCCTGGGCTGCTGTGGCTCTGGGCCACCGCTGGGAACACGCTGGGTGCTGCCGTCAACTGGGCCATCGGCCGCTGGCTGATGCACTATCAGGCCCGGCGCTGGTTTCCGTTCAAGGAGCGGCAGCTCGGCCCTGCTCGGCGTTGGTATGCCCGCTGGGGTATTTGGTCCCTGTTGCTGGCCTGGCTGCCCGTCGGGGGCGACGCGCTTACCTTCATTGCCGGCCTCATGCGCGCGCCCTTCTGGCTGTTCTTTGTGCTCACAGCGGCAGGCAAGGGCGGTCGCTATGCGGTGTTGCTGTTCCTCTACAACCTGGGCGTCGCTAGCGTTGGCGCAGCGTCGGCGTGACGGGGCCAACTGGCTTCAATCTAGAAGCGGGATTGTGCGCGCACCCCCATGGAGACGCCCGCAACGTTGAGGCCTCCAACGCCCGGCCCGGGAGCCGAACTGGAACAACATCGGGACCACACCAGTGATGACCTCTCTACCCGCTCCGGACGGCGGCCGACGGCAGTCGCCCAGCCGCGTGATCCGGCAGAGTGCGCGCGTCGGCTTTGTGGCTGCCGCGCTCGCAATCGCCTACCTCGCCTTCGCGCCCTTCGCAGAATCCCCAGGCTTCGGTTGGGATAAGGCCAATCACGGCGTGGCCTTTTTCACTTTGGCGGGGCTGGCGGAGCTGGGCTGGCCCGGGCGCGCCGGGCTGCCGTGGCGGCTCCTGTCGGTGCTGGGCTATGGCGTGCTGATCGAGCTGATGCAGGCGCTGCTCCCACATCGACACGGATCGGTGCTGGACTTTGCCGCCGATGTCGTGGGGGTGATGCTGTGGCTCAGTCTCAGGCAGGCAGTGCGCGCTTGCTCGATGGCGCCAACTGTTGGTAGCCCGGCTGGACCCACGGCCGCTAGCCCCGGTGCGGCAGATGGGCGTCGTAACGCTCCAGCAGATAGCCGAGGCAGTCCTGGCGGATGATGTCCGCATCACAGGTGAGCATGGATGGCATCACCGGGAGCTTGAGCCGCAGCTCGCCGTCTTCGCAGACGAAATAGCGGCGGGTGACCTCGCGGCCCCATTCGTCACGGACGTCGAGCGGCGGTTGCGCGCTGTCGCAGCGGGCCAGGGCAGTGCCCATGGGTAACTCGCGAAAGTTGAGGTGCTCGATGGTGGGCGAGAGCACCAGCGGGGCCTGCGCCGGCGGGAACGCGAAATCCACGTCCGCCGGCACCTTCATCTGCGCCACGGTGTGGAAGAGGTCGATATCCTGATGGGGCACCGGTGTGCTCGGGATCTCCGCCAGATGCAGGCAGGCGTCGACGAGCTCCTGCGCGTGCTCCACGCCGCGTTGATCTCCGACCTTGCCGCACTCCACGGTGACGGCGGGACACAGCTGGGCCATGGCCTGAGACTGCACGCCGCGCGGGCGTGTGAAGTAGACCACCGTGCGCGAAAATAGCGTCGCCAGGTGCAGGTAACGGTTGTCGATGACATTGACACAGGCATAGTGCGGGTTGGTGCCTGTGTTGTTGTGCAGGTCCACACTGGCAAAGAGGCCACGCTCGGCCATCCGCGCCACCACCTGGCGCATGACGCCGTGGATGGGCGTTTCCGGCAGCTCGGTGCCAGGCCAGACGCGGTTGAAGTCCGGCTGTTCCGGCAGGTGGCGCAGCCCGCCGGCAGCGGCGCGCACATTGCCGATGAAGAGCGCCAGATCCCTCGGCAGCGGCCGCGTGCCACCGCCCACGTCGAAGTGCCGCAGCAGGGTGCGCATTGCGTCCCAGCCGACCGTTTCGTTGCCGTGCATCAGGACCGACACGAACAGCGCCGGCTGGCGCTGGCCCGGGAGCACGATCAGCGTGGGGCCGTCCAGCACGCGGCCCAGGGCAGCGGCGTCGCAGTCGAGGATTCCGGCCGGCAGCTGCTGCAGCTCGATGAGCGTGTCCGGCGCAGCGTTGGTGTCGGCAGTGGCGGGTGTCTCAGCGTGGAAGGACAAGGCTTGGTTCTCGTGGTGATGATCTGTGTTGTTCGGCGTGGGTCCTCAACCCTGGGCGCTAGCCTGCGGAAGCCAGGGGATGTTTGCGAAGGGTGACGTCTCTGCAAACGTTTTGCGGCCTCAAGGACTCCCGCGCTTAGCTGCCGGCCTTTGCCCATGGACGACCTGCTGGCATGTCGGCACTCCGGTTGCTCGTCGGTCTGGGGTGCCGTGTCCGTAGCTTCTCGCTCTTGCCCACTCAGTCAAGCGTCCACTCATGCACCGGCTTTTCCGTCGCCTGGTGCGCCAGGTAGGCCTCGGTGAGCGCCTCCCAGTCGCGGCCGAAGCGGGCCACCCAGGCGCGCTGCCAGTGGGCGGCCGTGCGCTTGGTTCGGACCCGCTGCTCAACGATGCCGAGCCAATGCTCGCGCTCGCCGGCATCGATCCCGAGATCCGCCAGTCCGGCGTGGGCCAGCGGCATGAGCCGTTCGAGGATCAGCTCTGGCAACTTGACCCGCGGCAGCTCGTCCCAGGCAAGCTGCGCGTCCAGCCCGTACTCGGCCGCCAAATAGAAGTTGGCTCGCGCCTGCGGGAAGGATAGACGGCGCTCCAGCGGCTCCGCAGCGGCCGCTAACGCGTGCACGGCGCCAAAGTAGAAGGCCGCATTGGCCACGTTGTCCGCAACGCTGGCGCCGGCGGCGGCCACCCGGTGCTCCATGCGCAGGTGTGGCACAGGTGACTGCCCCGGGTGGTCATCGAAGCCGATGAGTGGCCGGTTCCAGCGCCAAATGGTGCCATTGTGCAGGCGCAGGTGCGCGAGGCGCTCAATGGGCGCGTCCATGAGTTGCGGCAACAGGACCGGGTAGCGGCGGATGTTGGCGTGGAAGGCCTCCATGACCGAGCGCTGGACATAGTTGATGCCGAAGCCGACACGCTCGCGCAGCGGGCTGCCGCCGACGGACACGGACTGCTCGAACAGCGGGATGCGTGTCTCGCACCAAAGCTCGCGGCCGAATAGGAAGGGGGAGTTCGCGGCCAGCGCCACCATGGGTGCCGATAAGATCTTGGAGGCGTTGAACAGCCGCGCCGATTCGCGGGCGTTCATCTTGATGTGGATCTGAAAGGATGTCGCCGCAGCCTCGAGCATCACGTCTTGCTGCTCGATGGTCAGCGGCTGCTCGCCGTGAATCTCGAGCCAAATGGGCGCGCCCTCGCGCAACCTGAGGATTTGCTCATTGAGCGCCCGGTAGCGCTCGCGCGGGGTCATGCGGGCCATGACCAGGTGCTCCGGGCGCAACGTCGGCAGAATTCCGCAGGTCACCACATTGGCGCCGAGCTTGGCCGCTGCCGTGCGCACACGCGTAAGCGTGTCGGTGAGCTCCCGGGCGAGCCGGCTCAAGGCATCGCCCTGCAGCCGCACCGGTGTGCCGTTCAGCTCCAGATTGAACTGGGCCAGCTCCGGGACCACCAGCGGGTCGTCCAGGGCGTCCAGCAGGGGCTCAATGACCGGTGCCGGCGCGGTGTGGCGGCTGTCCACCAGCCAGGCCTCCATCTCGAAGCCGCCCTCGCGGGGTGTGTCTGCGAAGCAGTCGGCGTCGAACCAACTGGCCAGCAGGTCGGTTTCCGCCTGGAGTCTTGCCTCGAACTCCGCGAAGTCCGCGCGGGTGAAGCGGGTGTCGGTGATGTCCTGGCCCATGGCGCGCGCTAAGCCGGTCTCAGGCTGGCCGATGACTCAGGAGTCGGCCCAGTTCGGCGAGCCGTTGCGGCGTGCCGACGTCGAGCCAGTGCCCGGCATGGCGCATGCCGCCGACCCGGCCCTCGGCCATTGCTGCGAGCAAGAGCGGCGCCAGCGGGAAGGCGCCGGGCGCGCACCCGGAAAAGAGCGCGGGATGGTAGACGCCGATGCCGGCAAACGTGAGCATATGCGGTCCGCTGGCGGCGACGCGGCCGGCCGCCAGTGCAAAGTCGCCGGCGCTGTTGTGGCTGGGGTTGTCCACGAGCACCAAGCGGGCGAGGTCGCCGCCGGGGAGGCTGGGTGTGTCGGCGAGCCGGGCGTAGTCGAAGTCGCACCAAATATCGCCGTTGGTGACGAGGAAGGGCGCCCGGCCGTCCGTCAACAGCGGCAGCGCATTGCAGATGCCGCCGCCGGTCTCGAGTGCCCCCTTATGGCCGAGCCCCCGCCCTTCGGGCGAGTAGCGGATGGACACCCCGTAGGCCGCGCCGTCTCCAAGGTACGCCTCGATCTGCTCGCCCAGGTGCGCGTGATTGATGACGAGGTCCGTGAAGCCCGCCGCCGCGAGTTTCTGGATCTGGTGCTCGATGAGGGTCCGTCCGCCCGCTGCCAACAGCGGCTTCGGCGTCTGGTCCGTTAACGGTCGCATTCGGTTACCGCGGCCTGCGGCGAGGATCATGGCCTTCATGGGTCCGTTCGTCTGAGGTCGGTGGCATGGCCCATCGCAGGAACATACCAGAACCGGTGCGCCGCGTCGGGGCCGACGTTGCGGGGGGCGGACTTAGGAAAAACGCCCCCATCATCCTGGGCCGCCGGGCACGCTGTCTGGCATCCTCTGACCTGACGCCAACCCAACAGCCTCTGGGAGAGCAGCATGAGCGAGAAACCGATCCACGAATTCCCCGGCAGCGAGATCGATGTCCGCTGGGACGAACGCCTCTGCATACACATCGGTGAGTGCGGGAACGCCGCCAACACCCTGTTTGAGGGGGGGCGGGAGCCGTGGTGTGTGCCGGATGAGGTCAGCAAGGCCGAGGTGCGCGCCGTCTGCGAGCGCTGCCCGAGCGGCGCGCTCAGCTATACGGATAAGTCCGGCGAGCCGGAGCAAGCGCCGGTTGAGAACACCGTGACCGTCGTCTACAACGGCCCGCTCTACCTGACCGGTGACCTCCGCATCGAGGGCGCCAGCAGTGACATGGCTGGCACGCGCTTCCGTGCCGCCCTGTGCCGCTGCGGGGCATCCAACAACAAGCCCTTCTGCGACAACAGCCATCTTCAGTCGGGGTTCGAGGATTTCGGCGCCGTCGGTGAGACGGGACCGGGCCTAAGCGCCCAGGGCGGTCCGCTTACCGTCAAGCGCATTCCCAACGGCCCGCTGATGGTCGAGGGACGTCTCAGCATTCGCGCTGCAAGCGGGCGCCTGGCCTGGCATGGGGAGAAGGCCTTCCTGTGCCGCTGCGGCGCCTCGAAGAATAAGCCCTTCTGCGACGGCTCGCACAAGGACGCCGGCTTCACCGACGGCTGAGGCTATGGGACCGAATCCGCGCCTTGGCCTTCGCCCCTAGCCAGTGAAGAACCCGCTGGCGTGCTGGGGACCTGGGCGCTCCTCGGCTTAGGGTACCGGCTCGCTAGACACTGCGTGCGGGGCCGCTCCCGCGGCCGGATGGCCTCGGCGCGGTTGCGGTACCCTTGCGGCCCCGGATTGCCGCAGGACTTTGGAAGGTGCAAATGCAACGACGGCGCCAGATGAGCACGACGCGGGTGCGACGCCTGCCGCATAGGCCGGCATTCTGGCTGGCGTGCGTGGCGGGCCTTGCCATGGGCCTTTACGGCGCGGCTGCCAGCGCCCAGCAGCCCTGCCTGAAGCTTGTGTTCAACCGCTACTGCCTGGGCGGTGATGTGAACGTCTTGGCGCAGCAACTGCCGGCATCCCTGCGCCAGGATCAGGACGAGCGCGTGGCCCTCGTCTATTACGAGGGCCGGGATCGGGTCTATGTGCTCGCCTGGCGGGGGATCATTTACAAGGTGCTGCGGGACCACCGCATTGCCTCGCAACTGCAGTTCGAGGATCTTTACCAGGTGCTGCGCCGTAAATACGGCGATGGTGAGGATCGCAGCGGCTTCCCCGAGTATGCGCGCACGCCCGGTCGCAAGCAGATCGCCATCCGCCGTGGCGAGGGCAGGGCGGTGCACGTCTGGCGGCCGGACGCCGGCTGGCACATCGAGCTCAGCTGGACGCGCGAGACCGGCCTTGCGCTGGCCTACATCGCCGATGCGTTAGATGAGCAGCAGAAAGCGGCCATGGAGAGCGGATACTGAACGGCGGGGGCCGCGACGCCGGCCGAGCTAGGGCGAGACCGAGTGTTTGGCCAGCCTGGCCCGCACGGGAAACTTCGGTCAACGGGCGTTTCCCGCACCAGCGCCTGCCGCTGCGCTGGCATGGACGCGCGCTTCTAGGGCCGCCGCATCATTGCTCAAGCGGAGCAGACGTGCCGGGACGATGCGCCCGACGGCGTCCCGCGGTGCTGCGCGCAGCCGCACTGGCAGGTAGCTGGGTGTGAAGCCGGCGGCGTAGGGGCCCTCGGTGTCAGCGTTGATGCCCTCGACGAGCACCGGCAGGTTGCGCCCCGCTTGCGTGGATAAGGCGGCGGTCTTGAGCACCGCGGCGAGCTCGAACAGGGCGCGGGCACGCTCGCGTTTGATGGGCTCGGGGATGGGGTCCGGCATCTCGGCGGCGCGGGTGTCTGCCCGCGGGGAGTACGGAAAGATGTGCAGGTCACTGAAGCCCACCGTGGCGACAAAGTCCAAGGTCTCCCGCCACTCGGCATCGGTCTCTCCGGGAAAGCCGACGATGACGTCGGTGCTCACCTGTAGGTCTGGGATCGCCGCGCGGCCATCTTGCACCAGGCGGGCGAAGTCCCGAGTCTTGCAGCGGCGTGCCATCCGTTTCAGCACCGTGTCGGAGCCGCTTTGCAGCGGTAGATGCAGGTGCGGCATGAGGCGCGGCTCGTCGAACAGCTGCCAAAAGTGATTGGGCAAGTCCCAGGGCTCCACGGAGCCCAGGCGGATCCGGGGCACGTCGGTGTCGGCGAGCACTGCCGCAATGAGGGCCGCGAGGTCCGGCGCCCCGCCCACTGCCTGCGGGCCGCGTCCGTAGCCACCGAGCTGCACCCCGGTGAGCACGATCTCATGAACGCCCGATGCCGCAACGGCGTTGATCTCTGCCAGGATGTCGGCGAGCGGTCGACTGCGCTCGGCACCGCGGGCGACGGTGGTGATGCAGAAGGTGCAGGCGTAGCGGCAGCCATCCTGTACCTTGATGAACGCGCGCTGGCGGCCGCGCGCGAAGAGGGCCTCGGCGGCGTCCACGCCCGGATGCTGCGCCGGCGGCGGCAGGGCCAGCGCGTCTGCCGTGATCTCCACCAGCCGATCCTTGTCCGCGTTGTCGACGATCAGGTCAATAGCGGTATCGCCCAAGTCAGCGTCTGCGAGCGATGCCGCACAGCCGCTCACCACGAGCCGCGCCTTTGGGTGCTCGCGCTGCAAACGCCTGAGCAGCTTGCGGGATTTGCGGACGGCCTCCGCGGTGACGGCGCAGGTGTTCACCACCAGGACGTCCGCCGGCTCCGCGGCGGTGGCGATGCGGCAGCCGCGATGGCGGAATTGCCGCGCCCACGCCTCGAGCTCGGCCTCGTTGAGGCGGCAGCCCAGGGTTTGAAGATGGATTCGCAGGGGCGTATCGGCGGGCATCGGGCCTTGCAAAGGATGGCGCCGACTCAAGGGCTGGGCGGTGGGGGCTGCAGGCGTCGACCCTGGGCCTCGAACTGGGCCTCGAACTGGGACGGGGGCGGGGGCGAGTTCTGGTGGAGGATCATGGCCCAGCCGGCCTCACCGCGACGCCGGAACGCATTGGTGGCGAAGATGCCCGGTGCCCCGGGCGGCGCGTCCGGGGCATTGTCGTACTCGGTGACATAGTGGATCGCCACGTCGCCGATCTCCACCCAGAGGTGGTGGGTCACGCGGATGTCGACGGGTCGCTCGCTGCGCAGCAGCTCGCGCATCATGTCGCGCACCTGCCCGCCGTACGCCATGGGCTGCATCGGCAACACGCAGGCGATGTCCGGCGAATCGTCCCAGACGCGGGCCATAAGGTCGGCGTCGCGGCTCTCCAGGGCGTCGTAGTAGGCGTCCTCCACCGCCTGCGGTGTCTCGAAGCCACTGCCCATCAGGGTCTGCCCGCGGGCAGATCCGCGCGCCGTGGAATGCTGACCCGGATGCGCTCGGGGCTGTCCTCGCGCTGCATGGCGCGCACATCTGCATCCGGCGGCGCCGGCAGGCGCTTTACGGTCTGTCCCGTGGAGAAGCCCCAGCTGCGGGCGTAGCCGCGGCCGTCTTCAAAGGTCTCCTGGCGGCTGCTCTCCGCCGTGCGCCGCACCACCAGCAGCAGGCCGCCGCCGGCCGGGCGGATCTGTACCTGCTCCGGCGGCAGGCCCCGGAGATCGATGTCCAGCGCATAGGCCTCATCAGTGCGGGTCTGCGTCAGCCTGAGGCCGGCGAAGTCGAAGGCGATGCGGCCCGTCTCCGCGTCATACTCCGGCGGCATGCCTGCGGAAGCGGCGCCCCCTGCGGGCAGCGGCGGCTGACCCGGTTGGGGCAGCGCGGGGGTGGGCGGCAGCGGCGGCCCCGGCATCTCCGCGCCGGGCGCAGGCGGCGGTGCAGTGGGCGGCATTGGGTCGCCGGCCTGCGCCAGGGTTGGCAGCAGCAGGCACCCGGCGGTGATGGCACTCCAAGTCAATTTCATCGGGTACTCTCCTGGGAAAAACGGTTGGTGCGGGCTGGTCGGCGGGGTGATCTGCGCCTGCGATACGTGCTGACAACACCTTAGGACGGTTCGGGGAGGGACCGGCTCGCGAACGCGTGCTGGTGACCTCGCAACAGTATATACCCGTCACACATGGGTTTTCGGCCGCGATGCACGCCGCTCGCACCCGAT
>CAZGCI010000065.1:0-24502 GCA_964524185.1 uncultured Thiohalocapsa sp. | reverse complement strand
TCTTTATACAAGAATCCAGAAGGCGAGTGTCGGCAGTGAGGTTGACACGTAGGGGTTGGCCTCAATGCGGATCCGAACCCGACGGTGCTGGTGATGCGTGTATCGGCGTCTGGAATGACGCCTTCCTATTACACCGACCGGCTCAACAATCAGCAAGATGACCAATTCTGACGAAAAATATGACTACGAGCCCTTGCCGCAACCGGTGCGGATCAGCGAGCAGCAGTGGCCGGCAGGGACTTTGCCGTTGGTGAGTATCTCGTGCGTTGCCTACAATCATGAGGCATTTATTGCAGAGTGTATCGAAGGCTTTTTGATGCAGGAAACGACATTTCCTGTGGAAATACTGATTCATGATGATGCCTCGACGGATGAGACTGCTGCAATTATTCAACGCTTCGTCGCACAGCGTCCCGATTTATTCAAGCCGGTATATCAGGTCGAGAACCAACGCTCACGAGGCGTAGCGGTTTCGCAGGTCTTTAACTTGGCGCGTGCGCTCGGGAAGTACATTGCACTCTGTGATGGCGATGACTTTTGGACAGATCCGCGAAAATTGGAAAAACAGGCTTCCGTCCTGGAGGCGGATAACAATATTGTCCTGTGTTACGGGCGGGTTCGGGTGGTCGATGAAACTGGGGCACCGCTGAACCACAATACACGGGGCGCATTAAAAGATTTGTCCGCAATTGAACTGAAAAAAGGACCTCCTATAAACACACTGACCGTCATGTGTCGTAACGTTGAGTTGCTGAAAAATTTGGAGTTTCGGTATATGCCCCTTGGCGATATTTCCATATGGGTGAGGCTCGGCTTTCATGGGTCTGGGCGCTATCTGCCGGAGGTGGGAGAATGTGCTTATCGGATGCACCGTGGAGGAGTTTTCTCGATGAAAAAAGTTCCCGAGAAAAGGAGCATGTCAGAGATTACGCGCTTTGCGCTTTACCGATTTTTCCTACAGCAAGATGAACCTGAGGTTTTGTCCTATTACCGTCGCTCCTTACTGCGGTCTTTCGAGAAATCGACGTCTGTGCGGGATGCGGCGCGATTTTTGTACAATGTTTTTCGCGCCCGGGCAAGGGACTTTCTCAAACGGTGATGGACTGAGCGCGGGTTGAGGAAAGGTTTCGAGGGATATATGCCGCGGGTTGCTGTCTAGCAGTATGAAAATTTCCATCGCCCTCGCGACGTATAACGGCGCCAGGTATCTCCAGGATCAACTCGAGAGCTTTCTTGCGCAAACCCGTCTGCCCGATGAGGTTGTTGTCAACGACGACGGTTCAACGGATGAGACTCTGGATCTCGTCCGCCGCTTTTCCGATCGGGCCCCGTTTCCAGTCGTTTGGTCGCTCAACGCGAGGAGACTCGGCTTCGCGCGAAACTTTAGCCTGGCTCTGAGAAAGAGCACCGGTGACCTGGTCTTTCTCAGCGATCAAGACGACGTTTGGTTCCCGGAGAAGATTGAGCGCCTCGCAGCTGTCGCCGATGCGGATCCCGAGGCGTTAGTCATTATGAACGACGCGGCGTTGACAGACGAAGCGCTGCGCGAGACCGGGTTGACAAAGTTGGGGCAGATCCGCTCCGCGGGTATCAGTGACGGCAGTTTTGTGATGGGGTGCTGCGCTGCGATTCGACGCGAGTTCCTTGACCTCTGCCTGCCGATTCCGGACGGTGTTCGCGCGCACGATGTTTGGCTTGTGCGCCTCGCGGACGGCCTGGGCCGGAAGCGGATTATTCCGGACGTGCTGCAATACTATCGCCGACACGGCGATAACAAATCGCAGTGGATCACGAGTCGCACCACGCGCGTGTCCCGCTGGCAGCTGCGTGCGGAGGCTTGGCAGGCACAATTACGCCGCATGATTAAGGGCCGCCAACCGCCGACGCCGGACTGGACGACGCGATTGGGGACGCTCCAGCTGGAATGGGCGCGGGATATAGCCGCGCAGGCCCCGGCCTGGCTCCAGGATGATCTCGCGCGATTTCAGGCGACGCGGCAGCGTCGGGAGGACGTAATCCAGCGGCGACGCCAGATTCAGCGGTTGCCCTTGCGCAGGCGCCTGGTTGAGGTTCCCGCGTTCCTGCGCTCCGGCGGGTACGCGCGTTTCTCTGGGGTCAAAAGTGCCGTGCGCGATTTGGTGGCGCCTCCTGATCTGTCGGGATAAACCGCGGCTTCGTTCCTACCCTACGCCCGAAGGACGGATGACCGGCGTTCGGCTCAGGCGGGGTGGCGCGGCCACTGCGCAGCTCAAGGTGTCGCCGGGTCGGCGCCCGTGCGGGGCTCCACTGCCTGCTACGTCTTAGGTGGTCTACTCCTAGCCTCGGAACAATAAACTCCTTCGTACAGGTCCTGCTGAGTAGGCCTGGGCAACGCCAACAACTTCGCCCACAACCGTAACAAAGGCTTCTCATGCTACCTGCTAACACCCCAGCGGCCTTGAGGCCAAAGCCCGGCGCATCGCGCGCTCCCTCCAGCGCCCAACCGCCGAATACGACGTCCTAGAGCACGAAATCTACGAGGTGCGGGTTGAGGTCTACGCCGATCCGCTTGGGCCCGAGCGACGAATGCCCGACCCAGCCGCGCTGGCGCCGTCACTTGGCGGGTATCCCAGCGTTGGTGAGGAAGGCGCCGGCGACCTTCTACTTAAGGCAGAGGCCGCGCAGCTCTCGCCCTCGTCCGCGATTGGAAACGCAGGCGTTGTCCAATAGCACGCGCAGGTCGGTCATGGAGCGCCTCAGAGCGTCGCGTTTCTCGCGCCGGGGCCTGACGACGCCGCAGGCTGGGGATTGTTTTACGCGGCCGTTGGCGCTCGATGGCGGCGCGTGGGGCGGATGCCACTGTGCGGCGGTGCCTAGGATGGCATCCTCCCGCCGGTTCGGCGGCCCGAACCCGGCGGCGCCCCGCGGAACGCGAATTGCATTATTCCGGTCTGAAAACGCATGAAAGTTGGAGAGTTAGCGCCCCGGCCAGATCAAGTCGTAAGAACAGAGGAGGAGATCATTTCGTCTTGGGTTGGGCCCGTTGGGCAGCCTTTAGTGAGCGTAAGCTGCGCTACATTTAACCATGCCGCGTACATCCGTGACGCAATACACGGTCTCCTAATTCAGGAGACGACCTTTCCATTTAACATCGTCATTCATGATGATGCGTCAAACGATGGTACAGCGGAGATTGTCCGAGAGTATGAGAATAGCTATCCGAAGATAATTAAAGGAGTCTATCAAGAACGCAACTTGTTTTCCCGTGGCATACCTAGGGACAGTTATATAAAACCATTTCTACTCGGAAAATATATAGCGGTCTGTGAAGGCGATGATTACTGGACAGACCCGAAAAAGCTGCAAATACAGGTGTCTTTTTTAGAGGGCAATCCAGATTATGTTATATCAGGGCATGATGCTTTTATTTTGAATAGCGACCGGCGCATTGTTTCAGTTTCGAAGCTGGCCGGTTCCCAGAAAAAGGATTTCGAACCCGCGGCTCTAATAAGCGAGCGTCCGTGGATACTCACGATGTCACGAGTTTACCGAAATATCGATCTCCCGGCACCGATTGAGAGAAGGTTTATCTTGAACTATGATACTTTCTTTATCTCCCTCATCGGTTGGCATGGTAAGTCGAAGTATCATCCTGAAATCCAACCTTCCGGCTACCGTCGGCATGGCGGAGGTGTTTGGTCCATGTCTGGCGCGCAAGATAAAAGAGCGGCTTTAATCTCCTCTCATCTCTGGATTGCCCGTTACTATCGGAGGGTTGGAGAGCCCGAGGTAGCCGCTGCGTTTGAACGAGAGGCTCTGCAGCGCATGTTGCGGTCAGTTAAGCCACAAAATTTAGTACTGCTGGTACCATCTAAAATTCTCTTGCGCGAGGTGGTTGCAAGAACAAGAGGTTTCCTGTACAGAAAAATTAAATCATTCTTAGGGAAGCTGCATTAGCAGTTGTTGCGCTAATCCGGCCTCACGGGTGACGTGGCGCTGGCGGCGGTGCGCGAGGCGGCGGCCAACGCGGCTAACCTTTTTCCAGCACTCAGTCACCGGCGGCAGACGGCTGCATAGGAAGAACCGCAACACCGGACTCGAGGCCGTGTTTGCTGGGCTGCAAGTGGCTTAACACGCCACGCCGGCATCCCTGAGGTGGGGGACGGCAACGCCGCGCTTTTGGTGGACCAGCCCAAGGGCAAGGGCACTGTGAACCACACGTGCCGCATCGTCGCGGAGCCTGGGGGGCGAGGACGACGGGTGCCGCCGGCTGGCAGAGGAGTCGAGAATGCTTCACGATGGCCCGCTCAATCGGACACGTGCATGATTATGTCGCGCGGGCGTAGCAGTTAGCACGGCAAAGCAGGCTGCATAAGGCAAACGCTCCTTGCAGGGATTTGCCGCGTTTCGCCTGCGACTAGGCTGCGTCCCGACAACCGCTTCTCGCCTTCCTTATACGTCGTTTGGCCGGGAAGGTCCGCCCGCCCAGGCGATCGAGCTGTGGCCGGAGGGTGAGGGGGAGGCCGACGAGCGTGCGGCGGGGCGGAACAAAATGTGATTACGTTTGTGGAGCTGCCTGCGTTGAGCCATTCGAGCGCTACTGGACTGGTATCTGTCATCGTGCCGGTGTTCAACCGGCCGACCATGGTGCAGCGGGCCGTGGAAAGCGCGGTCGCGCAGACATATCCACACGTTGAAGTTATCATTATCGACGACGGTTCGACGGACGATACACCTGACGTGCTGGCAGCACTCTGTAGTCAGCAACCAGAGCGGGTGCGCTCATTGCGTATCGAAAACAGCGGAGCGGGCTTGGCGCGAGAGGCAGGCCGGCTCGCGGCCAAAGGACAGTTTATCCAGTACCTGGATAGCGATGATGTGCTGCTCCCCAATAAGTTTGCTGCTCAGGTGGCAGCCCTTAACCGCGATCCGGACGCAGACATCTGCAGCGGTCCGACCCAGGTCGCACTTGGCGCGGGCCGCATGGCGGAGCTACTTGGGGAACAGCTGGCGCGTGAGCGTCCGCGGACTTGGTTTCCGCGGTTGTTGATCTCGCGTCAATGGCAAACAGGCACGCCCCTGTATCGACGTGCATTGACCGACCGCTCGGGGCCTTGGGAGGCGCAGCGACGGTATCAGGATTGGGTGTATGAAGCGAAGGTGGCGCGCCTGAACCCTGCAGTTTGCTACATAAGCGAACCGACGCTGATCTTCCACCGTGCACCGCTGGAGCGACTGGACAATATGCGCCAGCAAAACCCCCGTGAAGATCTTTACTATTTTGCTCTGGCCCAGCAGAAGGTTTACGGCTATGCGCGAGAGGCGGGCGTGTCCGCTGCGGGGCCGGAATTCAGGTCTTTTATCCATCATCTTTTGGCAACGTCGAGTCGCTGCGTTGACGCGGGCCTTGGTCCAGAGGCGCTTCGCCTTTCCATGCTCGCGGCGCGGGGTTGGCTCGCCCGACCAACGCCTGGTATGGCGCTCCCCGTCAGCCGCGTGATGTTCGCCAGCCTTAGAGCGCAAGCGTTTCGCCCGCACGTCAGTAATCGAGGCCATGAATAAGTCCGCTATTTTTATTGCATCGTGTCAACATAGCGGCTCCACCCTATTGGACATGGTGTTGAGCACGCATCCGCGGGTTGTGGGGCTCGGCGAAGTCTGGTTACTGCTGAACGACCGCACGAGACCCCGATATCTGGCAAAAGGGGGCGCTCTCTGCTCCTGCGGGTCACGGGTGCAAGAATGTGCATTTTGGAGCGGAATGCTGGCATACCTGGAGACGGCACGCGGCTCCAGCTACGGCCAAAGGTATGCGCGGCTCATACGCCATGCGCGTGAGCAGTTTGGTCAGGAGGTCATCATTTCGGATTCCTCGAAGTATGTACATGCATTACGGCCGCTGCTGCAGGCCATTGACGGCCAGGAAATGGTCGAGCTTGATGTGCAGCCAGAGGACATTCTCGTGCTAAACCTGATCCGTGATGTCAGGGGCTACGTATGTTCTATCAAACGTATTGAAAAGATTCCAGAATGGCGTCTGGACTTGCTGCTAAGGCAGTTTCGTATTTGGTATCGGCAGAACTTAGACATGGATCGCTTTCTGGCGCAATCCGGCCTCGAACATCTGCGCGTAAGCTATGAGGAGCTGTGCTTCGCAAGCGCGAAGGTTTCGGCGAAGATCTGGCACGCACTCGGGATTCCAGCGGATGCTGCGCAAGGCATGTCGGCGAGCATCAGCCATATCGCCGTCGGTAACCGCGCTCGGCACCACGAGATCAAATCCAAACGGCTGCAATATGACCCGCGCTGGTTCGAAGAGAGCGTCGTGCAAATACTGTACACCAGCTTGCCGCGTGTTCGCGCGTACAACCTCAACAACGTGTATAGCGGGCTAATTCGGCCGGGCAACGCGGATACCCACTTCGAGCCGACAGAGCACTGAGCTATTGACCGTGCTGCAAGTTGCGAGCTTCAATTTTAACGACGTCCGCGGTGGCGCCACGCGCGCGGCCATGCGTCAGCACATCGCCTTGCGGTTGAGCGGCGTTGAGTCCCGCTTTCATGTCCTTTCCAAGCAATCGCAAGACCCGACGGTTGTGCCCTTCGACTATCGCGCGGGGCTGTTTCGGAGATTGGAGCGGCGGGCGCGGAAGGCCGCAATCGAGCGGGACCTCTTGGCCTATCGCCGCAGTCGGCCGGAGGGGTTTGAACAGTTCTCTGATGATCGCGTGCACCTGGGGGCCGACGTGTTTCGCGGCCTTGGGGCGGCACAGGTCGTGAATCTGCACTGGGTGGCCGGGTATTGCGACTACCGTGCCATCTTCTCGGCCCTGCTCGCGCACAGGGCTGTGGTCTGGACGCTGCACGATATGAACGCGTTCACCGGCGGTTGCCACTATGACCACGGCTGCGACCGGTTCACGGTGCACTGCGGCCGCTGCCCACAGCTGGGCTCCGCAGACCCGGGCGACTTGTCGGCGCAGGTGTGGCAGCGCAAGCGGTTGGCCATCGAGAAACGCCCGGCGGCCCATGGGTTCTGCGTGGCAACGCCAAGCCGCTGGCTGGCGGAACAGGCGCGACGCAGTGCGCTGTTTGCGGAACAGCGGATCGAGGTGATTCCGTATGGCCTGGATACGGAGGCCTATCGCCCGGGTGATCGCGCCGCGGCACGGCGCGAATATGGGCTCGCGGCTAGTGACCGGGTGATCCTGTTCCTGGCCAGCGGCGCCGGGGCGCGGCGGAAAGGCTTCCGCTACTTGGATGAGGCGCTCTCCGGTGTCGCAGACCGGCAGAAGTTGGTGGTGGTCTCCGTGGGCGGCAAGCGCCCGGCGTCATCCGGCGCCTACGACCATCGCCACCTCGGGAGCATCAGCGACGAGGCGCGGCTGGCGGCCGTCTACAGCCTGGCGGATGTGTTCGTTATCCCGTCCATTGAAGACAACCTGCCGCTGGCGTGCCAGGAGGCGTTGGCCTGCGGCACCCCGGTGGTCGGCTTCGCCGTCGGCGGCATCCCGGACATGGTCATCGACGGCCAGACGGGGCTTCTCGCAGCGCCCAAGGATGCGGATGCGCTGTCGCGGGCAATTCAGCAATTCTTTGCCGACCCGGCGCTGATCAGCCGTCTGGGTGCCGGTGCGCGTGAGCACGCGGTGCGTGAGTACGCCTACGCCAAGAATGCGGCGGCCTATCGGGCGCTGTACGAGTCCCTGGTCTGACTGCACGCGCGTCAATGGCGTCAGCGGGCGGTTTCGTGGTGGTCAAGAGCACCGTCGGCGGCGGCCTCGGAGACCGCTTGCGGGCGGTACTGGCGGCTGTGCTGTACGCGCAACAGTCCGGTCGGCGGGTGCAGGTGATGTGGGACGATGGGCTCTACGGGCCGGAGGGTGAGAACGTCTTTCCGCGCTTGCTGGTGCTGCGGGGCCTGGCGGCCGAGGCCTTCGACCCCGGCGGCATTCGCACCACGCGGCCGGCGTTCTGGGCGGGCCAGCTGGAGCAGCCCATGAAGGTGCTGTACCAGCGGTTCGGCCCGGCGGAATGGAACCGGCGCGAGGCGATTGAGCGCTTCTCCTTCGACCAGTCCCGGCTGGACTATGCGGAAGATGCGCTGGTGATGTGGGAGTTCGATCAATTCGGCGCTTGCGTGCCCGCGGGGCAGGCACCGCCGGGCGGGGCGCATTGGGGCAACCGGGGCTTTGTCTCGGCTCTGGCGCGCGAGCATCTGGCGCCGGCGCCGCTGGTGGCGGAGCGCGTGGCGGCCTTTCGGGCGCGGCACTTTCGCGCGCCGATGATCGGCGTGCATGTGCGGTTGTCCAACGAGCCCCAGGCGCGCAGCAAGCAGGTGCCGGAGGCCCGCTACCATGCGTGCATTCGCGGGATCCGGCGGCGGCATCCGCAGGCCGGCATCTTCCTCGCCACCGATAACCGGCAGGTCCAGGACCGATTCTTCTCCTGGTACGGCGACGCCGTGGTGGTCACGGACAAGTGGCTCGGCCAGCCGGGCGAGCCGCTGCATCGCTCCGCGGACAAGGGGGACCCGCTGGAGAACGCCGTCGAGGCGCTGACGGATCTGTTTCTGCTTGCAGCCTGCGACTACCTGGTGTTTCCGGGGCAGTCTTCATTCAGCCTCACAGCCAGCTATTTTTCCGCGGCGCCGGATGAGCAGATCATGCCGCTGAGCCCGCGTGCTGGGTGGCGGGCGCGGGTGAGCGGGCTGCGCCGTCGGTTAAGGTTGCGGGGCTGAGCGGCGGCGCGTTGGGTGCGCTGCGCCATGCCCGCGGCTGCGCTACGGACGCCAAGAACCGATGCGTCTTGGAGTACGGAGCGAAAGCTCCGTGCCCCGCGCCCAGCCGCCGCACCACGCCCGCGGGTTTGCTACAGCCGCAGAGGCCGCCGATGCTGGGAGGGGGAAAGCCCCCCGTGTGTGCTGGTCGGCCTACGCGGGCAAGGGCGCGCAAACAGATGTGTTTCACGCGCCGCTGGAGCGACGCGGGGGGCGTCACGACGCTGGAGCGCCGGGACGATCAATGCAGGGCAGCGCAAACGCCCCTTGCGCTTTGCCTTCGGACTCTCCGGGGGAGGCGCCTTTTTTTGAGTTTACTGAGAGTGGCATGGCGCAGAATGCAACTCTGGAATTGCTGATTGGAGGTGGGTGAGCAGGATGATTACGCGCCAAACTCTTTCCCAAGGCGTTCGATATCTGCTGCGTTCCAGGACGAGCAAGGTATACCATTGCTGTACCCAAAAAACAGCAAGCCAATGGTTTGTCAGGTTTTTTGGCGACTCGTTGTTTTGGCGGAGCACGCGCTTGTGTTTGCATGATCCACATCGAAATTTCATGGGGGATCAGCAGAGCGTGGAATCTTTGTTTAGCCTGCCTGTTGGCGTTGTGGTTTCGCCGATATACGCCAGCGTTGACGCTTTTCGGGCAAGGGACTGGGATTCAACTGAGAGAGTCTTCTTCGTGAAGCGTGATCCGCGGGACATTATTGTTTCGCTATATTTTTCGCACCGCTACTCTCATAAAGAAACTCCTGGGGTTGTGCAAAGACGGCGGATGCTCGAAGGCCTTTCCGAGGCCGAAGGCATGCACAAGATCCTACAGTTGAGACTGCCTCAGGTAAGCGATATTGTGGCGCAATGGTCGGCTGCGCAATTGGAAACGCATGGCGCCATTCGCTGCTTTAAATTCGAAGAGCTTTTCGGCGCCGCCCAACGGGAGACGTTTCGTGCGCTCCTCGATCATTGCGCTCTTGACGTGAGCGATCAGGCCCTTGACCAATTATTATACCGCCACAGTTTTGAACGGATTACCGGGCGCGATCGTGGCTCCGAGGATGTGCAGAGCCATTTTCGGAAAGGTGTTGCCGGAGGCTGGCGGGACTATTTCACCCGCGAGGACTGTCTTCAGGCTGATGCAGCTATTCTCCAAAAGCTTGAGGGCGCCGGCTATGCGGACTGGTGAGGTATGACTACGCCGGCGGTCATTGGCGTGGTGGAGGCCAGTGATGTTCCGGGAGAATGAACGTATTTCATGTGCTGGTGGTGCGGTGGCGGTGCGTTACAAGGCTGGCGCGCCCTGACCATCAGAGAGGATGGGTGATTGCCGGCTTGGCTTGCCCGCTGCGGCGTCGAGCTTATTCGAATCGCGTGGAGTTGTGAGTCGTAGGACTTTGGAGTTGCTATGAGTGAATTGAGAGTCGGCATCATCGGCTGCGGTGCGGTCACCGTGCGTAGCCACCTGCCGGTGCTGACGGCAATGGACCGGCTGCGGGTGGTCGCTTTGGCTGACCCGCAGTTGGAGCGCACGCAGGCGGTGGCGGCCCGGTTTGGGGTACCGACGGCCTGTGCGGATTACCGTGAGGTGCTCGACGGGGTGGACGCGTTGGTGCTGGCGCTTCCGCACCATCTGCACGCGCCGATTGGCACGGAGGTGTTGCAGGCCGGTAAGCACGTGCTGATGGAGAAGCCGCTGGCGAATACGCCGGCGGAGTGCGATGAGCTGATGGCGGCGGCCACGCAGGGCGGGGCGACGCTGGCGGTGGCCCAGGTGCGGCGGTACATGGCGGCGTACCAGGCGGCGCGCGCGTGGCTGGCGACGGACCTGTTGGGCGAGCTGACGGGTTTCGAGGCCGAGGAGGGCGCAGTCTACAACTGGCCGGTGGCGTCGGACTTTTTCTTTCGGCAAGCCCTGTCCGGTGGCGGTGTGCTGATGGACACCGGCGCACACGTGCTCGATGCGCTGCTCTGGTGGCTGGGCGACTTGCAAGTGACCGGCTGCCAGGATGACAACGCGGGCGGTGTGGAGGCCGACTGCACGGTGCGCCTGCGCACCGGCGGCGGCGCTGCGGGCACGCTTACACTGAGCCGGGTGCGGGCGCTGCGCAATGTCTGCACGCTGCGCGGCACGCGGGCGGAGCTGGAGGTGAACCTACTGGCCAATCAGGCAACGCTGACGCCCACGGGTGCGGCGCGGGGTCTCACCGGCGCCTTTGCCGGTGACAGTCAGACCACGCTGGATCTGTTCCGCGCGCAGGCGGGGGAGTGGCTGCGGCTGATGCGCGGCGAGCCAGCGGAGATCGCCAGCGCTGCGCAGGCGAGGCAGACCATTGCGCTAATCCACGCGAGTTATGCGGCGCGGCAGCCGCAGCACGCGCCTTGGCAGGCCATTGCGCCGGCAACGCTGGGGGTGCAGGCGCATGGATAAGGTGCTGAGCGATGCCTTGGCGGGTGCCAAGGTGCTGGTGCTGGGCGGCAGCGGCGTCATCGGCAGCCGCCTGGTGGATGTCTTGGTGGAGGGCTGCGGGGCAGAGGTCTCGGTGCTGGTGCGGAACCTTGCCAAGGCGGTGCGTGTGGCGCGCCATCCGGTGGCGCTGATCCACGGTGATGTGACCGATGCCGCGCTGTTGGCGCGGGCCATGGCGGGCAAGGACATCGTCATCGACTGTACCTTCCCGAAAGAAGGGGACTTCAAGCAGCGCTGCGAGGGCGCGCGCGACATGGCGCGCACCATTGGCGAGGCGGTGCTGGAGCAGGGCATCCGGCGCCTGGTGCACCTGAGCACCATCTCCGTCTATGGCCGGCCGTCTGGCGCGGTGCTGGACGAGCGCGCGCCGCGAAAGCCGGGGGACGATACCTACGGCGCCAGCAAGCTGGCCGGCGAGGAAGAGATGCTGCGGCTGCATCGCGAGCGCGGCGTGCCGGTGGTGGTGCTGCAGCCGACCATCGTCTATGGGCCCTTCACCGGCTGGACGGCGGGGCCGATTGGGCAGCTCAAGTCCGGCACCTTTGTGCTGCCGGACGCTGGGCGCGGGGCCTGCAACGCCGTGTATCTGGACGACGTGGTGCAGGCGATTCTGCGCGCGGCGGTGGCCGACGGGGTGGAGGGCGAGGTGATGCTGGTCTCCGGGGACCCGGTGCCGAGCTGGAGGGCCTTCTACGGCGCCTATGAGGCCATGCTGGGCTTCAGCTCGACGGGCTCCATGACCGAGGCCGAGATTCAACAGGCGCTGGCGGCCCGCGCCAAGGCCGCCCGGCCAGCCCAACGGCTGCTGCGCCGGCTGCGTGAAGACGCCCCTCTGCGACAGATGGTGCTGGGGCTGCCCGTGGTGGCGCAAAGCTATGCCGCCATACAGGCCCTGACGCCCAAACAGCGCATGGAGGCCGTGAAGGACCGCATGCTCGATCGGCGGCGGCCCGCAGCCGCGCCCGCCAAGCCGCTGCTGTTCCCGACGCAGGTGCAGCTCGGCATCTACGCGCCGCAGACCCAGGTCTCCATCGACAAGGCGCGACGGCTCCTGGGCTACGCCCCGGCGTTCGACCTGGAACGCGGCATGGCGTTGACGCGTGAATGGGCGGAGTGGGCGAGGCTGCTTTAGAGGGGCTAGGGGCTCTGGAGCGGGGCTAGGGGCTGGGGGCTTGGGGCTGGGAGCTTTTGGGCCTGTGGGGGCGGCGCCCTCGCCGCGATCGGGCCGACTCAGCCTGGTGGGAGCGGCGCCCTCGCCGCGATCGGGCCGTGCAGCAGTCCTCGGGCGCGGCGGGTCGCGCCGGGGGCGGCTCTCGCGCCGTCCGGTCGCGCTGTCCTGGACTGCGCCGGGTGGGCTGTCGCGGCAGCTTGGGCTGGGTGGTGATGTCCGCCAAGTCGTCTCCCTGGAGCGCGGTGGTGCGCTCGCCCGGCTTCGTCCAGGCTAAGGTCGTTTGTAGCCTGGGTGGAGCTTGCGGAACCCAGGGTTGAGGAAGAGCGGGAGGCCGAGGTCGGAGGGAGAGAGGCTCGGTGGGAGCGGCGCCTTCGCCGCGATCGGCAGGCGGCACCGGGGAGCGGAATTTCGGCTGCGTCGCTAAGCGAACGCCTTGATCAACAAAGCGACCATGCCAGCAAGCAAAAATCCGAGCATCCATCGCATGATCTTTTGTTCGGCCTTTATATCGGTCAAGTCCGCTTCAATCCGCGCGATGTGGGACTTAGTTGCAAACGAGCCCGCCAATGCGTCACTGAAGGCTTCCTTCTGCGCCTCAGCCATCGCCAGCGCTTGCTGCTCCGATACACCAGCGGCTTTGAGGCGTTCGAAGAGTTTTAACGTATCAAAGGTTACAGTGGTCATTGCGGTGTTTGGGATGAACTGTCGCTGCATCGACTATCGGCGCCGGCATACATCAAGTCAAGCGTCACTGCCATCGCCACGCTGGTCAACCCGATCTGGCGCCCTGGTCGAGCCCAGGGGAAGGGCCGAGGGAGCTAGGGTGGTGAGGGCGGCGCCCTCGCCGCGATCGGGCCGAGTCAGCCTGGTGGGAGCGGCGCCCTCGCCGCGATCGGGCCGTGCAGCAGTCCTCGGGCGCGGTGGGTCGCGCCGAGGGCGGCGCTCCTACGGCGTTGCGATCCAGCCGGATGATGCTTCCAGCTGGCCGGCCTGATGGTCGCTGCGAGTCCGTCGCGCAGCGGCGCCGTTGGCCTGATTGGTTGTTTGGTGCTCAACTGCGCATTGCGGTTCAGTGTAGGTTCAATTGGGCAGGTATGCGCTCGAGATTCACTCCGATCCAGGGCCTCGCGCGGCGGTGGCCGCTCGACCTCGGCGAATCGCTGCAGGAGACGGTGCTCATCGCCGGTGTCGGGCGCAGCGGCACCACGTGGCTGGCGGATCTGATCAACTTCGATGGCCGGTATCGGGATCTGTTCGAGCCCTTCCATCCGTGGAAGGTGGCGGCGGCGGCGCCGTTGCAGGGGCAGTGGTACCAGCGCGCAGCCGATACGCCGCCGGCGGCGTTTGTGGAGTACGTCAGCCGGGTGTTGTGCGGCCGGGTCCGCGACCCGTGGATCGACCGTTTCAACCGGCGTGTAGTGTCGCACCGGCGCGTGGTGAAGGCGATTCGTGCGAACCTGTTCCTCGGCTGGCTGGCGAGCCGCTATCCGCAGGTGAAGATCATTTTGCTCATGCGCCATCCGGCGGCGGTGGCGCGCTCGCGTCTGGCCCTGCCGGCGGGCTGGGAGTGGCGTCCGACGCTGGCAGAGCTGCTGGCGCAGCGGACCTTGCGGGAGCAGCTGTCCCCGGCCCAGCGGCGGCTGGCGGCGAACGCGCAGGGCCCCTTCGACGAGCATCTGCTCACCTGGAGCATCAGCCATTGCCTGCCGCTGGCCGAGCTGCAGCCGGGCAGTGTGCTGCCGGTGTTCTACGAGCGCCTGCGCAGTGCGCCGGAGGCACAGCTGCGGCGGGTGTTCGCGTTCATCGGCCAACCCTGGAACGCGGCCTGTCTGCAGGCGCATGGCGCGCCGTCGAAGACCGCGCGGCGGATGCACAAAGACGCCGGCAGTCACGGCATGCCGGAGGCGCCGTGGGTGGCTTGGATGAGTGCACCGCAGCGGGAGCGCATGTGCACAGTACTGGAGGCGTTCGAAGTGGCTTGGCTCTACGGTGCGGACGGTCTGCCGGCCCGGGCGGATGACGAGTTGATCACGACGACGATGGATCCAGTGCTATGACGACCTGGTATCACGCGCTGCTGCAATGCCCTGATTGCGGCGGCGAGCTTGCCGGCGAGGACGGCCTGGCCTGCCAGTCCTGTGGTTATCGTGCGAGCGGGGAAGGCGGTCGGGATTTGCGTCCGCAGTCGCCGGGTATCTGTGAGCTGCAGCATCGGCGCGTCCCAGTGCGCTCCATGGCAGAGCAGCTGCGCGAGCTCGATGTCGCCGCCCCGGCTGTGACCTATGACGGCCCGCCGGCAAGGCGTGATTCATCAGAGTTGTTATCGGAAATGATGCGATATGCCGGCCCAGGGGCAGCGGTATTGGATCTGGGATGCGGGCCGCGCGATCAAGCCACGCCCATGGAGTACCTTGGCTATCAGTACCTGGGTGTGGACTATTCAGGTTCGGCGGCCGATCTGCTGGCGGATGCGCATGCGCTGCCGTTCAAACCGGCATCTTTCGATGTGGTGTTCTCCTATGCCGTATTGGAGCATCTGCACAATCCATTCGTCGCGGTCTCGGAGATCGTCCGCGTGTTGAAGCCGGGCGGGGTCTACATCGGCACCGTCTCCCAAGGCGAGCCGTTTCACGACTCCTATTTTCACCACACCGCCTGGGGTGTGCTCAGTGTTGCGGCGTCCCAGCCGGGGCTCGAGGTCCGCAGGCTCTGGGCCAGCGGAGATACCCTGTTCTCGCTGGCGCGCATGGGTCGCTACCCCCGGGTCATTCGCGCCCTCCTCAGGGCGTTGGCAATGCTCGACCGGCGTGTCCCGTGGCTGGCACCCCGGCGGGCCCGATGGCCTGCTGCGCAGAAACGGGCCGAAGCGCTATACCGGGCCGGTGGCCTCGGTTTTGTGATGAGGAAGGCCGCGGAGTGACTGCGGCAGAGCCGTTGCGGCATTGACGTTGTTTCCCTATTCGCCATGGACCTCACCGTCGCCATCTGCACCTACAACCGCGCCGACAGCCTGGCGGATACGCTGGCGCATCTGTGCGAGTTGATTGGCAGCGCGCAGTTGGATTGGGAGCTGTTCCTGATCGATAACAACTGCCGTGATCACACGCGGCAGGTGGCGGAGCGCTTTGCCGAGCGCCTGCCGCTGCGCTATCTGCTGGAGCCGCAGCAGGGGCTCTCCCACGGCCGCAACCGGGCGTTGCAAGAGGCGCAGGGGGAGCTGTTGGTCTACACGGATGACGATATTCGCCCGGCCGCCGGTTGGCTGTCCGCCTATGCTGCGGCCCGGCATGCGCATCCGGAGGCGGAGTATTTCGGCGGGCCCATTGTGCCCTGGTGGCCCCAAGGGAAGCCTGGCTGGGTGCGCGACATCAACATGCCGCTGCTGGGGGGGTTGTTCGGCACCTATGACTTGGGCGGGGAGGCGCGCGCCTACTCGGCCGCGGACATGCATCCGTTCGGCGCCAACTTTGCGCTGCGCCGGTCTTTGTTCGAGCGGCTGGGGCCGTTTCGCACGGACCTGGGCGCCATGGGCAGTGTGCCGGGGCGCGGTGAAGAGGCCGAATACTTTCAGCGCGCCCGGGCGGCGGGTGCTGGCGGCGTGTATCTGCCAGAGGCCGCGGTGCAGCATCGGGTGGATGCCGGTCACCTGAGCCTGGGTTACTTGTATCGCTACGGCGAGCAGAAGGGCATCGCCAGCCGCAAGATCCACGGCGGCGGGGCCGCGCCAGGGCGCTTTGCTGACGGCGTCTATTTAGCGAAGGGGCTTTGGCAGCTGCTCAAGGGCAGGGGGGACAGGTTCCGCCAGTGTGTGATCAACATGGGTATCGTGCGAGGGCTGCGGGGTGACCCTGGCGGTGCCTGAACCTATAGGCCGATTGGTCTCGGTCATCATCCCGGTCTTCAACCGCAGCAGTCTATTGCGCGAGGCGGTGCGCAGTGTGGTCGCCCAGTCCTACCGGCCGGTGGAGGTTATCATCGTGGACGACGGCTCGACCGACGCCGATGCCGTGCAGGCGATTGCTGCCCTCGTGGCGGAGCACCCGGGTCTAGTGCGCGCCATCCGCATTCAGAACAGCGGCCCTGGGCTGGCGCGGCAGGCGGGGCTGGCGGTGGGGGCGGGCGCCTATGTGCAGTTCCTGGACAGCGATGATCTGCTGCTGCCGGAAAAGTTTGCGTTGCAGGTGGCCGGTCTGGAGGCGCACCCGGAGTGCGCTGTGTCCTATGGCAAGACGCGCGAGTACACCCTGAATGTCGTGCCGGCGGATGTGCCGGCGGCTGTGCCAGCCCGGCGCACCGGGGAGCGGTTCGACATGCTGTTTCCGGCCGCGTTGGATGGCCGCCTGTGGGCCACCGAGACGCCGCTATTCCGGCGCGCTGCCCTCGAGGCCATTGGCCCCTGGTCTGGCCTGCGGGTGCTGGAGGATTGGGAGTACGAGTGCCGCCTCGGGGCGCGCGGCGCGCGGTTGCACTACTGTGACGCCTTCGTCTCAGAGCATCGCCATCACGCAGGTCCGCGCGAGGGGCTGCGCTGGCAACATGACACGGAGGCGTTCAAAGATCTACTGGCGGCCCACGAGCGGGTGCTGGAACATGCCCGTGCGGCGGGCGTGTCCCCGGACGCCCCAGAAATGAAGCGCGCTGCACGCAACCTGTTCCGACTGGCGCGGGACGCCGGTGCGCGGGGGCTGGCGGCGGAGGGGCGCCGGCTGTTGCGACTGGCGGCGGAGATCGATAGGCGCAGGCGGGGCGAGTATCTATTGTATGAGTCGCTTGCGCAGCTACTCGGCTGGCCGCGGACAGCCGCTTGGAGCGAGTCCTTCGCTCGGCTCAGCCGCTCCTTAGTGGCGCATCATTGACGAGCGACCAATACCTAGACGGCTTGTCGATAGGCTGCGACCTTCCGATGAGGTCCGACGTCATTCGAGGGTGGCGCTTTGGGGCGATAAGGAACTAGGAAACACGCGAAAGGCGCGAAAATGATGACCGGAGAACCCCTGCTCACGGAACAGAGCCTACGCGATAACTTTGGCCACGCCCCAAGGCTCGAGCAGGAAGGTTTCGATGGCTGGCGACTTTCGCGTGTTTCGTGTATTTCTTAGTTTCAATGATCGGTCAGTTGCTTGGCCCACATGACTTCAAGATCGAACCCTGTCGATACAACCCATTCAGGCTGCTCCTAGTAGATTGGGCGGCGTGAAGATTCCACAATAGAACCTCATCGTTGACGCCAAAAGCCCTGTAATGAATACTAAAGAAACTCCCCAAGCCACAGAGCGAGGGATTTTGTACATTGCTTTCGGAGAGAAATATCGTATTGAGTGTGCTCGTTCTCTGGCGTCCCTTAAGCGTCATGATCCTGATCTGCCGGCCTGTGTGATCACAGATGCTGATTGGTGCTTAGAGCCCACGCCTGAACGATTGCTATATCGTGAACCAAAGAAAGGGCTTCACTCCAAGGTTGCCTATATCTCTGCATCGCCGTTCGAGCAGACACTCTTTTTAGATACAGACACGGTTGTTGTTGCGCCCATCAGCGACGTGTTTGACTTGTTGCGGGACTTTGACTTCGGGGCCTATTTTCTTCCGCAGTTTCTCCGCTCCGAACCTTACATGCTACCGTGGTGTAACTCCGGTGTAATGGTTTTTCGGACTAACGAGCGCGTGCTTTCGGCGTTTAAACGCTGGGACGACTTGTTTCAGGGAGTTATGGCCCGAGGTGGCCGGGGCAGAATTCCAGCAGATCGTGTTCTTCCGCTGGCCTTAGCGCAGAGTTCTGTTCGCGTGGTCCATCTTGCATCCTCGCTTAATTTCGTTCTATGGGAGCCTAATTACACTAAGTCGCCGCTGCGAATTATTCACTCGCGGGATGAGCTGGACATTAATTCGGCCAAAAAGATAAACGCGAATTGGAATCCTGCCGTTGATATTGAGCCGCGGGTCTGGGTCCCGCAATTGCATGATTGGTTCCCGACGGGCGGTCTGCGACCGCCGGGGATGTGGGTCAAGGACCCCTTAATTGCACTATCTGTTCTTGTTCGGCGTCTCTATCGATTATGGCGAACGCGTGCCTCGAGTTTGAGGACATGATAAATTTCCGCTTTAGGCTGATTTTTTTGCCTCTCTTCAAAGGCGTCAGTTTTTCAAGGCTGCTGCCTGGATCTCGGTCGCTAGTGAATGTGAGCCTTTGGCGACTGATTCATTCCGAACCCACTCGCCAGGCATAGGCAGGCGCCGTGAAACTTAGCATATACTTTGCCAAGCCCGCGGATACAGCGATTGCAGGGGGCGATGCAAGCTTCATTACAGCATTGGAGTATGTCGCGAAGTCCCTGCCCGGCGTCCGCATCGCGGCGCAGGCCCAGGCTGCCGATCTCGTCCTGATCGACGAGCGATACCAATATCGCACCTGGCATTACGCCGATGAGCTGGCGGAGTGCTCTTTCGTGCGAGGGCATGCGGCGCGTATCTGTGTCATTAACCACGATGATCATGCCCGCCCACATTTGCCCGGGCTATATGTGTCCCTAGAAAAGCGCCGGCCAGCATTCGTCGCCACTCGTCCGATCCCGTACAAGTGGGACTTGTGGAAGGTGCCCGTGCCGGAAGCCTTCGCGTTCAACCCGAGCAGGCTCTATGCCTTCCGCGGCACCTTCCACTCGCACCCGATCCGCAAGAAAATGTGCAGGGCGCTGGCAACGACTGGAGGCGGGGTCTGTGAGGAACTGCGCAAGGCCTTCCACAGCCACGATGAGACTGATCAACTGCGCTACATCGAGGAGATTCGCGACGCCAGTTTTTCGCTGTGCCCGCGGGGTCTCTCGCCAAGCTCCTACCGCCTGTATGAGTCGATGCAGCTCGGGCGTTGTCCGGTGATCATTTCGGACGATTGGGTGGCGCCGGAGGGTCCGGACTGGAACGAGCTTGCGGTGTTTGTGCGTGAGTCTGAAGTCAGACAGCTTCCGCGACTGCTGCTTGACGGCTTGGATGGGGCGGAAGAGCGGGGCCGGCTTGCTGCAGAGACCTGGAACGCGCTGTTTTGCGGCGATCGCCGGCGCGCGTACCTGCTGGAACAGGCAATCTTGCTACACAACACCAAAGCGGATGCGCTTGGTTACGAGGCGCTAAGCGATCTCTGGCACGGCGCTGCCTTTCGGCGGCGCTACGGTTGGACCCTTGCGAGACGCGGCAAGTCGCTGGTGCAGCGGAAGCTACAGGCGTTCATACAACAACCATTCAAGAGTCACTGACATGCAGGTTCGCCGTGTGTTTCCGGCCGGCGTGCGCGCCTGGCGCTGGTGGTGTGATGTGGGCCCGAAGAACCGATGCGGCGGTACCGTCGGCGGCAGCTTCTTGATGCGCCGCGTACGGGACTTTTATCGCGCCCTTAAGGGTAGCGGTGATCTTGAAGGCTATCTCGATCTTGAAGGGCACGGGCGGCTGTTCGTTGATCTATTCGACCTTCACACGTTTCAGATGGTGGTTCCCCAGCTTGAACGGTGCGACGCAGAGGTGCGGCTTGCCCAATGGCTGACTCCCCTTGACGGCGTTTTTGTTGATGTTGGTGCAAATATCGGCGTGCTGTCGCTGTTGGCCCTCTCGGACTCGATTGGCAGTGTTCATTCGTTCGAGCCAAACGCTGCGATGATGGCCCGCCTGGAGTTGACGCGGAAACAACATCAGCGTGCGAATCGCTGGCATCTCTATCAGTCTGCGGTCGGGGCGGAACCGGGAGCTCTGCACCTTTACGTGAACCAGTCTTTTTCCGGAACCTCCAGTCTGCACTCGTCCTGGCAGGGGGGCGGTGGTGTGGCGGTGGAGGTGCCAGTAACAACCCTGGACGCATGGGCGGCAGCGGAGCAAGTGGCATCGGTGGATGTGCTGAAAATGGATGTGGAAGGCTGGGAAGCGTCTGTGCTTGACGGGGCATCGGAAACCCTCCGTGTGCATCGGCCTTTTGTTTGGTTTGAGCACAATTTACCGGTGATGGAGCGGTGCGGTCTGGATGCGGCAGGTGTGCTCGATCGGCTGGCCGCGCAGGGTTATGAGGCCTTCTTCGACATCGGGGCACTGCCGGATGCGTTGCAGTGGTCTCGGGAAGATCTGGATGGCTTGACGACGCGACGGGTGAACCTCTTGGCTGTGCCCAACGAGCGGCTTGCCGATTTTCGTGAGCGCGTGGTGCCTGCGTTTCGCGCCCGCGCTGAGCAAGGCGGCGGATGACCCGGCCCGAGGTTTCGGTGGTCATGGGCGTGTTCAATGCCGCCGGCGTCGTCGAAGAGAGCTGTGCGAGCGTCTTGGCGGATCAACCCGGCGTGTCGCTTGAATTGATTGTGGTCGATGATGGCTCTACGGATGGGTCGGCTGCGCGGTTGGCGGGGCTTGCGCAGCGGGACCCGCGGCTGCGGGTGCTGCGGCAGGTGAATCAAGGGCTGACGGCTGCGCTCGTAAACGGTTGTGGTGTGGCGCGCGGCAGGTACATCGCGCGGCAAGACGCCGGGGATGTGTCGCTGCCCGGGCGCCTGGCAAAGCAGATGGCTCGGTTGGCGCGTGAGCCGGATGCAGTGATGTGCTCGAGCTTTGCCGAGTTTCGCGGTCCGAGGGGCGAGGTCCTGTACACCTCGGCGGTGGACGAGGTGGCGCTGCGGGGCGATGCGGCAGGCATGGCGCGGGGGCCGTCGCACCACGGGACGGTGATGATGCGCCGCGATGCCTATGAGGCGGCGGGCGGGTATCGGCGGGCGTTCTATTTTGCGCAGGATGTGGATCTGTGGTCCCGGCTGGCCGAGCGCGGGCGGCACGTGGTGGTGCCGGAGGTTTTGTACCGTGCGCGGCTGGAGCCGGGGTCACTCAGCGGTCGTTATGCGCGGGAGCAGCGCCAGTTGGCGCGGTTGATTCGGCAGGCGGCTGCGGCGCGTCGAGCGGGGCGGGATGAGGCCCCGTTGCTTGCCGCAGCCGCCAAGATCAGGCCGAGCAGGCGGGGTGGCAGCCGGCGCGGCACCGCCAAAGGCGCATACTTCATCGGCAGTTGTCTCCAGCGGCGTGATCCAGCAGCCGCGCGGCAGTATTTTCGCGAGGCCGTCGGGCAGGACCCGCTGCATGTGCGGGCTTGGTTGAAGCTGGCGGGGCTTGGGGCGCGGTGACGGGGGCGACGTCGGCTGAGCTTGGCTGATGATGGACGCGGCTTGGCGCCATGTCCACCATGCTGGGTGACTGTCTTGGAGTCCGTGGCGAAGCCGCGGGCGTGGTGGTTGGCTGCGCGGGCGCCGGTGCTGGACGTGGCTTGGCGCCCCGTACTCCAATATGGTGGGTGTCTTGGAGTCCGTGGCGGGGCCGCGGGCGTGGTTGGTTGGGTGCGCGGGCGTCGGTGCTGGACGCGGCTTGGCGCCACGTACTCCATGCTGGGTGGGTGTCTTGGCGTCCGTGGCGAAGCCGCGGGTGTGGTGGGTGGCTGCGCGGGCGTCGGCGATGGACGCGGCTTATCGCAACGTACTCCATTATGGGTGGGTGTCTTGGAGTCCGTCGCGGAGCAGCGGGGCACGCTTGAGGCTTGGGTGGGTTTGACGTTTACGGTGGCTTGGGCGTTGCCCTTAGGCTGTGCGGACCAGGCCGCCGCGCGTTGTTTTGACCGGCGAAACCGATTTGTGATGGAGGCGTTGCGGTGAGCACTGCGATTCAGGCCGAAAGGGCTGCGCCCCTTGCGCTGCCTCACATGGTGCGATGGCTGCGGGCTCTGCCGCTCCCATTACACAACTTTCACGGCATTGGTTCGCTTGGGTTACTGTCGCCGACGGCTGAACCAGAGGACGCTAGGCGGGATCACCTGGTCTTACATGCCGGAGTCGTTACCGCGAGCCATAGGCGGCCTCGTCCGGGGTGGCACCGCGCCATGCACGTTAGCAGTGCGGGATTTGTCCGCGAGGCGCCGGCTGTTCCAGATGGCCTCCGCGAACCTTAGTTGCGCGCGCGCCGGTTCGAGTTGGCACGGCACTGGAGCGTGGCCATGGTGCGTCTCTATGTGCCGAACGCCTATGCGCGGCTGAAGACGACTAGCGCAGGCGTGCCGGCGTGATGCCGAAGGTGAGCGTGGTGCGGGGCGCGTTCCAGGGTGCGGAGGTGCTCGATGAGACGCTGGCGAGCGCGGCCGCGCAGACGCGGGGGGATTTCTAGTGCATCGTGGTGGACGACGGTTCGACCGATCCGGGGGTGGCGGTGCGGCTCGCGGACTGGGCGCGGCGCCATGGGCGCTTCCGTGTGATCCACCAGCAGAACCAGGGGCTGACGCGCGCGCTGATGGCGGGCTGAGGGTCGGCGCGGGGGCTTTCATCGCCCGGATCGACGTCGGCGACACGATGGCGCCCGAGCGGCCGGCGGCGCAGGCCGCGGTGCTGGAGCAGTATCCCGATTGCGCGTTCGTTGCGGTGCAGACGCAGATTCACGCCCCGGGCTGGGAGCCGCTGCACCTGAATGCGGGGTGCGGGCCGGCGCTGGCGCCGGCCTGGATTCTTCCCGATGAGCCCCACGGCACGTTGCTCGGGGATGTGCCCCATTACGGTGCGGTGATGTTGCGCCGCTCGGCCTACGATCGGGTGGGCGGCTACCGGGTTGAGTTTTGATACGGGCAGGACTGGGACCTCTGGTACCGGCTGGCCGAAGTCGGGACGTTCGCGATGGTGCCTAGGCTGCTCTACCACGCGCGGCTGTTCCCGGAGGCGATCAGCATGACCCAGGCAGAACGCCAGCGGCGCGTCGCGGCGTGATCCCGCGGGCCTTTGAGGCGCGCGGAGGACGAGGGGCCTTGGCTGCGGCGGGCCTCCGCGGTGTGACCGCAGGCGGCGGGACCGGTGACGGGCGGGCGCCGTGGCCACGGGCCGGGGTATTACTTCATCGCCGACGGGCTGCGCCGGGCCGGCCACCTCGCCCGCCGGACCTAATCCGGCGCGCGCGATCCGCGAACGGCCGTCGAGCCTGGGCGCCTGGGTGCGGCTGGCGCAGGCCGTGCCTTTGGCATCATAGGCGTCGAACGGCGCTTGGATGATGGCGATGCTCATCACGGCGAAGGGTGTGCCCACGTGGCCTGGGGTCAAATATTGAATTGCGACAGGCCTGGCCGCCGCCCCGGCTGATCGATCTGAGTCTGCGCGGTTTGACCAACACCAGGGTATTGGCTTTTTAGCCTTAGACGCTGTTGACCTGGCTCCACAATCTCTTTTCGTAATGATTAAGTGCGGAGGGCAGATTTTGAAAAGTCTCTTGAAAAGACTCGTCAACCGATGCGGATACGACTTATCGCGACTCAGCAGTGCTAAGGGCCCGCGCGACCCCTTTTTGGACATGGCACGATTATGCGGGCATGTAACCGATCCAGTGATATTTGACATTGGCGCCCATCATGGACAAACAGCGAGAGCGTTTCGTAATTGGTTCCCTAGAGCGCATATATTTTGCTTTGAACCTTCTCCTGATTCTTTTAAAAAGTTGATCAACAATACTTCTGCTGATCCTCGAATACGGTGCTTCAATTATGGATTGACCGATCGGGAAGGCGACTTCCCGTTCCGACGAAACCAGCAGTCCTCGACCAACTCGCTTCTGGAGACTGATCCAGCTTCAATCTTTGTCTGGGGTGCCGATATACTAACAACCAATGAAGTCATCGAATTGCAATTTTTGCCACTGGATTCCGTCGCCCGAATTCTCTCTGTGGAGAGAATTCATATCCTTAAAATGGATGTCCAAGGTGCGGAATATAAAATTATCCAGGGAGCAGGCCGACTGTGCGCGGAAAGCCGAATCGACTTAGTCTACTCCGAGATAATTGCCCAGCCGACTTATCTAGGGCAAAAGCGTTTCGACCAAGCACTGTCGTCTTACTACGAATCTGGTTTTGATCTATTTGGTATCTACAATCTAAGCCACACCAGCGTGGGCAAACTGCGCCAAGTGGATGTACTTTTTCAAAGTGGCCAATATCCACAAGGGGGGTATTCCAAACCGGTACATAGTGTGGCGGATCTGCGCACATACTAAAAAACTCCTGCGCCACCTCCTGAAAGCACAGGGTGATTAGCGCCATCGCTCAGCCAGCGATCGGGACGGCCTGGCGCAGCCAC
>CAZGCI010000064.1:0-25124 GCA_964524185.1 uncultured Thiohalocapsa sp. | reverse complement strand
GACTGAGTCCAGCACCCGATGGGGTCGGCTAAGTTTGAGCCCGTGAACGGTTACGATACCAATGTGCTGGTCAGATTGGTGCTGGGCGACGACCCGGCTCAAGCTGCTCTGGCCGCGCGCTACTGGTCGGAAGCCTTGAAGTCGGGAGGTATTTTTCTCCCTGTTGTGGTGTTGGTCGAGCTGGTTTGGGTCCTCGCTCAGGTTGCGCGCCTGGATCGTCGACGAATCCACTCGGAGCTGATGCGCCTGACCAATATGCAGGGTGTCATTATCGAGCGGGCGGCGGTGGTCAATGCTGCGGTGGATCTGCATGCCATCTCATCGGCGGACTTTGCAGATTGTGTCATCCTTGAATCGGTGCGAGCGGCAGAAGCGCTCCCGTTGTACAGCTTCGACCAGCGCCTCACCCGAATCGACGGTGCCAAAGGGTTAGCCGAATAGACGCGCCAACGGCGCCGCTCGCGGTGCTCAGTGATCGACTGAAGACCAGAAGCCCACTCGCAAAAGCAATCGCCCAACTCCCGAACCCCGGACCTTCATGAACGACACCAGCCCCTCCCGCGACGCGCTCGACGACAAGGTCAACCGGGTGTTCGCGGGCAAGGTGGTACGCAAGGACCTGGTCCGTAAGGTCAAGGTCGGCGCCAATGTGCCGGTTTTCGTGCTGGAGTACCTGCTCGGCAAGTACTGCGCCTCCTCCGACGAGATCGCGATCCAGATGGGGCTGCAGGTTGTCAACGATACGCTCGCGGACAACTACATCCGCCCGGACGAGTCGACCCGGGCCCAGAGCAAGGTCAAGGAGAACGGACGCCACACCTTCATCGACAAGGTGAAGGTGCGGCTAGTGGACTCGCAGTATTGGGCCGAGGTGACGAACTTCGGCCACAAGTTCGTCCACATCCCCGATCACTATGTGCGTGATTTCGACCGTCTCCTCACCGGAGGAATCTGGGCGCAGATCGATATGCGCTTCGAGTACGACGAGGAGAACAAGGGCAAGAACCCATTCTGGATCGACAAGCTGACGCCGATCCAGCTGGCGACCTTCGACGTGGAGGAGTACCGCCGGCTGCGCGCCGAGTTCACCACCGACGAGTGGCTGGACTTCATCATGCGCAGCATGGGCTACGAGCCGACGGTGATGGAGCGCCGGCTCAAGCTGTTGTTCCTGACCCGACTGATCCCGCTGTGCGAGCGCAACTACAACCTGGTGGAACTGGGTCCCCGCGGCACCGGCAAGAGCTACGCGGTACAGGAGCTCTCGCCTTACGCGGCCCTGCTCACCGGTCCGACGACGGTCGCCAACCTGTTCGGCCACATGAGCGGCAAACAGAAGGGCATGGTCATGATCTGGGACGTGGTCGGCTTCGACGAGGTGGCCGACCTGCAGAAGATGCCCAAGGAGGTCATCACCACCCTCAAGACCTTCTGCGAATCGGGCCAGTTCCAGCGCGGCCAGGAGGCCGTGGCCGGCTATGCCAGCATCGCCATGTTCGGCAATACCCAGCAGCCGATCGACGTGATGGTGCAGACCGGGCACCTGTTCGCACCGATGCCGGATGTCATCCGCGACGACATGGCCTTCATCGACCGGCTGCACTTTTACCTGCCCGGCTGGGAAGTGCCGAAGATGCGCAACGAGCACTTCACGGACCACTACGGCTTCGTCATCGACTACCTGGCCGAGGCCCTGCGGGAGCTGCGCAAGCACAACTTCACCGAGATCATCGACCACTACTTCTCCCTCGGCTCGCACCTGAACGCCCGCGACCGCAAGGCCGTCCGCCGGACCGTCTCCGGCATGATGAAGATCCTGCACCCGCACGGGCAGGTGTCGCAGGAAGACCCGGCCGAGCTGCTGGAGTTGGCCTTGGAGGGCCGCCGCCGGGTCAAGGAACAGCTCAAGAAGATGGGCTCGTTCGAGTACTACCAGACGTCCTTCAGCTATCTCGTCAACGAGACTGGTGAGGAGAAGTTCGTCGGTGTCGCGGAGCAGGGCGGCCGGGACCTGATCTCTGCTGATCCGCTGCCTCCTGGCACTGTCTACACGGCCTCAGTCAGCGGCGACGGAACAGTGGGTCTGTACCGCGTCGAGATCACGCTGTCGTCGGGCACCGGCAAGCTCAAGCTCGCCGGCGGCGTGAGCGGCGCGATGAAGGAGTCCGTGTCCAGGGCCTTCAGCTTTCTGTCGGCCAACAAGACGCCATTCGGCGTACCCAGGGAGCTCGATACCTCGGATT
This sequence comes from uncultured Thiohalocapsa sp., assembly GCA_964524185.1. Taxonomy (GTDB): domain Bacteria; phylum Pseudomonadota; class Gammaproteobacteria; order Chromatiales; family Chromatiaceae; genus Thiohalocapsa. Next base: position 22,881 of record CAZGCI010000064.1, on the reverse strand, counting down.
TCCACGTCGAGGTCATCGACCTGCTCGGCAACAAGGTCGAGGCCGAGATCGGCGTCGCCTTCTTTGTCGCCGCCTACTCGGCCTTGCGCAAGGCACCTCCCCAGCCCGCGCTTCTGGTGCTCGGCGATATGAGCATCCAGGGCAACATCAAGCCGGCGCGTTCCCTGACCGAGCCCCTCCAGGTCGCCATGGACAACGGCGGCAAACGCGCGCTGATCCCGATCGAGAACAAGCGACAATTCCTGGAGGTGAATCCAGATGTCCTCGAGCAGGTCGATCCGGTCTTCTTCGGAGATATGCGGCAGGCGGCGTTCAAGGCTCTGGGGCTGCAATAAACGCAACGGCTGAAGCGCCTTCGCAGAGGCCACATACCCCACTTGGCATGCAAGCGACACCGCAAACAATGGGCGGCGCAGCGAGACCAAGCAATCGGAAGTTGCCTTGGCGCCGTCACGAGGCCGCGCAACGTGACGGCGGGCTTTGCTGCTACAACATCCCCAGCTGCAGCTTTGCCTCGTCGGACATGGTATCGGGGCTCCAGGGTGGGTCCCACACCAGTTCCACTTCCACTTCCCCCACGCCGCCGACGGTCTTCACCGCGTCCTTAACCATGACCGGCATCATGCCGGCCACGGGGCAGGCCGGCGCGGTGAGGGTCATGTCGATGGCGATGTCGCCATCCTCGGCGATGTCGATCTTGTAGATGAGTCCAAGGTCGTAGATGTTGACCGGGATCTCTGGATCGTGGACTTTCCGCAGGGCGGCGATGATGGGCTCCCGTAGGGCTTCACCGGCGGGTGCGGGTGCGCTCGACGCGGCGTCGGGCGTGGTTGCCGAGACGTCGGTGTCGTCGCGATCTACCCCTTCTTGATGGCCGGCGCCGAAGCCGGCGAAACGCGCAAGTCTGTTCATCACATCACCATCGTTGTGGCATCCGGGCCAGTCGGTTCATCTCGGGTCGAGCACTGATCGATTCGGCCTGGTCATCGTGTCGATTCGCGTCGGCTCGCGCAGCGCTCGGGGGATGGGTTGCGCCCTTGCCGCTGCACCTCTGCGGCGGACACTCAGAGTGGCGCGGCTTCGAGCCGCCGTCCGACGGCCCCGGACACGAGTCCAGCGAGTGCGTCATTGCCTAGTGCATCGATGATCTCGCCGGCGAAGCCAAGGCAAAGCATGCGCCGTGCAAGCGTCTCTGGAATGCCGCGAGAGCGCAGATAAAACAACGAATTGGGGTCAATTTGCCCAACCGTCGTGCCATGGCTGCATTTGACGTCGTCGGCGTAGATCTCGAGCTGCGGCTTAGTATCCACCTCCGCGTTCTGCGACAAGATCAGGTTGCGGTTGGACATCTCGGCATCCGTGTGCTGGGCGTCTTTGGCCACATAGACCAGGCCATCGAAGACCGCCTTGCCCTTGCCGTGGACGATACCCTTGAAGTGCTCTCGGCTTGTGCAGTGCGGCAGCCCGTGGTGTACGTCCAAGTGGTAATCCAGCAGCTGCTTGTCGCCAGCGAGGTAGAGCCCCTGGAGCTCGCATTCGGCGTGTTCGCCGCTGAAACGGGTCACCGTGTCCGTGCGTGCCCAGCGGGCCCCGATACCGATGTTGACGCTCGCATACCGGCTATTCGCCCCCTGGCTCAAATAGACGCCGGAGACGTGGAAGGCGCTTGGGCTCTCCAATTGGATGCGCTGATGCTTCAGGCTGGCGTCTCGCCCGAGCTGGATCTCCATCAGCGCATTGTTGCAGTAAAGTGCATCACCCAGGCTCGCGAAGCGCTCGATGAGCGTGACCTGCGCGCCGTCGGCCAGCGTGATGAGGTGGCGCGGCTGCGCCACCCGCGGCTCGTCCATCCCCACCGAGAGGTGCAGCAGCTCAATGGGCTTGTCGACCAGGGTGCCACGGTCTGCCAGTAGCACCAGGCCGTCGTCGAAGCCCGCCGTGTTCAGCGACGCGAATACATGGGCCCCCTCACCTGCAACGGCGTTGATACGCGCGGCGAGTGCGGCCGGGTCCTGCGTCAGGCTGGCCCGCAAGCTGGCGAGGTGCAGACCCTTCGGCAGCCCGTCGAGCACCGACAGCTGGGGTGAGAAGCGCCCATTGACGATGACCACGCGGTGCGCGTCCAGCCCCGGCACCAGCAGGTCCTCGATGTCCTCCGGCATCAGGGCGTTGAGCAGGCCATCCACCGGCGTGAATCCCTGTTCCAACAAGGTGCGCAGGCCGGTGTAGCGCCAGCCCTCGGACTTGTTGGTGGGCGCGCCCTGGACCTGCACGCGCGCCGTGGCCGCGGCTCGGGCGGCGGCGAGCCAGTCGGGCTCGTCCGCCGGGGCCGTTGCTGCCAGCCAGGTGTCGAACGGGCCAGGCTCAGGCACCTGGGACAGGGGTTCGGCTTTGAGGGCTTGCGCGCTCATGCCGCGACCTCGTCAACCACCCAGCCGTAGCCTTTCTCTTCCAGCTCCAACGCCAGCTCTTTACCGCCGGAGCGGATGATGCGGCCCTTGGCCAGCACGTGCACATAATCCGGCTCGATGTAGTCCAGGAGGCGTTGGTAATGGGTCACCACCAGCATGGACCGCTCCGGACTGCGCAGGGAATTGACGCCGTCGGCGACGACACGCAACGCGTCGATGTCGAGACCGGAATCCGTCTCATCCAGGATGGCCAGCTTGGGCTCCAGCAGCGCCATCTGGAAGATTTCGTTGCGCTTCTTCTCGCCGCCCGAAAAACCCACGTTCACCGGTCGCTTGAGCAGCGAGTCGTCAAGGTGCAACACCTTGAGCTTTTCCTTCATCAGTCGCAGGAAGGAGACGGCGTCCAATTCTTCTTCGCCGTGGTACTTGCGCTTCGCGTTCAGGGCGGCCTTCAGAAAGTAGGTGTTGTTGACGCCAGGCAGCTCCACCGGATATTGGAAGGCAAGGAAGAGCCCGAGGCAGGCACGCTCTTCGGCGTCCATCGACAGCAGGTCGCGGCCGTCGAAGGTGACGCTGCCGGCGGTCACCTCGTAGCCCTCGCGTCCAGAGAGCACATTCGCGAAGGTGCTCTTGCCCGAGCCATTCGGGCCCATGATGGCGTGAACCTCACCGGCGCCAACCTCCAGATCGAGACCCTTGAGGATCTCCCCGTCGTCAACCGAAGCCCTAAGGCCCTTCACTGATAGCATGTTCGACTCCTAATCGGTGGGCGGCGTCTCGCGAGAGGCAGTCCACCCGTGTGTTGTTGCTGTGCACCCGACTGTGGGGCCACCGGTCTAGCGGTGCGGCACTCGGTTAGGCGCCGCCGCGTGTCGCTGCAAAATTTGGCAATGTCGCGGCACGGGTCGGGGTCGGTCGCAGCCCGCCGGCCCCGCAAGCAAACGAACGCGTCAGCCGACCGCGCCCTCCAGGCTGATGCTGAGCAGCTTCTGTGCCTCCACGGCGAACTCCATGGGGAGCTCATTGAAGACCTCTTTGCAGAAACCGTTCACGATCATCGACACCGCATCCTCCTCCGATAGACCGCGGGACCGGCAGTAGAAGAGCTGATCGTCACTGATCTTTGACGTGGTGGCCTCGTGCTCCATCTGCGCCGTCGGGTTTTTCACCTCGATGTACGGGAAGGTGTTGGCCGCGCACTTGTCGCCGATGAGCAGACTGTCGCACTGGGTATGGTTGCGCGCCCCCTCGGCCTTGGCGGCGATGCGCACCAGGCCGCGATAGGACTGCACCCCGTGCATTGCGGAGATGCCCTTGCTGACGATGGTCGAGCGGGTGTTCTTGCCCAGATGGATCATCTTGGTGCCGGTGTCCGCCTGCTGGCGGCCCTTGGTGACGGCCACCGAGTAGAACTCGCCCACGGAGTTGTCGCCGCGCAGGATGCAGCTCGGGTACTTCCAGGTGATGGCCGAGCCGGTTTCCACCTGCGTCCAGCTGATCTTGGAGTTCTTGCCCCGGCAGTCGCCGCGCTTGGTCACAAAGTTGTAGATGCCGCCGCGGCCTTCGTCGTCACCCGGGTACCAGTTCTGCACCGTCGAGTATTTGATCTCGGCGTTGTCCAGTGCGATGAGCTCGACGACGGCTGCGTGCAGCTGGTTTTCGTCACGTTGCGGGGCGGTGCAGCCCTCTAAGTAGCTGACATAGCTGCCCTCGTCGGCGACGATGAGCGTACGCTCGAACTGGCCTGTCTTGGCCTCGTTGATGCGGAAGTAGGTGCTGAGCTCCATGGGGCAGCGGGTGTTCTTCGGCACGTAGACGAAGGTGCCGTCGGTAAACACCGCTGAGTTGAGACCGGTGTAGAAGTTGTCCGTCGGCGGCACGACGCTGCCGAGATATTGCTGCACCAGCTCCGGGTACTCCTGAACCGCCTCGGAAATGGAGCAAAAGATCACACCCACCTCGGCGAGCTTGTCGCGGAAGGTGGTCGCCACCGACACGCTGTCGAACACCGCATCCACGGCCACGCCGGCCAGGGCCTTCTGCTCCTCGATCGGGATGCCGAGCTTTTCGTAGGTCTCGAGCAGCAGCGGGTCGACCTCGTCCAGGCTCTTCAGCTCCTTGCGTTTCGGCGCCGAGAAATAGGAGATGTCCTGGAAGTCGATGGGTGGATAGTGCACGGACGCCCACTTCGGCGTCGGCATGTCGAGCCACTTGCGGTATGCGGCCAGGCGCCAGTCGAGCATCCACTGGGGCTCGTGCTTGCGCTGAGAGATGGTCGCGATCACGGACTCATCGAGGCCCGGCGGCAGCGTGTCCGACTCGATGTCGGTGATGAAGCCGTGCTCGTATTCGGAGTTGACGAGATGGCCGTACTCCGCTTCCGCCTCGGCGGCCTTGGTCGAGGGTTCCGCAACCGCGGCGGCGGTGTTGGCGAGGACGTCGTCGGTTGTTGCGCTCATGTCGGACTCCGATTTCTGAGTAGATTACTCGGTTATTGTATTGTGCGTTCGCGCGGAATCAAGGCGCTGATCGCAGGGAATCTTCGGCAACCCCAGCGGCGCTGGTCGCGAAGGCCCCGATACGGGTCAGGTCAATGCCGACCCGCAGGGTTTCAAGGGCGGCACGGCCGCCGCACAGCCTAAGCCCTCGGCACCGCACGCCCGGGCCGCGACGGCGGGCGGGCAGGCACCACGGCCGCAGGGACCCATAGGGCTGACTTAGCCCGCGCGCAGGCCCGTACTCGCACCGCCGCCGGCAACGGGACGGCGCAGTCACGGCGATCGGGCATGTTTTGCTATGGATACGCATTCGCGCCAGTGTCGTGGCAGCTGACAGTTGCCCAAACAGGATTATCCTAAAACCCGTCGCCGGAGTCCGCGTTGGCGTGGGCGGCGCCCGAGGACAGCTGCCAAGATCAACGCTATACCGATCGCGCATGGGTTTTCGGGACAACGGGGTGCGCCGCGCGTGCCCAGGCCCAAGGCACGACGACCTGCGATAGCCTTCACGATGTCGAGGAGGCCATGCCGCTAGCGGGTGCAAGGGCATGCACGGCAGCGGAAAACCCATTGGTCGCGGGTATAATCCTCCGGACAATGGCCGGCTGATGCTGATCACGCCCGACAGTTGTCACAAAGGGCGTGCCAACGGCCACACCAAGGCTGACTCGGCCCTCGCGCGCGCCACGAAACTGGCCCGCGGGCGCGCGCAGCGGCCTCGCAGCAGCGCGCCACCGCCGCGTCGTCCCCCACCTGACGCCTGTTTGCTGGCCGACGGTCACGCTGCCGTCGACGCCTGCACGCCAGACTAAGCCCATCTCAGAGCCACCAATACCAATTGCTATGCCGCCCGCCCAGGACGCCGCCCCCGTCGACACGGCCACGAGCCAGCTCTCGGTGCTCGACGCCAGCGTCGCCTATGGTGACACCACCGTCGTGCAGGACATCTCCTTTGTGCTGGAGGCGGGCGACATCGGCTGCCTCCTGGGCCCCAGCGGCTGCGGCAAGACGACGCTGCTGCGGGCCATCGCGGGCTTCGAGCCCCTGAGCCATGGCGAGATCCGCTTGCACGGCGAGCTGGTCTCCCGCCCGGGCTACACGCTGGCCCCGGAGCAACGGCGGATCGGCATGGTGTTCCAGGACTTCGCACTCTTTCCGCACTTGGATGTCAGCGGCAACATCGCATTCGGTCTGCGCGGGCAGCCCCCCGCAGCGCGCCGCCGGCGAGTCGGCGAGCTCCTGGAGCTGGTCGGCCTCGCCAGCGCCGCGCGCCAGTATCCGCACGAGCTCTCCGGCGGCATGCAGCAGCGGGTGGCGCTGGCCCGGGCCATGGCGCCGCGCCCACAGATGCTGCTGCTCGACGAGCCCTTTTCGAGCATGGATGCGGACCTGCGCGAACAAATCGCCCGCGAGGTGCGCGATGTGCTGAAACGCGAGGGCGTCACCGCCATCCTGGTCACCCACGACCAGCTCGAGGCCTTTGCCATGGCCGATCTCATCGGCGTCATCGGCGGCGGCCGGGTGCACCAGTGGGGCAGCGGGTTCAACCTCTACCACGAGCCCACGGACCGCTTCGTCGCAGACTTCATCGGACAAGGCGTGCTGCTGCCCGCCACGGTGCACGACGAGTTCCGGGTCAAGACCGAGCTCGGTCGCGTCGCCGGCGAGCAACCCCACGGTCTCGCCCGCGGCATTGCTGCAGAGGTGCTGATCCGCCCGGACGATATGGTCTACGACGAATCGAGCCCGAGAAAGGCTACCATCGTCGAGCGTGCCTTCCGCGGCGCCCAGTTCATGTACACGGTAAGACTCTCGAGTGGCACCGAGGTGCTCTGCCTGGTGCCGAGCCACCACCGCCACGCGGTGGGCGAAGAGATCGGCATTCGACTTCAGGCCGACCATCTGGTGGTCTTTCCGATGGCGGACAGCGCGACCTGACGGTCGAGGTCCGAGTCCCTGTGGAGTCGACATGACACTCGAGCATTCCAATCCGCTGTCCTTAAGCGGCGAGCGCTTCGCCGCCCGCTACCGCATCCGTGCCGCCGACGCGGCGCAGGCGCGCACCCGGGCCCGGGACATCTGTCTGGAGCAGACCGTTGAATTTCCGGATGCGCTCATCCCGAGTCCGGCCATCCGCGAGCAGATCGTCGGCGTTGCGGACGCGCCGGTGGCGGCCGACGCCGGCGCCTGGGATGTGACCATACGCTATCCGGTGGAGGCGGCCGGCGGCGAGCTGACACAGCTCGTCAACGTACTGTTCGGGAACGTGGCCCTGCAGCCCGGCGTCAAGCTGATGGACTTCCACCTGCCGACGTCGCTGTCGGCGGCGTTCCCTGGCCCGCGCTTCGGCATCGCTGGGCTGCGTCGGCTGCTGGACGTGCCAGAGCGCCCGCTGCTCTGCACGGCGCTGAAGCCCATGGGGCTGTCGGCGCAGGCGCTGGCGCAACTGGCCTACGCCCTGGCCTGCGGCGGGATCGACCTCATCAAGGACGACCATGGCCTGGCGGATCAGCCCTTCTGCCGCTTCAACGAGCGCGTACCCCGCTGCGCCGAGGCCGTGGCCCGCGCCAATCACGAGACGGGCCACCGCTGCCTCTACTTGCCCAACGTCACGGCCCCCGCCACCGAGGTGCTGCCCCGGGCCCGTGCTGCCCGTGCTGCCGGCGCCGGCGGCCTGCTGTTCTGCCCTGGGCTCGCCGGACTCGATGCCATGCGCGCACTTGCGGCGGACGCTGACCTCGGGCTGCCCATCCTCAGTCACCCGGCCCTAATCGGTGGCCTAGCGCTCGGTGACCTAGCACTAGGCGCAGACACCGGCCTCGCGCCGCGGGTCCTGTACGGCCGCCTGAACCGCCTCGCCGGGGCCGATGCCGCCATCTTCCCGCACCTCGGCGGGCGCTTTGCGTTCTCCGCAGACACCTGCCGCGACATCGCCGCCGGGTGCACCGACACCATGGGCCACTTGGCACCCATTCTCCCCGTGCCCGCCGGCGGCATGAAGTTGGCCCGAGTGCGCGAGCTCTGCGCGTTCTATGGGCGCGACTGCCTATTACTGATCGGCGGCGACCTGCATGCCTTGCAACCCGGCGAGGACCTGGTGCAGCGCTGTCGGCGCCTCGTCGCCCTGGCTGCCGCATGACCGTCCACCTTACAGGGTGTCGTTTGCAGCGTGAGGCCCGACGGCGATTGCGCCCGAATGGCGGCCGCAGAGCGAAGCGCTATCAGATAGTGAATCGCTCCGAATAGTGCGGCATCGGCATTATCGAGGCAGACCATGCAGCCGTTGGAGGGTCATTGCCCGCGGATGGGCGCAGCCTCCACCACAGGGGCGAACCAGCCTTGCCCGTCCCAGGGATGACCCTCCCAGGCGAGCCGCCGGAGTCCCGCGCCGCAGAGCTGGACACCACCGACACCGGCGAGGGTTCCCTCGACGCACAGCAATGGCACCTGCGGGCGGAGCCAGGCCGGGATGCCCACGTCTTGGAACAGCGTCTTCAGGTTGGCCGCCGGCCGCCCGGGACGGGCACAGCGTAACCCGGCGACACCAAAGCAGACGTGTACCCTACCCGTCGTCGCGGCCCCCTCGCGCACCCAGCACAAGCGGCCGAGTGGCGGCGGCAGTTGCAGCGCGTTGGCCCCAGGTGCTGGCAGCAGCCATGTGCCAGGCGGCGGGGGCGCCGGCAAGGGCAACAGTGCATGCAGCGCATTGCGGTGACGGCGGACCTCACAGCCGGGCCAGGCCACCAGCGGCTGACGGTCGGCCTTGGCCTCGAGCAGCTCGGTGGCAATGCGGCGCAGCCGCTCGGCGTCTGGTGTCGGGAAGCCCTGGCGGCGCAGCCAGCGGCGCAGCACAAGGCGCTGCCGGGGGGCGTCCAGTCGCCGCAGGCCAGAGACGGAGAGCGCCCCCGGCAGGACGTCAGCGAGCTCGGCCAACAGCTCGTCGGCCCAAGCGTCCAGCAGTTCCGCCGCCTCGGCACAGTGGGCGGCGCTGCGGGCGAGGGTCCGATCCAGCGCCGGCCAGCGCTCGCGCATGGCCGGAACGACCAGTTGACGCAGCCGGTTGCGATCTAGCGCCGGGTCAGCGTTGCTCGGGTCCTCCACCCACTTAAGCCCGTGCGCACGGGCGTAGTCCAAGAGGGCCGCCCGCGGCCAGCCCAGGAGCGGGCGCAGCAGCACACCGTCACCGAGCGGCGCGCAGGTGGGCATGGCCGCGAGCCCGTGCACACCGGCACCGCGCAACAGCGCCAGTAGAAGTGTTTCGGCCTGGTCGTCGCGGTGCTGCGCCGTCGCGATCAGATCGTGCGGCCCCAGCAGCCCCCGGAAGGCGCGGTAGCGCGCAGCGCGCGCAGCGGCCTCAGGGCTTTCACCCGGGCCCGGTCGCAGGCCAAGGCGGCGAATGTCCAAGGGGACGGCCAGATCGGCGCAAATGCGGGCGCAGTGCGCCGGCCACGGGTCGGCCACAGCTTGCAGGCCGTGATGAATATGCACTGCCCGCAGCCGCAGCCCAAGGCGTGTGCGCAGGGCAGCCGTGGCGTGCAGCAGCACATGGGAGTCGAGGCCGCCGCTGTAGGCGATCCACAACCGCTGGCCGGCTGCGGGGGCCAAGGCTGCTGCCAAGGCATCGGGCGTGAGCTGGTCGGCGGCTCGCATGGGACGCGTGCCGATGCGCGAAGACAGGGTCGCGAGCGCGTGTCAGTCCTTGACCCGCCCGTAACCGCGCAGTCGGTCGTAACGTGCGGCCAGCAGCTGATCCATGGACAGGGCATCGAGCTCGCCGAGGGCCTCGATGAGCGTGTCGCGCAGGGAGCCTGCCATGGCCTCCACGTCCCGATGGGCACCGCCCAGGGGCTCCGGCACGACGGCGTCCACCAGGCCCAGGTCGTACAGGCGTGCCGAGGTGATGGCCATGGCCTCAGCGGCCAGTTGGCACTTGTCGGCACTCTTCCAGAGGATGGACGCGCAGCCCTCCGGCGAGATCACCGAATAGGTGCTGAACTGGAGCATGATGAGGCGGTCGCTGACGCCAATGGCCAAGGCCCCGCCGGAGCCGCCTTCGCCAGTGACGGTGCTGACGATCGGCACCCGCAGCGTCGACATGGCCTGCAGGTTGCGGGCGATGGCCTCGCTCTGGCCGCGCTCTTCGGCGTCGACGCCGGGGTAAGCGCCCGGTGTGTCGATGAAGGTAAAAATGGGCAGGCCGAAACGTTCAGCGAGTCCCATCAGCCTCAGCGCTTTGCGGTAACCCTCGGGCCGAGGCATACCGAAATTGCGCAGGATCTTCTCTTTGGTATCGCGCCCTTTCTGTTGACCAATGACCACCACCGAGCGCCCGTCGAGACGCGCGAGGCCGCCGACAATGGCCGGATCGTCGGCAAAGGCGCGGTCGCCATGCAGCTCCTGGAAGTCCTCGAAAATGCGGCGAGCATAATCCAGGAAGTAGGGCCGCAACGGGTGCCGGGAGAGCTGCGAGACCTGCCAGGGCGTGAGGCCAGAAAAGATCTGCTCCGTGAGCGCCCGGCTCTTGACCTGGAGATGCTCGATCTCCTCGGCGATGTTGATCTCGTTGTCGTCGCCGACGTGCCGGAGCTCCTCGATCTTGGCCTCGAGCTCGGCGACGGGCTGTTCGAAAGGCAGAAAGTTCAGGTCCATAACCGCGCGATTCTAACGCGAGTGGAATCCACGCGGACAGCGCGGTTGCGATGACTGCGGCGCCTTCGCGGCACTAGACCGGGCGACGACGGGGCGACTGCGACGCCTCCCAGTTCGTCGCGAGGACGGCGCGGGTGGCGCGGCAACAGGCCTACGGCCCGTCAGCGCGGCGGCGCAGGCTCAACGTTCGTCGTCGGCGTCAGCATCGGCATTGGTGATACGCACTTGCTGGCTCCCGCTGCGGGGGCCGGCCTTGCCGGAGCTGTCCCGCGACAGGACAACGGCAATGGCGATCATGACGATCACGGCGATGATGAGAACGATATTGGTGAGCAGCATAAAAGGCTCCGACCGGGGTGCACAAAACCAAGAGTCTAACAACCCTGCCGTCACCATGTGCGCCAACCTGCCCCACCAGGCTGCGACAACTCAGCGCCGGTGGATGGGTCTGCGCATCCCCAGTCGCCAGGGCCCTGGGCCGCGGCGTGCGGCGCAGTGCCGCCATTTTCGGGGGCGATTGACGGCGCCGTTTCGCGGACCTTACCCGATCCTGCGCTGCGGGTATCGCCCTTCCGCGGGGTTATTCCACGATGCTAACCGCATCACCGATCTTCATGCGGTCGTACACGAACTTTGCATCCTCGTGCCGGAGACGCACACAGCCGTGCGAGGCGTTCTCATTGGGGACATAGCCCTCGTGCACCCAGTACGGCCCACGGAACTGCAGCGCGTAGGGCATGGGCGTCGGCCAGTTGAAGTAGTTGGTATAACTCCCCGAGCGTTTATTGATGTCCTTGGCGGTGACGCGAAACTCACCACGCGGCGTCGGATGCTCGGCAGTACCGGCGGAGACCTTGCCAGACCAAACCAACTGCGCGTCTTCGAAGTATTCGAAGCGCCGGTCGCCGAGCAGTATCTTGAGCTCACGCTTGTCCGCTGCAGGGAGCTGCTGCGGATCCGGCGGCAGTGGACTCACCTTCTGGGAAACAGGCGGGAGCCCAGCCTCCCAACGGGCAACATCGGAGACGTTGGCAGCCGCGGCGGCATCATCTTGATCGCTCTCCCGCAGTTCCCGGCTGACCTGCCGGGAGGGGCTAGCACCCGTGTCGGCCGCACCATCGTCGGGCAGGTCGGGGTATGGCTGGGTCGCGCAGCCGACCAGCATCAGCGGGACCAGCAGCTGTAGGAGGCGTTTAGGCATCGGGTGTGCTCCGAGATCACGAACAACGCTTGCTGCAACGCCCATACCGGTGCGGCGGTTCAGCGAAGAAGGCGAGTGTCACGGCGATGGAATGTCAACATCCATTGACAATTATCAACCCAGGCGGTGCGGTTATCACCATAATGGGGCCATGCAGATGCGAGCCCGACCCCTCCGCGCCGCCGGCCTGCGCCCCGCAAACCACGGGCGGCGCATCGAGCGTGAGCGGCGCACCCTCGCGGCCATGATCGCCATCTATTGCCGCGATCATCATCAGACGCAACGCCCCCAGCAAACCGCCGCCGACCCCTCGCCTGAGTGTGCAGACTGCGCAGAGCTGTTGCGCTACGCCAACCAACGCCTAGACGTTTGCGTCTTCGGCGAGTCCAAAATGCCCTGCAGTGACTGCACCGTACATTGCTACAGCAGCACCCGGCGCGCGCGTATCGTGGAGGTCATTGACTACGCTGAGCCGCGGCTGCCGCTGCGACATCCATGGCTTGGACTGATGCACTTGCTGGACAAGGTGCGTATGCGGTTCTAAGCGCAAGCCCCAGCGCCCTTCCCCCCACTGCTAGGCCCTCCGCCTATGCCCGGGCCCACTTGGGGCAACCCAGGGCCACCGTCGGGGCCAACCCATTTCGGCCATAGCCCGGCCTGGGCTATCCGCTGGCCCGAGCCGCGCTCACCCGATGGGCGAGACGCCGAATAGCCAGCGGTGAAGAAACAGGATGAACGCCACATAAAGCGCGAGTCCGCCACCGATGGCGATGAGGTCGTTCCACCGACCCGGTGGCGCCGATGGCACCGACGGCTGCGCCCGACGCTTGAGCGAGATACGATCCGCAACCGCCCAGGCCAGGAAACTGCCGAACAAGAGCACATCCGCGAGGGTGCCGTTGGCGAGCAGGTGCGCCGTGGCCCAGACCTTCACCGCGAGCAGCATCGGATGCTTGACGGTGCGCTGGATGCGGCCCGGTAGATAGGCCGCAAGCACCAGCGGAAAGGCGGGCACCATCAACAGCAACGTCACGTGCCGCATCCAGACCGGTAGCTGGTAGAGCAGGGTCGGATCAGCGGCACGGACTGCGCCGTAGCCCGACACGATGAGGACAAGCCCAACGAGGGAGACGGCGCCATAACCGAGCTTCCACGGCACCTCACCGAGGCGATCGACGGCCTGTGCACGCCACGCAGGGCGTACGATGGATACGGAGTGCGCGCCCAGGAAGAGCACCAGGCCAAGGATCAACTGCAACATGACGGGTCCTGAGTTGGGTTAGCGGTGAGGTCGGCTGGGCGCCTTTAGTCGGCGTCACTGCGATTGGCAGACGGCACCAACGGTGTTCAGATGCGTTACGTGTTCGATCCCTCGCCCTGTTCTCGTAGGCGCTGGCGGGAGGGTAGGGCCGAGGGTCGTGTACAGGGCTCGCACTGCGGCGTCAGCCGTTTGTCCTCGGCCCCTCGCATTGATCGTTCTCCAGGCGGCTCAGTGGCCTGATTCGGGCGCTGATCTAGGCGCGCTCCCCGCTACAGATCACCATCGCTGCCCGTTGCAACCTCCGTCGACCGCGGCCAGGCGCTCAGGATGGCTTGCACGACGGTGGCGAGCGGGATGGCGAAGAAAACCCCCCAGAATCCCCAAATGCCACCGAACACGAGGATCGCAACGATGATGGCCACCGGATGCAGGTCCACCACCTCCGAGAACAACACCGGCACCAAGACGTTACCGTCCAGCGCCTGAATAACCAGGTAAGCAACAGTAAGCCAAAGGAACTGTGCGCCCCAGCCCCACTGAAACCCTGCGATGAGCACCACGGGCACCGTCACCACGGTCGCGCCGACGTACGGAATGATGACGGAGAAGCCCACCAGCATCGCCAGGAGCATCGCATAGTTGAGCCCGAAGGCCGAAAAGGTCACGAAGCTCACCGCCCAGACGATGACGATCTCCCAAAACTTGCCCCGCACATAGTTGGATAGCTGGTTGTTCACATCGCGCCAGACGGTGCCGGCAATGGCGAGGTGACGCGGCATGTAGCTCCCGAACCAACCGAGGATCAGATCCTTATCCTTCAGGAAAAAAAACACCAGCAGCGGGATCAGGAACAGGTAGACGGCCAGCGTAATGACGCCCACCAATGAGGACAGGGAGACAGACACCAACATCTGCGCATAGCTCACCACTTCGCGCCGCAGGGTCGCCAAGGCAGCGTCCAGCTGTGCCGCACTGACCAGGTCGGGGTAGCTCTCCGGCAACGTCATGAGCGCCTGCTGCCCCTGCGCCAACATCTGCGGAAGCTGCTGCACCAAGTCGAAGATCTGCTGATACACCAGCGGCAGGATACCCACCAGGACGGAGGCGACGAAGATCAGGAACAGCAGGAAAACCACCACCACCGCTCCGACGCGCGGCCATTGGCGGCGCTCCAGCGCCAGCACGAAGCCCTCCAGGAGATAGGCAATGACGATGCTGGCCAGCACCGGCACCAGCATCTGACCGAGCAGCAGCACGATCCCTGCGATGGTGATGACGATAATCGCCAACACCATGATTTGCGGGTCCGAGAAGTGACGGTGGAACCAGTCAGTCACGAACTGCATGGGATGACGCGGGGACCGCGGCGACTCGTTCGACTGAAGGGACACGATCGGGTGCTGATGAAGGGCTGGCTGGGGCGGTAAGGGCCTGTTCCCGCGCCCTGTTCCCGCACAGGGCTTCGAGGAGACATCCACGGACGCGTCGCTGGGTTGCCGACACGTCCCTCCAAGGCTGGCCTCCGTGGCTGGCCCTCGCTTGCGGCGGCGCGCTCAGTTCGCGTCGGTGTTTCCGGAGTCGTTGCTTTCGGGGCCGATGTTCTCGGTGTCAGCCTTCTCGGCTGCGCGCTTCGGGTCCGGCGACGTCAGCGCATTGAAGCGTCTGGCGAATAAGACTTCCAACTCATCGATGACAACGCCGGCGTCGCGGCCCTGCAGCACATGGGCCGCCATGAGCTGCGAGGTCTCCTGCAGCATTGTACCGCCATCCAACATCGGGTAGCTCCGCCGCAGGCGCTTGATGGCCGCTACCACGCTCTCCTGCGCAGGGCGCGGCTCTGGTCTGGGCTCTGGTGTGGGCTCAGGCACAGGTTGGACCGCCGCGGTTTCTGAGTCCTGCGCCGTGCGCTCGGCCAGGAACTCGGCGAAGGCGAGCAGCGTTTGCCGTGAAGCCGGATCGAGCCGGCGAAAGCTGCGCACCAGGCGGCGCTCATCGGCACTACCTGGCGGCCCCTGCATCAGGCCCGGCGTCAGCATGGGTTCGGTAAGTCAAGCATGGTGTGAGTCGATCGCCCGTGGCCCAGCGCGACGCACGTCGGGCGCTCCGCTGCTGCTCGGCGCGACGCACAACAGCTCCTCGGCCGGTCCACACCGTTGTAGTTTAAACATTTTCTGCAACGGCCTGTGGCGGTATCGGGGCGGCAGGGGAGATCGCGCCTCGGGGCACAGCGCATTCGGAGGCGGCCTTTTTACTGACATTTCGATGCAGAATCCCAACAGGCCTAGAAATATGCAACAAGTTGGCGTATCCTTACCACGCATTGAGGGGCGAGACGCCCCTGCGGAGACCTAAGCGTTTAAAAAAAATAACGATCAGCGGAGGCATACCATGGCACACCCAAACCGAGGCATCGTCATCGCTGCGGCCTGCGCAGCCGCAAGTGTTGCGAGCATACAACAATCACACGCTTCTGGCTTTGCTGTGCCGGAACTCTCTGTGCTCGGGCTCAGCACCGCCAATGCCTTGGTGGCTAATCCGGTGGAACCGGGCGCCATACCCTATAACCCTGCGGCGATCGCTTTCCACTCACAAAGCGTCTGGTCCGTCGCAGGCATGCTCATCCAGCCCAACTTCAGTGTGCGCACGGACACCGGAAGCCACGACAGTGAGGGCGCCGAGTGGCATGCCGTACCGCTCATCAACGCCGCCGTCCGCCTTGACGACCAATGGGCCTTAGGACTCAGCGTCAACGCGCCCTTTGGGCTCGAAACGCGCTGGCCGGTGGGGACTTTTCCGGAGCTGACACGCACAGTCACGCAACCCACACCACTCGGCCCGACAACAATCCCGCTGAGCGCTCAACCGCGCCAAACCCAGGCGGAGATCCTCAATTTCACGCCGACGGTGACCTACGCGGTCACCGACGACTTCGCCATTGCTGCAGGCGCGGACATCTACTGGGCAAAGTCGGCACAGTTCAGCTCCACGTTGACCAACCTTGAGGGCGACGGCTCCGGCTGGGGCTTCAACCTGAGCGCCATGTATGTCAAGGACGCACTCAGCCTCGGCGTCAATTTCCATTCCGCGGCAACCCTGGAGCTGGAGGGCTTCTACACGGCCCTGAACCCCACCCTGGTGCGGGCCGGCGCGCTACCGCCGAGCCAGAGCGGTACGGTGGACGTGGATCTACCCTGGCGGCTCCAGCTTGGGCTGCGCTACGCGTTCACCGATCGACTCGCCGCAGAGGTGGACTGGACCCGCAATGGCTGGAGCGAGTTTCAAGACCTGACCATCGAGCTGAGCGGTGGCAGCATCCTGGTCAGCGACACCAACAAGTGGAGCGATGCCAACGCCTATCGCCTGGGCGTGACCTACGAGGTGCAAGAGGGCACGCAGCTGCGGTTTGGCTACTCGTACGATGAAACGCCGCAGGGCGATGCCTACTTCACCGCGCGCATTCCCGACAACGACCGGCAGCTGGTCAGTATCGGAATTGGTCACACCCTCGGTAGCGGCTGGGAAGTAGAGGCCGGCTACATGTACGCGTTTAACAGGGCGCGTAACTACCGTGGAGCGCGTCCCTACACCGGTGGCGAGACCAATGGCACCACCGCCTATGCCGGCAAGTACGAGGCAGACGCCCACCTCATTGGGCTCGGCATCAACAAACGCTTCGACGCCTTCTAGACAACTCCATTCGGCGACGCGCCTGGGTGACGCGCCGCCGAGTGGAGAACCTTCCCCCAAGGCGCGGCACCCAAGTCGCGCACCTTCAAAGGCCGCCCCAGTTTGGGGACGGCCTTCTTTTTTGGGGATGCCTCAAATGTCCCACGCGGCGTCGTGTACTAGGCGCCGGGAGGGACAAAGGGCCGCGGGCCGAGCCGCAACCGCTGTTGCGAGGACTGTGCGTCCGCGCCTTGGCCCTTGGCCCTGGCCAGTGAACGACCCGCTGGCGTGCCGCCGCCCGAGTCGCTCGTCGGCCTGAGGCATCGCCTCGCTAGATATAAAGACAGATGTCGCTCTCGCCGGCAAACTCGAAGAAGGCCGCCGCACCGGCGTACTCGATCTCATCGATGAATTCCGACGTGTCCATGTCGAACAGGTCCACGGTCATCTGACAGGCGATGAGCTTGACGTCCGCCTCCTGGCAAAGCTCGCGCAGCTCGTCGACGCTTGCGACCCCTTTGGCCTTCATCTTCTGCTTCATCATGGCAGTCATCATGCCCTGCATGCCGGGCAGCGCAAGCCCGAGCACTGGGAACCACTTATCCATGCCCATCGGCATGGGCATGCCAGGGTTACCGAGCGGCGTTACCTCCAAGGCCAGCTTCTTTTTCAGCAGCTGCAAGCCATAAAAGGTGAAAAAAATCTGCGTCTCGTAGCCCAAGGCCGCGGCCGTGGATGCAAGGATGAAAGGGGGATAGGCCCAGTCGAGGGAGCCTTTAGTGGCGATGATGGCCAGCTTCTTCTCGTCCATCGTGTCCTCCAGGCGGACCCCGTGTGGAGCCCGGCGTCGTGGTTGGCTGAGGGCGCCCGCAGCGTGGAGCACCCGGTGGCAAGGGGTATCCGGCAAGCCGGATATCTAGGGGTAGTCGCCTGCTCCGCGGTTGTGCTCGCGTGCTTGGCGTCTGCTGTGCGGGGCATAGCCCCGCAATCTGCGTGTGTGCCCGAAGCCCCCGGGGGAATGCGGAGGCGCTGACTTAGATCCTGAGCGTCAGGCCCCGGGTGGCTCGCAGCGGCACATCGGGTGCCGGCGGGCACCGCGGCGACGGCGCATGTTTGGCTGCGAAGGCCAAACACACAAGGTTTGCACCAGCGCCGTCACGATTTCTTGATCATGAAGTGAAACTTGCCGCCGTCCTCTTTGGAATCCATCAGCTCGTTGCCGGTCTGCTTGCTGAAGGCGTCAAAGTCCTTGACGGAGCCCGGGTCGGTGGCGATCACGTGTAAGATCTGGCCCGCGTCCATGCCGTTCAGGGTCTTCTTTGCGCGCAAAATGGGCAGCGGGCAATTGAGGCCGCTGGCATCCAGTTCCTGGTCGAATTCCGCCATGTTGGTGTTACCTCCACAGGCTGGTCGGGTGAAGATTGCCGAAGATTAGAAATTCAGCAACCGCAAAGATTCTGATTATTAGGCGAAATCGGAGCCCAGCGCAACCGCTGTCAGCCGACGCCCGCCACAGTGCGCGGGACTATCCACCGGGTGGTTTCAGTCGCCATCGAGGCGCCCGATCTCATACCCGTGGCGCGCCCACGCGATGATGCCGCCGCGCAGGTTCAGTGCGTTATCGTAGCCTTGCTGCGCCAGGAATTGGCACGCATGGTAAGACCTTGCCCCGCTGCGGCAGTAGAGCACGAATTCGCGGTCCCGCGGCAAGTCGGCCGCGCGGACCGGCAGCAGATGCATCGGGATGTGCTTTGCGTTGGGGATTGCCCCCTGCGCGACCTCAGCTGGCGTGCGAATGTCTACCAGCAGCAGTGCTTCGCCCTCCGCAAGACGTGCCTTGAGGGTTTCTGAATCGATCTCGTTGACCACGAAAACACCTACCCTTTGCCCAAGTATTTCAGTATATTAATGAATCTTGACAAACTCAGCAATCCGCATCGGCCGCGTCCCTCGGACGCTCCGCCGCTGGTCAACGGCAATGGGTCTGCAACGGCGCCGTTTCCAGGGGCGACCCGGCCGCACCGGGGTCAGCAGCGCACCTGCCGAGGCGTCCGCAGGGCGGCCTTGCGCGCCGGGTATCCCCTAGGTTCGAGACCGCAAGCAGTCTGCCCCCATCTCTGATCCAGCCAGGCCCGCAGCCAAAGCCAGACGACCATGGACCTACTCCCCATCTTCCTCGACCTCAAGAACGAGCCATGCCTCGTGGTGGGCGGTGGGCCCATCGCACTGCGCAAGCTCGAGAACTTGCGCCGCGCCGGCGCCCGTGTGCGACTGGTTGCGCCCGCGCTAGTGCCGGAGCTGGCGGTGCGGGCGCGCGAGGATCCGGCCATCACCTGGTACGAGCGCCGCTTCGACGACGAAGACCTCTTGGATATCCGCCTCGCCATCGCCGCCACCGACGACCGCGGCGTCAATCGCCACATCGCTGCGCTGGCGAAGGCTGCCCGGGTGCCGGTGAACGTCGCCGACCAGCCAGAGGATTGCAGTTTCATCATGCCCTCGGTCATCGACCGCTCGCCGGTGGTGGTGGCGGTGTCCACTGGCACCGCGTCCCCGGTGCTGGCGCGCATGATCCGCGCTCGGCTGGAGTCGCTGGTGCCGGCGGGTTACGGGCGGCTCGCTGAGCTTTGTGCGCGCTATCGGGGTCGGGTCAAAGAGCGCTTCGAGCAGCAGCGCGATCGGCGTCGCTTTTGGGATCGAGTCCTTCAGGGCGGCGTCGCCGAGCGGGTCTTCTCCGGACATCTGCTGGAGGCGGATGCAGCCATGGAGCGGGAGCTCGCCGCCGGGGGCAACCCGACTGACATGGGCGAGGTCTACCTGGTGGGTGCAGGGCCGGGCGATCCAGACCTACTCACCTTCCGCGCGCTGCGCCTGATGCAGCAGGCGGATGTCGTCGTCTACGATCGGCTCGTCGCCAAGCCCATCATCGACATGGTGCGCCGCGACGCAGAGCACGTGTACGTCGGTAAGCAACGCAACCAGCACACCATGCGCCAAGAGGAGATCAACCAGCTTTTGGCGAGGCTTGCCAAGGAGGGCAAGCGCGTCCTTCGGCTCAAGGGAGGCGATCCGTTCATCTTTGGCCGTGGTGGCGAGGAGATTGATACGCTCGCCGCCGAAGGTGTGCCGTTCCAGGTGGTGCCGGGCATCACGGCCGCCAACGGCTGCGCCTGCTATGCCGGCATCCCGCTCACGCATCGCGCTTGCGCTCAATCGGTGACCTTCGTCACCGGCCACCTGAAGGATGGCACCATCAACCTCAACTGGCCGCAGCTGGCGCAACCCAATCAGACCATCGTGTTCTACATGGGCCTGGTGGGTCTACCCGTGATCGTGGACAAGCTCATCGGGCACGGCGTCTCCCCCCAGATGCCGATCGCATTGGTTCAGCAAGGCACGACACACATGCAGAAGGTCTACGCGGGCACGCTGAAGACCATTCTCGCCCGCGTCGAGGAAGATCCGCCGGAGCCGCCGACGCTGATCATCGTCGGCGAGGTGGTGAACCTGCGCGACAAGCTCGACTGGTTTAGCACCATCCCTGACCGCGCGCAGGGCGCGACCACACCCCTGCTGCCCGGCGATTGAGCCGACGCCATCGCCGTGCCGGCCGGTGCTGATCGCAGCGCGCCTAGCCTGGCACGCCGACGCTGGCTCCGCCGGTGCAGCGACCTCGCGCTCTGCCTGCCGCTCATCGGGCAGGCAGCCAGAGTCAGCGGCATGCCGGAGCGTGCGTCACTGCGTTTCGGCGTCAGCGCGGCGGGACCACCGCTGGCCTTCTTCCATCAGGGCGTGCTGCGCGGACTAGCGATAGATCTTGCCCGGGCGTTGGCGGAGGCCCTCGACCGAGAGCTGCAGGTCCGGGAAATGCCCGAGGCTCGGCTCCTGGAGGCGCTGCGTGGCGGGCGCATCGACCTGATGCTCTCGACCCTGCCGCCGGCAGAGCTTCAGGCGTTGGGTCTCGCCGCCAGCGCGCCGCTCTTTCCCACCGGCCAAATGGCGCTCATCCGCGCCGCCGACGTCACCCGTTTTAGCCGCCCAGTCGACGTGATGATGACCCGCGCTCGCGTGGCCTATGAGCAGGGCACCAGCGGGGCGCGCTTTGCCCAACACGGCATGCCCCGGGCCGAGCGTGTGCCCGTCGCAGATGTGGCCGATGGCATCGCGGCATTGCGCCGGGGCGAGGTGGACGTCTTCGTCCATGCGGCGCCGACCATCTGGGCCGTCGCCGCACACCGCAGCGAGGAGGAGCTTATTGGCATCTTCCAGCCCCTCACGGATGAGCGCGCTGCTTGGGCCTTCCGCGCCGAAGACCAACCGCTGCGCTTTGGCATCGACCGAGCG
Source organism: uncultured Thiohalocapsa sp. (assembly GCA_964524185.1). Lineage (GTDB taxonomy): Bacteria > Pseudomonadota > Gammaproteobacteria > Chromatiales > Chromatiaceae > Thiohalocapsa. Next base: position 1,851 of record CAZGCI010000064.1, on the reverse strand, counting down.
TTGCACCAATGGCGCGACAGCGGCAGGCTCACGCATATGGTGAACCGGTGGATTCGCACCCGCGTCGAGATCGTACGCTAGGCTGCCCCCCGTCACCCAGCATCGCCACCCAGCTCCATCGCAGGCGCGCCGTCTAGTCCGCCGACTCCACGGTGGTGAGGCCGAGCGATTCCCACGCCTGCATGCCGCCGCGGTACCACTTGAGACGGTGCGCAGGGTAACCGAGCCCCAGCAAAGCTTTGATGTTGGTGGGAGACTGCCCGCACCAAGCGCCGTTACAGAAGAACACCAACGTCTTGACGCCATCGAAGTTCCAGATGCCGTCGGCGCTCGCAGCACCAAAATCGAGCTGGAGGAGCTCCGCAATCTGCTGCGGCGAAGCATGGGCGGGATCGAGACGCTGGTAGGGGATATTGATGGCGCCGGGGATCGTGCCCCGTGCAACCCAGTCTTCCGTGCGCGAATCGATCAGAAGCACGGAGGCGTCGCCGTCGGCGATGCGCTGCAAGAACGCCAAGACCTCCAGCTCGCCGACGGTCTCGACCCCCGGCGCAAGGTGCATCGGCTGCACGCAGTAGGGCGGACAGGGGCGGTTGGTTCGATCGTAGGGCTGCACGATCCGGTGGCTCGGGTCTTGGTAGCGCAACACCGTAACCGGCTTGCCGCCGTGCGACAGTTCGATGTAAGGCAGCTCCTCGGTGATCTTGACGCTGAGATTCTCGAGGTCGAACAGATCCTCCGCGGTGTTCGCCGCAGAGACCACTGCCGGCGCGGCCAAGGCGAGCAACAATAGCGGCAACAGGCGCCGCCACCACTCCCTATCACGGCTGCTGTTGTCCAGCCTTTCGCAAGCGAAGAGCTCCCGCATGTCGCACCCCGAAGCTCCATCCCCTACCCCGGCGCGCAAGACCGAGTGGCGCTGGCGAGGGCTGTTGGTCAATGTACTGATGGTGTTGGTCATCTTCTTTGGTGTCCAGTGGTATCAATCGCGCCCGCTGGTGTCTGGCGATGCGCCGCTGTTGGCAGCGGTCAGTGTTAGCGGCGAGCGCGTCGACCTCCTCGACCTGCGCGGCGAGCCGGTGCTGGTGCATTTCTGGGCCAGCTGGTGCCCCACGTGCAAATTGGAGGAGGGCAGCATCGACGCCCTCAGCCGGGACTATCAGGTCGTCACCGTGGCCATGCAATCCGGCGGCGCGCGGGAGATTGCGGACTACCTGCGCGGCCGTGATCTGGGCTTCGACGCCATTGCAGACCCCGATGGCGAGATCGCGAATGGATGGGGCGTGCGGGGCGTGCCAGCAAGCTTTGTGCTAGACGCCCGCGGCGAGATCCGCTTCCGCGCCGTGGGCTACACGCCGGGCATCGGCCTAAGGGGGCAGCTCTGGGCGGCGGGACGCGAATGACCATTGCAGCTAGACAGCGCCGTTTGCCGCCGTGGCAGGACGTGCCGGACTGCCAGCCATTGCGCCGCCGCCGACGGCGGCTATAATGCTGGCGTATTAGCAAACATCGATATAGGAGACGGCTGTGCCCACCTACGATTACCGCTGCGAGTCTAATGGCCGCGTCGTTGAGGTCAACCATCGGATGAGCGAGAAGCTCAGCAGTTGGGGCGAGCTCTGCGAACGCGCCAACCTGGATTGTGGCGACACCCCAGCGGACGCACCGGTGCAACGCCTCGCCACCGGGGGCAACGTCATTGGCAGCAACTCCCTCGGTAGCGGCTTCGATCCCGCCCCCGCTTGCGGAGCCGGCGGCTGCGCGTCCGGCATGTGCGGGCTGAACTGAGATATCCACGTCGCGCATGGGTTTTCGGGACAGCGAGGTGCGTCGCTCGTGCCCGAGCGCAAG
>CAZGCI010000063.1:0-25411 GCA_964524185.1 uncultured Thiohalocapsa sp. | reverse complement strand
CGATAGGGCGCGCGAAGCGCGAGAACCAGGAAGGTTCTCGTCATAATGGACGTGCAGCCGCCGCAGCCCGCCGTGTCCAAGCCGCAGGTCCGCCAGGGCCTGCTTGAAGCAGTGTCCACAGCGGCGGACCGGCTGCCCGAGCCGGCGGCGGGCCAATTGCGCCAGCGGGCGGGCTCGGCGGCGGCGGAACTGGCCGCGGCGATTGGCTTCGTCTGGTTGGCTAGCCGCGGCGTCACGGATTGGCTCAGTCTGCCGCCCGTGCCGGCACCGGCACTTGCAGGCGCTTCGAACTGGTCCGCTGCGCTGTCTAGGTGGACGCTTGGCGTTGCAGCAGGTCCCACCGGTCTATACGGCGTCGAAGGCGGGCAGGGACTGAGGGTCCTCCATCGAGCAGCCAACTGATGCCGCACAGCGAGTGGGCCCCTCTGCCGTTGCTGCGGACCCGCTGGTGCGGATGGCCCTTGCTTGGTGTCTATCCGCCATCGCCGCGGGCGAGCAAACGCCCCGCGGGCGATCCAGAGGCTTTGAGAATAGCGCGCACGGCAAGGACCGCTGATCCGTTGTGAGATCGCAGCGAGGAGGCGGGCCGGAATTGGTCGTGTGTCCTGCGTTGCAAGGCCGGTGTGCGACGCGTCTGATTGGCCGGGGAAATGCATGAGCCATGTCAGGCCACGATGTGTACATCCGGGGTTACCTAAGCCGCGCCTTTATCTCCTATGGATACCGCTTCGATCGGCCCCGCGCTGCTGCTGACGCTGCTCGCCGGCCTTGCCACAGCGATCGGCAGTGCGATCGCTTTCTTCGCACCACGCGCCGACACCCGCTTCCTGGCGATCGCACTGGGCTTCTCGGCGGGGGTGATGATCTACGTCTCGTTCGTTGAGCTGTTGCCATCCGGCGCCGACGCGCTCGACAGGGTCAGTCGTGCTGGTCAAACCAGTGCCGTCCTGGCCTTGTTCTTCGGGATGCTGCTGGTCGCCGCCATCGACCGCTTGGTTCCGCTCGGCTATAACCCCCACGAGATGCGCGCCCCGGATCATGCAGGCAGTGCGCGCGCTCCCGGCACCGGCGGCAGCGCGAGCAGGGAGACGCCGGCTGGGACCGACCAGCTGATGCAGGCCGGCCTGGTCACCGCGGCAGCCATCACGCTGCATAACCTGCCAGAGGGCCTCGCGACTTTGCTGACCTCCATGGAGGATATGCGCCTCGGGCTGCCGGTCGCGCTCGCGGTCGGTGTCCACAACATCCCCGAGGGGATCGCCGTCTCGGTGCCGATCTACTACGCGACGGGCAGCCGCTGGAAGGCGTTCGGCTGGTCCGCCCTCTCGGGGTTGTCCGAGCCGCTTGGTGCGCTGCTCGGCCTGTTGTTGCTATCCGGCTTCTGGTCCCAGACCGTGCTTGGTCTCTCACTGGCGGCTGTCGCGGGGATCATGATCTTCATCTCGTTCGACGTGCTGCTGCCCTCGGCCGAGGCCTATGGTGAACACCACCTCACGGTGTACGCGGTAGTCGCCGGCATGGGCGTTATGGCGCTCAGCCTGCTGCTGCTATGAGCCCCGTGCCCGATCGCGATCGCTCCTCCTGATCGCTCCGCGGCGCCAGCCAAGATCGTGCTCGATCCGCAAGCTCGCGCACCGCGATGCCAGCGGTATCGAGCAAGCGCTCGCCGGCGGCCGTCTGAATCCGGCGACCATGCCGGCCTTGAGCCAGCACATGCTGACTGCGATCGTGCGCGAGGCGGCTGGCTTGCTGGGGCGCGTGGGCTTCCAGTGGGACATTGGCGTCCAACAAGCGCTCACGCGCTGGGCGCGCACGGTTGGGGCATATCGACCGCCGTCGGGCCAATGCGCCCGATCTCTAGCCGGACGGTACAGAGAGCGCCTGACCTGGACCCGGACCCGGAAACCGCGTCTGGCGATGGCAGCCGAGCAGAAGTGATACCTGCCAAGGTCGGACCCTCGGATCGAGACGGCACGCGGTGCGTCACGGCCAGCAGGCGGTGTGCAAGGGACGGCACGCGGCCTGCAGGGTTGGATGAGAGCCCAGCGCCGCACCGCAGTCGTATTGAGGTTGCCCCTCGCCAAGGGCGACGGCTGCCGAGCGATCGCGGTGCAGGACGCAGCGCCGCAGGATGAGATGCCCGGGCCATACGGTGGCAGCGAAAGCGTCACGCCTCCGCAACCATCAGGCGCCGGCAAGCACTCTCAGGATCTCAGCGCAATGAGCTCGTCGGCCAGCGGTGCTTAAGGGGCCTCGAAAAATGCCCTGCAGGGCATTTTCCGAGCCGCGAAGCGGCAACGTAGTTTGCGCTTCGCGCCATTTTGGCAGCGCTCAGGCGCTTGCAAAATTGCGGGGCATCATGCCCCGCGCGGGTGCCTCGAGTGTTTCGAGTCACTCCGTAAGACGAGGAGCAGAGCTTATGAGTACGTCACCGCATCAAACCTGGCAGTCGAAGCCGGAGCGCAGTTGGGGCGATAGCTGGGGCGATAGCGTTCGGGGTATCGGTCGGGACGGCCCGCAGCTGCTTGCAGCACTGGCCGCCCAGGCGGACGTGCGACTGGACGGGGCTCGGCCCTGGGATATCCGGGTCCACGACTCGGCCTTCTACGAACGGGTCCTGACCGCCGGCTCGCTCGGGCTCGGCGAGTCCTACATGGATCAGCAATGGGATGCGCCGGCGCTGGATGAGACCTTTACCCGTCTGTTGCGGAGCGGCAGTGAGAATAGGCTGGATGCCGTCGGCGGGCTTGGGCTGCAGGTCCGGGTCGTTCTGTTCGGGCTGCGCGCGCGGTTGATGAACCTACAGAGTCGGCAACGGGCCTTCCAAGTCGGTGAACAACATTACGACGTCGGCAACGACCTCTACGAGGCTATGCTCGACCCGACCATGAGCTACAGCTGTGGCTATTGGGCCGAGGCGGATGATCTGGAGAGTGCACAGCGTGCCAAGCTGGATCTGATCTGCCGCAAGCTCGAATTGCAGCCCGGCGAGCGGGTGCTCGACATCGGCTGCGGCTGGGGCGGCTTGGCCGAGTATGCGGCGCGCCATTATGGTGTGCAGGTGGTTGGTCTAACGGTGTCTCGCGAGCAGGCTCAGTTGGCCCGTGAACGCTGCGTGGGGCTGCCGGTCTGCATCTGGCTCCAGGATTATCGGGCGCTGGACGGGCGCTTTGACAAAATCGTCTCCGTGGGCATGTTTGAGCATGTCGGGCGTAAGAACGACGCCGTCTTCTTCGATGCTGCGGCGCGGCTGCTGAAAGAGGATGGTCTGTTCCTGCTGCACACCATCGGGACCAGCGACGCCAGTCCCGTCAACGATCCCTGGATCGATCGCTATATCTTCCCCAACGGCGAGCTGCCTAACATCCAGCGCCTGACCAAGGCGTTGCAGCCGCGCTTCGTGCTCGAGGACTGGCATGCGTTCGGCCCGGACTACGACCGCACCCTGATGGCGTGGTGGGCGAATGTCGAGCGGGCCTGGCGCACGCTTGCCGAGACCGGTTACGACGCGCGTTTCCGACGCATGTGGAAGTATTACCTGCACTGCTGCGCGGGGTTCTTTCGTTCGCGCAGGGGACATCTCTGGCAGCTCGTGCTGAGCCATCCTGGGCGGCGAGGCAGCTATCGGGCGCCGCGCTGAGTCTCGCTGGGCGGACTGAGACGGCGCTCCTGACAAATCGAAGAGGGCATCACCATGGCAGCAAACGACCAACGCTCCGAGATAGGCCTCATCGGCCTGGCGGTGATGGGGCAAAACCTGGCGCTCAACATCGCCGACCACGGCTTTCGCATCTCGGTCTACAACCGCACCACCGAGAAGATGGAGACCTTCGTCGACAGCTACTCGGATACCCCCGGCGGCCTGGTCGGATGCGCGACGCTCGAGGACTTGGTCCAATCGCTGCAGCGTCCACGCAAGATCATCATCATGGTCAAGGCCGGCAGCGGCACCGACGCTGTCATCGACCAGCTTGCGCCCTTGCTCGACGAGGCCGACATCCTCATCGACGGCGGCAATGCAAAGTGGACCGACACCATCGCGCGCGAGCAGCGCCTCGCCGAGCGCGGCCTGCGGTTCATCGGCAGCGGTGTCTCCGGCGGTGAGGCAGGGGCGCGCTTCGGCCCCTCGCTGATGCCCGGCGGCCGGGAGGACGCCTGGCAGGAGCTCGAGCCGGTGTGGAGTGCGATCGCCGCCAAGGTCGATCCCGACAGCGGCAAGCCGCTCCTCGGTGCCAAGCCGGGCAAGCCCATCGAAGGCGGCGAGCCTTGCACCGCCTACATCGGCCCCGACGGCGCCGGACACTACGTCAAGATGGTGCACAACGGCATCGAATACGGCGACATGCAAATGATCTGCGAGGCCTATGACCTGATGCAGCGCCTCGCTGGCATGCGTCCGGCGGAGATCGGCCAGACCTTTGAACGCTGGAACGACGGCGTGCTCGACTCCTACCTCGTTGAGATCACCGCCGATGTGCTGCAGCAGGTGGATCCGGTCACCGGCGAGCCGTTCGTCGACGTCGTGCTCGATGCCGCCGGGCAGAAGGGCACGGGCAAGTGGACCAGTATCAACGCCCTCGACCTGGGCGTGCCGGCACCGACCATCGCCGAGGCGGTATTCGCCCGCTGCGTCAGTGCCTTCAAGGACGAGCGCGTCGAGGCCGCCAAGGTGCTTGCCGGCCCTGCGTCTGATCCGGTAAGCAAGCCGCCTGCAGAGGAGGATCGCGAAGCCTTGTTGGAGGCCATCCACGACGCCCTCTATTGCGCCAAGATCTGCTCTTACGCGCAGGGCTTCCAGCTGATGCGTGCTGCGCAGGCCGAACATGGCTGGACACTGGATCTCGGCGAGATCGCCCGGATCTGGCGCGGCGGCTGCATTATCCGTGCAGCCTTCCTGCAGAAGATCACCGAGGCCTATGGGCGTGAGCCCGAGCTGGCCAATCTGCTGCTGGACCCGTACTTCAAGCGTGCCATCGAGCATGCCCAACCCAACTGGCGCAAGGTCGTCGCCATGGCGGCGCAGCATGGCGTGCCGGTGCCGACCTTCGCCGCGTCGCTGGCCTACTACGACAGCTATCGCTCCGCGCGCCTGCCGCAGAACCTGCTCCAGGCCCAGCGCGATTACTTTGGCGCCCACACCTATGAACGGGTCGATCAGCCGCGCGGGCGCTTCTTCCATCTCGATTGGCTTGACTCGGAGCGGCCTCAAACCGACGCCTGACATTAGGCGATTGCCGGAAACTTTTATACCAGATGACGCCGGATTGACGTTCGCCTTCAAGGAGTGCTGGCGGGAGCATAGTGCGCTATGCGACCGCCGGCGCGACGCCGAAGGCGGGCGTCAAGACAAGTCAGATGGTATAAAAGTCAACAAAAATCGCCTTAGGCGATTGCCCATCAGGGCCGGCCTGCAGCCCGCGTTTCATTGCAAGCTCAGCTCGTGCGCTTCGCCATCGTCCGCGAAGGACACAACCGCCGCCTGGGCTGCTGCATCCCACCACCAGTCAGCTTGGGGGACTGCGTCGAGCAGGATCTGCTCCGGGCGCTGGGGCAAATGCAATCGCACGAGGAGCTGGCGCGGATGTGGCTGCCAGCCTCCTCGGCGCCGTCCGATCATGAGCCTCCGCCCGGCGTGGCCGGATGCCATGGCCAACGCGGTTTCCGCGCGGGCGTCATTGGCATCGGCCCAGCCATCGCCGGCGTCCTCGATCAGCGTCCAAGCCCCACCGTGTTTGTCGTCTGGATAGGCAGCGAGGCTCAGCTCGGTCAGTGGCTCGCGGGTCGATTGCCGTGTCGGCCCAAGCGTCAAGCAGCTGCCGCCGCGCACCAGGATCGGCATCCGGCCCGGTGGTGCCGGCAGCAGGCAGTGTCGATGCTCGGCGCCGGCACCGGCCTCGGTGCCGGCAGCCTGCGCCGGCTGCACAGCGCCATCGATCCGCCTGCCGGTGTGGAAGTCATACCAAGTGCCGGGCGGCAGAGCCACCTCGCGCTCGCTGATGCCCGGCGCGCAGACCGGGGCCATCATCAGTAGCGGGCCGACCATCAACTGGTCTTCGATCCCGTGCAGTTCGGTTGCCTGCGGGAAGTCGTAGAGCAGTGGCCGCAGGATGGGCTCACCGGTGCGATGGGCACGATGGGCCAGGGTGTAGAGATAGGGCAGGAATCGGTAACGGCGCCCGATCGCGGTCCGCGCGACGGCCTCCACCGCGTCGCCGAACGCCCACGGCTCCTGCGGCGGGCTGCCGAAGTACGCATGGGCGCGCATGAACGGATAGAAGGCCCCCAGCTCGATCCAGCGGGCGAAGAGCTCGCCGTCGCAGGCGCCGTAGAAGCCGCCGATGTCGACGCCAACATGCGGCGAGCCGCTCAGCCCCATGCTTGCGAGCTGCGGCAGGCTGGTGCGCAGATCCTCCCAGGTGGAGGCGTTGTCGCCCATCCAGCTGACCGCCCAGCGCTGGGCACCGATGCTGGCGGAGCGGGTGAGCACCCAAGGCCGCCGTTGCGGGCGCAGCCGCTGCAGGCCCTCGTAGGTGGCCCGCGCCATGAGTGTGCCGTAGAGATTGTGCGCCTCACCGTGGCAGGTTTCGGCGGCGTCGCCCTGGCTGGCGTACATTGGGATGGCAAGCGCCGTCGCCCCTGGCGTGTCAAAGGGACGATCGACAATCGCCGGCTCATTCATGTCGCACCAGATGCCGTCCACACCAGCCTCGAGCAGGCCGGCGTGCAGATCGCCCCACCAGCGGCGTGTCGCCGCGCGACAGAAGTCCGGAAACAGCGACGCCCCGGGCCAGACATAACCGGTGAAGAGGTCGCCCTTTGGCCGGCGGATGAAATGGTCGCCGCGTAGGCCGGTCGCGTAAACCGGATAAGCCGTGCCGAGGCTCGGATCGCGCTTGACGCCGGGGTCGATGATGGTCACGGCGTGGATGTCCTGCTGATGCAAGGCCTCGACCGTGGCGCGCGGGTTCGGGAAGCGCTCGCGATTCCAGCTGAAGACGCGAAAGCCGTCCATGTAGTCGATGTCGAGATGGATTGCATCGATCGGAATTTGCCGAGTCCGGAAGCCCTTGGCGATGGCGCGGATCTCGGCGTCGCTACGGTAGCCCCAGCGCGACTGGTGGTAGCCGAGTGCCCAGAGGGGCGGCAAGGCCGGACGCCCGGTGAGTCGCGTGAGCTGCTCGACGACGGCGGCCGGCGTGGGGCCGGCGAAGAGGTAATAGTCGAGCTCGCCGCCCAGGCTGAACAGACCGAGCGCATTGGGCACCTCGGCGCCGAGATCGAAGTGGCTGTACCAGCTCGAGCCGAGCATGAGACCCCAGGCGAAACCGGGCCGCAGCGCGAGCAGCACCGGGTGCGACTGGTACAGGCAGCCGTCCACCAGACCCAGACCTGGCGAGTTGATGTCCGTTGTCCAATGCGCCAGCCGCTGGCCGCGTCGATTGAGCGCAGCGATGCGCTGACCGCAGCCGAACAGGCCCTCCTGCGGGTCCAGTGCCTTCTGCAGCCAGAGGCCCATGCCGGCCGGGCCGTCTGGCCAGGCGCTGTCGGTTTGGTGGGTGACGGCAGGGGCGACGGCTGGACCGAGCGCCGGCGCGAGGGTCGGAATCTCGTGCCGGTCAACTTGGCGCCAGCGGACGGGGGCCAGATCACTCGCATAGGCGACCCCGTCAGCAGTGCTGAGCGACAGCGTGCCAGCGTCGAGGTCGAGCGCGGCGCGCAGCGTGCCGGTGCTCAAATGCAGGACGCGGTCTTGCGCCTGCACCGCGCATCGGACCTCGGGCAGCGATGGGGCCTCGTCCCAGCTGTGTTTTGGTGCGAGCCGCCCCGCGGGCGCAACCCGAATGCGTAGGATGTCGTCCGCGACGGCATCAATTCGGGTCAACGCCTGCGCGTGCTCGGCGATGATTGACCCCCGCTCCGCCTGCCAATGGCGAACGGGGCCGGGTGTCGGCTCGGTGTGGTCTGCCATCGTTGTGATCGGGCAGCTCCAGCAATGGTTCAGGGTTACCTCATCCGCTGCTGATTTGGCATCTGTCGGCGCTGGGCGCGCTCGAATTCGTCCTTGTCGATCTGCCCATCGCCGTTCTGATCGATGGCCTCGAAGGATGGCGCGTTGGCGAGATTGCGCATCGGATAGCCCTGCTGCGAGCGTTCCTTGATGCGTTCCGCCCGACCTTGAGCAAGTTCCTCCGCGCTGATCACGCCGTCGCCATTGGCATCGAAGGACGAGAACGCCGGCAGCTGTCCGCCCATCTGGCCCATTCCAGGGCCCATTCCCCGTCCCATGCCGGGCCCCATGCCGGGCCCCATACCCGATCTCATACCGGGCCCCATGCCGGCGCCTGGCGGTGCGGTCTCCTGGGCGAGCACCGATAGACTGAAGGCTGCGGCCAATGTGAGCGTGACTGCGGTCGCTGTGGTGTATCTCATGGTTGCCTCTCGGGTTGAGTTCGGATCGGCTGGGGCCGGTGGCTCCATCGACAGGTCAATCGGCCTTCAGTTGATCCCCGTCCTCGCTGGGTGCGAAGCGTTGCTCCAGCTCGGAGAGCTGTTGGTGGCTGGTAACCAGGATGACCTCGTCGCCCGGCTTGAGGGCCTTGAGCTCGTGCGGCAGCGAGAACTGCTCGTCGCGGTAGATACACACGATCCGGGTGCGGTCTGGGAGTTCGAGGTCATCGATCGGCCCCTGCTCGGTATCCTCGGCGGTGAGAGTGAAGATTGCCGCGTCACCGCGGATCACCGAGGAAAGCTCCAGCGACTTAGCGCCTGAGAGCATCTGCTTCAGGTGCGCGGCGACCGCCCGGTTGGGCATGATGCTGTCCTCAAGTCCAAGCTCCGCGGCGATACGTTGAAATTGCGGATCGTTCACACGCGGAACCACGCGGGCGAATCCAAGCGAGCGGCCGATGAGCCCCGCCAGAATGTTGGTCTGGTCGCTCTCCATAAGGCAGAAAAGGACATCGGTGTTCTCAGGCTCGGCATCGCGCAGGACATCGGGCATCGTGCCGTCGCCATGGACGAAGCCGGCGTCGAGCCGCTCGGACAGGGTGTCGATGCGGTCTCGATCGCGCTCGACGATCACCACTTCATGGCCGTCCTCGAGGAACAGCTCGGCGGCGGACAAGGTCAGCGAATTGCTGCCGATGAATGCAGCTCTCATGGCGGTTTTGCCCCTATGACGCGTTGCGTTTGCGCGCAAGCCAGGTCGGCGGATATAGAACAACGAGTAGCGCCAGCACCTCCACGCGCCCAAACAGCATATCCGCGCACAGCACCAGTTTCAGCGCTCTGTGCAGATCGGGACTGGTGAGTCCAGCCGATAGGCCGGCGTTCGCGGTGGCCGAGACCACCTCGAATAGGCTGGCGAGCGGCGGTTGCTCAAACGCGAGAAAGGCCAGCCAGGAGGCCAGCAGCACCATGGCCCACAGCGCCATCAGCTGCAGGGTCGCGGTCACCATCGATGCCTCGATGCGCGCATCGCCGATCTGCGGCTGCAGCACGGCGCGCTCAGCGATGGCGGTGCGGCGCAACGCCAGCTGTACCAGGCGGATGATGATCAGCAGGCGGATGAGCTTGATCCCGCCGGCGGTCGACCCGGTGCAGCCGCCGATGCTCATGGAGACCATCAGCACCAGCTGAGCGGTGGCCGGCAAATCGGCGATCTCAGTGGTGCTGAAACCGGTATCGGTCTGCGCCGAGACACCGAGCGCGAAGCCCTGCGCCAGTGCCTGCGGCCAGGCTAGATGGCTGGTCAGACCGGCGATGGCACTGAGCAGCAGCGCGGTGATGAGGATCGCAGCGAACAACGCGATCAGCTCCGGCTCTGCCTTGAGTGACTGCAGACCGCGGTGGGGTAGCCTTGCATACAGCGGGAGACTCACCGCAGAGGCGACGGTGATCAGCGACAGCGCGGCCACCGTGGCGCCGGGTAATCCGGCGAGGCTCTGGTCGTAGGGCGCGAAGCCGCCGGTCGCGACCGCAGACAGGGCGTAGAGCAAGGCATCGACCGGGGCCAGGCCGGTCATCCAGACGCCAGCAATCGCTATCAACGTCAACCCGAGATAGACCGCGAAGACGCGGCGGGCGTGGCTGCGCGCACCGGCGTCCGTGAGCTGCTCTCCGGTGGTCTCGAGCAGCCGTCGCGCGCTGGCGTGATGACGCATGATCAGCGCGACGGCGAGCACCGCGATCCCAAGCCCGCCATACCACTGCATCCAGGCGCGCAGGAAGAGCACGGCTGGGTCGGCCCCGTCGAGGCCACGCATTACCGTGAGCCCGGTGGTGGTGATGCCCGATGTGGCTTCGAGCATGGCGTCGATGCCGCCGAGCCCGGCGCCGGTCAAGGGCCAAACCATGGCCAAGGCCGCGATCGGAAATGCCAGCCCGGTCACCGCGAGCGCCTCGTTCCACTGGATATCGCTGTCGTGGGCCCGCAGCGGGCGCAGCCGCGAGGCCGGCCAACCCACCACGAGCAGGGCAGCGGCTGTTGCTGCAAGCCGCAAGGCCAACTCGTTGCTCGCCTGACTCCATGCCACGAGCGCCGGCGGCACGCAGAGGGCCGCAAGCACGAGGAGCAGTCGTCCCAAGGTGCCCAGGACGACATGCAGTCGGGCGGCCCGCATCAAGGTACTCGCGGCGCGTTCGGTCATGGCGCCTCGGCTTTCGGTTGATCTGCCATGTGCGCACCTCAGTTGGTCGTTGACGCCGGAGCGTCGGTCTTTGCCTCGGCATGCTGCTGGGCGAGCTCGTCGGCAAGCGCCGAGCGTGCGCGGCTGCGTTTCGCGAGGGTCAGATAAAGCACCGGCACCAAGAACACCGTGAGCACGGTGGCGGCGACGACGCCGCCGAGGATGGCCAGCCCGATGATGCGCCGCGTCTCGGCGCCGGGGCCGAAGGCGAGTGCCAAGGGTAGGGCGCCGAACAGGGTTGCGATCGAGGTCATCAGGATCGGGCGAAAGCGCACCCGTGCCGCACCCTCCACCGCCGCGCGTAGGTCTTCGCCCCGATCGCGCAGCTGGTTGATGAATTCCACCAGCAGGATCGCGTTCTTGGCCATGATGCCAACCACCAGAATGAAGCCGATCTGGCTGTAAATGTTGATCGAGCCGCCGCCGATGAGCAGCGCCAGCAAGGCCCCGAACAAGGCCAAGGGCACGCCGGCGAGGAGGACGACGGGCTGGATGAAGCTCTCGAACTGCGCCGCCAGCACCAGGAACACGATGGTCAGCGCGAACAGGAAGGCAAACAAGAAGGCACGACCGGAGCGTTGATAGTCCTGGCTGACCCCAAGCCAGCGGATCTGGACATCATCGGGTAGCAACGGGCGGGCGCGCTCGGCGAGCTGGTTTAGCACGTCGCCGAGCGCGGCGCCGCCAGCAAGCGAGCCCTTGAGCGTGACCGCCGGCAGCCGATCGACCCGCAGGCGTTCGGCCGCGCGCCCAACGAGCTCCGTCTTGATGAGCCCGGATAAGGCCACCAGTGAGCCCTCTTCGGCACGCACATAGACATTGCCGAGGTCATCCGGTGACATCCGGTCCGCGCGCCGCGCACGCACCATGACCTCGTAGGTCTCAGCATCGATTGCGAAGTCAGTGATATCCTCACCACCCATCAGGATCTGCAAGGTACGGCCAATATCGGCTGGTGAGATGCCGAGCGCGGCGGCGCGGTCGCGGTCGATATGGATGCGCAGCTGCGGGTTGGTGGGCTGGAAGTCGAGCCGCACCTGAGCGAGGCCCGGTAACTTGCGAGCCTCTGTCAGAACCTCTTGCGCCACCCGATGCGCCTCGTCGAGATTCGGTCCGGTGATGGCCATCTGCACCGGTTGTTGGAAGCCTTCGCCGCCGAGGCTGGGCGGGTTGACCGCGAATGCCTGGGCGCCGGCGATCTGGGCGAGTTTCGGCAGTAACTGCCGCGTCACCGCGAACTGGCTCTGCTCGCGTTGGCTCCAGTGTTTCAGCTTGAGGATGACGATGGCGCTGTTGACCGGGCCTTGTCCGGCGCTGCGCGGCGCCACCAACGAGATCACGTGCTCGGCGGGTCCGTCCTCGTCGGTCAATGGCTGCAGCACTGCTTCGATCTGCTCCAGGATGTTGACCATGTAGTCGAGTGTGGCGCCCTCGGGCGCTGCGACTGGGATGAAGATGGTGCCGCGGTCTTCGCGTGGCGAGAGCTCGCGCGGCAGCTCCCGATAGAGCCAGACGGTACCGCCGACCAGCAGCAGCGCCAACACCAGCACCAGCCAGCGCACCGCGAGCACGCCCTTGAGCAGGCGCAGATAGCCTCGGCTCAGGTGCTCGAACAGGCCGCCGACGCGCCGGCGCAACGGGCTGGCCTGGATACGCTCGGCGTCGATCAGCTTCGACGCCACGGTGACGCCAATCGTCAGTGCGACCAGGCTCGAGAATCCGAGCGCGCCGCCGAGCCCGGCGGCGAACTCACTGAACAGACGCCCGGAGTCACCGGTTAGGAAGGCCAGCGGGGTGATCACCGCGAGCAGCACCACCGTCGTCGCGATGACCGCGAAGGCGACCTCGCCGGCGCCGAGATCGGCTGCCAACAGCCGCGGCTTGCCTTGCTCGGAGAAGCGGAACACGTTCTCGCCGACGACGATCGCATCGTCGACCAGCATGCCGATGGCGAGGATCAACGCCAGCAACGTCAGCACGTTGATCGAGTAGCCGAGCACCCAGAGGAAGATGAAGGCACCGACGACCGAGGCCGGGATAGTCGCCGTCGGCACCAGGGTTGCCCGCCACGAGCCTAGCGCGAGGAACACCACCAGGATCACCAGGCCGACGGTCAGCAATAAGGTCACCAGGATTTGACGGATCGATGCCTCGACGAAGGTCGCGGCATCGTAGGGGATGGTCACGGAGACACTGTCGGGAAGGCGCACGGACAACGCTGCGAGCCGGTCGCGCACAGCGTGCGAGATCGCCACCAGATTGGAGCCCGACTGCCGCACCACGCCAAGGCCGACCGCGTCCTTGCCGTTCAGCCGCACCGCGGTGCGGTAGCTCTCCGGCCCGTACTCGACCTCGGCGACATCGCCGAGCCGGGTCTCCACGCCGCCGCGGTCGGCGATGATCAGGTCGCGGTACGCCTGGGGACGTTTGAGCTCGGTCATGGTGCGCACTGTGAGCTCGCGGGTGTCACCGATCAGGCGCCCGGCCGGCAGCTCCAGGTTGCGCGCGCGCAGTGCCTGCTCGATATCCAACACGGTGAGCTGATGCGCCGCCAGGCGCTGCAGATCGAGGTGGATGCGCATCGCATAGCGGCGCTCGCCGCCGAACAACACTCGAGCGACGCCTGGCACGGTGGACAGCGGGTCCACCAGAACGCGCTCGGCGAGGTCGGAGAGCGCCAGGCGATCGAGCTCGTCGCTGGTCAGCACTACCCACATCACCACCTGCGCCTGCAGCGATTGCTGGGTGATCTCGGGGTCTTCGGCTGCGTCCGGCAGTTCGTTGCGCACGGTCGAGATGCGGTCGCGCACGTCGGCGGCGGCGAGATCGAGATCATGATCGAGCGAGAACTCGACCTCGATCTGCGCGCGGCCGTCCTGTGAGCTGGCACGGATCTGGCGCACGCCGTCGATCCCGCTCACCGCCTCCTCGATTCGCTCGGTGATCTGGCGCTCCACCACCTCGGCGGCGGCGCCGGGATAGATGACGGTGGCGGTGATGGTCGGATCATCGACGTCCGGGTATTCGCGCACCGGCAGGTTGAGCACGGCGGCGATGCCGATCACAATGACGAGCAGCGACAGGACGGTCGCAACCACCGGCCGCGTGACTGCGAGTGTGGTGAGCTTCACGGGTTGTTACCCTGGGTGGATTGCCCCGTGTCAGCAGAAGCGCCAGAAGAAGCGCCGGCAGACGAGCCGGACGGCTCGGCAGCGTCATCGGCCGCGCGCCCGGGGCCGGGCAATGGCGCCTCTGACTGCTCCTGATCACCGCTAATGCGAACCGGCATGCCATCGCGCAGGCGTTGCAGGCCCGCGACCACTACCCGCTCATCAGCGCTGACGCCACTGGTGATCTCGATCCAGCCGTCGCGGCGGATGCCGGTCTGCACTGGCTGCCGCCGGACGCGCGGCGCGCTTTCGGAGCTGTCCTCGGCGTCGCTCGTGTCGACCACGAACAGGTGCTCCGAGGGTCCCTGGGCGATCACCGCGGCCTCCGGTACCCGCAGGATCTCGCGACGGTCGGTGACGAGCTCGGCGGTCATGAACATCCCCGGCTTGAGCCGATGGTCGGCATTGTCGAAGGTGGCCTCGAACGCCAGGCTTCGGGTGCCCTCGGCGACCTCAGGCGAGATGAAGGTGACACGGCCCTGAAAGGTTTCCCCGGGATAGGCGGGCGTGGTGGCCAACACCCGCTGTTGCAGCTCGATGCGCGCCAGCTCGATGCCGGGGACGTTGAGCAGTAGATCCAACGGGGCGATACGGCTGAGCGACGCGATCGCCATGCCTGGCTCGAGCAAAGCGCCGGGGCTGATGCGTCGGCGGCCTATTACACCGTCGAACGGGGCCTCGATGGTTCGATCGGCGAGGTCTTCGCGTCTGATCCGCAACGTGGCACGCGCCTCGCGGGCCGTGGCCCGCGCCTCCTCGAGCTCAGTCTCGGAGACAAAAGACTGGGCATCGAGCTGTTCGAGTCGCTCCAGTTGACGCGCACTCTGCGAGGCACGCGCGGCGCTCTGTTGCACACCCGCGTCCGCGCGCTCGCGTTCGAGCAGCACGAGCGCCTGATGCTTGGTCACTGGTTCGCCTTCTTCGAATTGCAACGACTCGACGCGACCGCGCGAGCGTGCGGTGATGGTGACTGTTTCGGCGGCCTTGAGGGTGCCGGTCGCTCGGAGTCGCGCCTCGATCTGGGTCCGTTCAGCCGGCGCGACCTCGACCAACGGCGGTGGCCTGCCCTGATCAGGCGACGCCGATGGCTGCAGCAACGCAAGCAAGGCGTCTCGGTTCCACCAACCAAGGGCCACGATGACCGCAAGTAACAGACCCACCAGGAGGAAGGACCCGGCCTTGAGTTTTGACACCCGACTATCCTCTGCCAGCAAAGTGTTGCTATCAACCCTTTGTCCAAGCAACTCGTGTGCCCGCATCCAACGGGTCTGCGGCGACCGGTGGCCCCGTCCATGTTATGCCTCGGCCAGCGCCGGGTGCGCACCGGGCTCTGCAGGATCAGCGCACTAGGCGCTGGTGTCGTCGGAGGACGGCCGGCCTTCGCGATGGAATGGGTGTATTTCAACCAGCATCTGGTTGCCGGCAACCGACCGTTCCGGCTCGCTTGGCGTCCGATGGCTCGCAAGCCAGCGCTCGGGTGTGGCATCAAAGTTGCGACAACTGCGGTCAGCGGATTCGGCGAGAGCGGCTGCTGCAAAGCAGAGTAACGACCTGTCGAACCGGATATTGCCCAATAACAATTGCCGTGATCCGAGCGCGAGCGACGGTGCAGATGAAGCAGCCCATGGCCGCGTGTGAGACCCGACGTTACGAACGATGTCCATCGTCGAGGAGAAACTAGGCTTATGGCCACCAGCCCCGGCTCCAACGTCACTGATTGGCAGCGCGCATCGGTCGGCCTCGACCCAAATCGCGAGCGCTTGACCGAGCTGGAGCGCCGCTCGCTGCTTGCGGAGCAAGCGCGCGAGCAGGCCCATCGCCTGCGCTCCCCCTTGAGTGTGATCGAATTGGTCTCGGAGACGCTGCAGCTCGAGCTCGGCGAGGACCGAGCTCGAGCGGAGCGTCTGCAACGGGTGCTCGATGCGGTCTCGATCCTGTCGACGCATCTGACCCAAAACGTCTGCGCCAATCGCTTCGCCGATGGACCCCGGCGTCCGATCAACGCGGCCAAGGTCGCCGGTGAGATCGTCTCGGCGTTCGGCGGTCGCGTCGCGGCGGCAGAGTTAACGCGTCTGCATGACGAGGCGGGGCTGGCTGAGGATGCACCGCTCGTGCTGATCGACGAACAGGGCTTCCAGGCCGCCTTGGTCCACCTGTTGCGCCTGATCGGCATCGGCAATGGCTGTAACGGGGTGTGCGCGCAACGGCCGTTGCTCAGGATCGAGCACGATCAGCAGACCCACCGGCTGCGCCTGCGGTTGACGAGTGAAGGCGAGCCTGACGCGCTGATCCCGACGGAGCGGGCTGATTATCGGCTGATGCTCAAAGCGGTTGAGCGCTTCGTGCGCGACAGCGATGGCGCACTGGCATTAGGCGAGGCCCGCGCGACCCTAGAGCTGCCGTTGGTGCAGCACTGACGCTGACAGGCAGTCGACGCTGGGCCGAGCTTCGCAGCAGGCGGCATGGTCCCATTGCCGTTTGGGGCAAATCGACCGCGATCGGCTCAAATCGCAACAGGGCAGTGGGCCTGCTCGAATCCATGGCGGGGGATGCGCCATGGACGACGGCGCTGCCCAGGCCGACGGCCGAGGCTCACCGATGAAACCGCCGCAGGTACCGGTCGCAGCCCTTGCTGAATCTTGGCGCAGCCTTTGCTGAGTGTCTTGGCGAGAACGGCGGTTGGGCCGGCGGCAGTGTTTGCGGTATGCCCCCGGTACAGGTGCAGCGGACCACGTGTCGCTCGTGGTCTAACGCCGCGCTTGAGCTCCAGCCATCGTGCCACCCGCAGGGCCGGTCCGGGGCCGCTGCTGCCAGCAACGCCCCCGAAGCGGCTCCGCCAACCGGAGAAGCGATCATGACTATCCAAAGCACACGGACCCACACGACCTGGACAGCACTGGCATCCGCTATTGCGGTGATGCTGGCACTCTCCAGCGTGGTCAACGCACAGCGCGGCGAGCCGGTCTACTACGAGCCCCCGACGTTCGACGAGCTGGATATCGATAACAGCGGCACGCTGGAGCCTGCCGAAGTGCAGGGCCGCTCCCCATTGGCGGGCCAGTGGGAGCGCTTCGACACGAACGGCGATGGCGCCATCGATCGAGAGGAGTTCACCGCGTTCCAGGCCTATGAAGGCCCGACACCGGAGGAGATCCCGCCCATGCCGCCTGCGGCGGACCGCGGGCCGGGGTCGCCTCCGCTCGGCCCGGAGATCGATCCGCCTGGCTTCGATGAGTTGGACATCAACGGCGATGGTGTCTTGTCGAAGGGCGAGGCCGGTGGCCGCAAGGGGCTGCTGGATGCATGGTGGCAGGTCGATCAGAACCAGGACAACGTGATCGACCGCGATGAGTTCGCGGCCTTCGAGGGCAGAGGTCCGTCCCTAGAGCCGCAGGAAATGCGAGGGGAGTGAGCCTGATGCGCCCCGCCCGGGTCCTCCACCCGGGCCCACCCAGGGCCAAAGCGTGCTGGGGTCGCAACGCGACAAGTGCCAGCACTGTCATGGCCGATCGGCTGCCGGCTCGTGTTGCCTGGCGAGCAGCAACCGGCGACGGCCGCGATAGGCAATGGAGCGTGAATGGTGACCAACACGCGTGACGTGGAATCACGGGGCATAACGGGCAGCGGGTTGCGGATGCTGTACCCGCAGCAGCTGCAGGTGCCCTTGTCGGGGCGCTATCTGTGCGAAGACCTACGGTCTCTGACCTCGGCGTTACGCCCCTTTGTGTACAGCAACTTCATCACCAGCCTGGACGGCCGCATTGCAGTGGGCGAGCCAGATACGGGGCTGCTCGGGGTTCCCGCCCAGACCGCCAACGCCCGAGACTGGCGGCTGTTCCTCGAGCTGGCGGCCCCAGCCGATGCGATGATTGTGAGCGGGCGCTACGTGCGCGAGCTGGGGGAGGGAACGGCTCAGGCCGGGCCGCCGTTCACCAGCGAGGCGCCAGCGGATCTGCTGGAATTTCGGCACCGGCATGCGCTGCCGCCGCAGCCCGCATTGGTCATCGTCACGCGGTCGCTGGACCTACCCCCACCCGTGCTCGAGCGGCTTGCGGCAGCGCGGCAGCTCCTCATTGCAACCGTGGACCATGCGCCGCGGGCTCGTCTCGTGGCTGCCGAAGACGCCGGCGCCGAGGTGCTGCGTGTTGGCGAGCGATCCGTCGACGGCAAGCGGCTGATCGAAGGATTGATGCAACGAGCGCTTCGATTGATCTACTCGACGGCGGGCCCCGCGGTCCTTCATCTGCTGCTGCGTAGCGGCGTGCTGCAACGGCTGTATCTCACCACCGTGACTCGCATGCTCGGTGGGCGCGACTATGCGCCGCTTGTGCTCGGAGAACGGCTCGCGCCCCCCTCTGACTTTACCCTCAGCGCCTTGTATCTGGATGCCCAGGGGCCGAATGGCGTCGATCAGCTTATGCAGGTCTATGATTCTAAGACGAGCGGTTGACCGCTTGAGCGTGTTTGCAAGTGCCACAGCCCGACGTGCGAGCTATCGCCAGTGATCGCCAAGAAATCGCCCGATAGGGTTCGACCTACGGCAGTCGCGCCAGCGCCTCGTCCACCTCCCTGAACCGGAAGGGCTTTCGGAGCACGGTCTTGACGCCGATGGCTGTCAAGCGCGGCGTTACCTCGTCCAGCAACTCCGGAAAGCCAGTGATGACAATGGCCCGCGGCATGCGATCGCGCGCATGCAGCTGTTCCAGGATGTCGATGCCATTGGCGTCGGGCATCAATAGGTCGATCACAATGGCGTCGAAGTCGCGTTGGTGACAGAAGCAAGAGGTGAGCCGCCCGTCATAGACGGGCAGGGCCTCGTGACCATGGGCAGTGAGATGGTCGGCCAGGATCTTGGCGAGGATGTGATTGTCATCGGCGACGAGGATTCTCATGCTGTGCTTTGGCTTCGTGGTCATGCCTCTGTGTACGGCCCTGCCGGCGGAAGGGGGGTCTCTGCCGCCGACCCGGTCGCTCGTCGGTGCGAGGCGGCGCCTTGCTGCAAGGAGTGGTTGGGCGGTAGTCAGAGCGCGTCCCGCGGGACGGCTCGCGACGATCATGCCGCCTGCGTTAGCCAGGTCCGCGCGACCTCCAGCTCGGCCCGCTTAAAGTGCTTGATCTCGGCCTTCAGCAGCGGGTTGAGCATATTGACGTAGGTGCCGATCCAGGCTTGGTCGGCCACCACCGCGACGTGGGTCACATCGCTCAGGTGCTCGAAGCTGAACTGCACGTCTGCCCACAGCTTGCTTAACGGGATCGGCGGCGTGTCCAACGCACCGATGTCCTGCAGGAGTCGGATGCGGCCATGTCGCTCGATGGCGGCCTTGAGCTTGGCCAGGGTGTCATCGAACTCTTGCGCCGTGACGGCGCCCATCAGGGCGAGCTCGACGATGTTGGTGTCCTGGCGTTCGTTGACGTCGATCATCGCGGTGCCTCCGGTTGCCTCAGTTTGAGCTTGTGCGTCAATCCAGCTAACGCGCGGCGGTCGGCGCCAACTGCGGCGATGGATCCAAAGCGCGCTCAGCGGCCTTGCTGCCTGTTTCGAACCGGGGCAGACCTTGGAACGGCCAGCGTTGGCTCCTGCGCCAGCGCGGTTCCCTCGATGCCCCCAGTAGTGTCACTCCCAGTGGCCGCTTGCCGGGCCTCTATGGCAAGCGAAGCAGACACCATGCCAGGCCGCGCGGCGTGAGACGGCACCCAACTTCCACGCAGAGGTCTGCATGAGGTGCCTGCCTGCGGCGGCGCCGACGGCTCGGTCACTACGAGGAAGCGAACATGGTGAGAGGCCCTAAGAAAGGGGCGGCGCTGGCAATCAATCAGGCCGCAATCGTCAATGATCCCAGTTCCTTCGAGAAGATGGGCCGCATTGGCCCGAAGGTGTGTCTAACGACGGCGAACGAGCCAGGTTTCCTCGGCTTCCATGCCTTTCTGCAGACCGGCGTGCATCCGCTCGGCGGCCGCTTTGGTGCGGCACAGCTGGTGACTGCGGACAGCATGGAGGCGGTGATGGAATCGCCGCACAACCTGAGGCTCAATCCCCTGAACCTGTGGCAGTACACGGTCTGGGAGGATCCCGAGGCCCACGAGCGCATGCACTTCGAGCAGTTTGATCGCATCTTCGAGCTTTGCGCCGGATGCCTGGACATGGTCATGGACGGCCCTTGGGAGCCTGTCTACCGCATCATCGAGGAAGACATGCCACCCCTGATGGGCATGACAGACGTCCCTCGGGTGATGGGCGACGCGATGGCGCAGCAGCAGCGGGCGCCCAAGGTACGGCTCGCGATGAAGCGGTTGGTGGCGCTGGGCGAGCACTCGGTCCTGGACGGGCACGAACAAGCCTTCGTAGACGGCGCCTTGAAGACCCTGGGCATGCTGAAGGAAAACGCCCCCGGCATGATTGGATGGATGCTGCTCGAGAAACTGGGGGAGTCTGCACTCAGTACCTTTCAGCTGTCGCCGCCGGCGTTCTGGGAGTCTTTAGAGACGCTCGGCGCCAATCCGCCGAAATCGCGGCTGACTAATTATGGCGAGTACGGCAAGGGCTACACGGCACCGCCGATCCCACACAGCGGGCCCAAGCACTATCTCGTGCATATGGAATGGGAAAGTCCGGAGACCCTGCTGTTTGGTCTCTCACTGACGGGCGTTAACCCGGAACTGCGCAAAGTCCACGACGAAGGTGTGATGGCCAATCTGGCCAGGCTACCGCCTTATTACCGGATCTTCGCGCCGGTGATGGAGGACATGATTTTTTTCCATTAGCGGCTCAAATGCCCAACCGCCGGTTGATTTGCGCCATGCGCTGGCCTGGCCAAGGGCTGGTGGCCATCCGTGATGGCTGGGTGTGCCGCGGCCGGTGCTCTTCCCGCGCCTTAGTCACAGCCGGCATCGCGGGGGCAGGCCGACATGGCCGCACGATTCTGGAGGGGGTTTCAACGTCCTCTGGGGCCGAGCCGCGCGCCGCTCTCGGCATCGAACAACAAGAGCCGCGAGGGATCGATGGTGAGTGTGAGCGCTGCGTCGTCGCGCGTCGCCGTGTCGCTCGGGACACGGGCGGTGACGCGCAGCCGCTCGTCGTGCATCGCTTGGTCCGCTGGCCGCGCATTGCGCAGCGCGGGCACGCCCGCGGTATCGGCCGTGAGGTCGAAGTGCACGAAGACGTCGGCGCCAAGCCATTCCACGAGGTCGGCGCGGACGCGGAACGCGCCGTCTTCCGCACCCGGTTCGGCGGTGTCGGCAACGCCGAAGTGCTCTGGGCGGATGCCGGCGATGACCGCGTCGATGTGCTCCGGCAGGCCCTCCCGCAAGGCATCCGGGAGCGGCAGTGTCGTCATCGGCAGCTGCAGTCTGCCGCCCTCGATGCGCGCCGGCAGCAGGTTCATCGCCGGTGCGCCGATGAAGCCCGCGACGAACAGATTCGCCGGCCGCCGATAGAGGTCCTGCGGGCTGCCCACCTGCTGGATCTCGCCCCCGCGCAGTACGGCGATGCGATCGCCCAGGGTCATCGCCTCGGTCTGATCGTGGGTCACGTAGATCGTGGTGGTGCGCAGGCGCCGTTGCAGCGCCGCGAGCTGGTTGCGCATCTGCCCCCGCAGCTTGGCGTCGAGGTTCGACAGCGGCTCGTCGAGCAGGAAGGCGGCCGGCTCCCGGACGATGGCACGCCCCATGGCCACCCGCTGGCGCTGCCCGCCGGAGAGTGCCGCCGGCTTGCGCTCCAGCAGGTCGTCCAGCTCCAGAAGCTGCGCCGCCCGCTGCACCCGATGGTCGATCTCCGCGGGATCGAGCTTTGCGAGCTTGAGCGGGAAGGCCAGATTCTCGCGCACACGCATGTGCGGGTAGAGGGCGTAGCTCTGAAACACCATGGCCATGTTGCGGTCCTTGGGGTCGCGGTGCGTGAGCGTCTCACCGCCAACCCGGACCTCGCCCGCGGTGGGTCGCTCCAGCCCGACGATGAGCTTGAGCAGCGTCGACTTGCCGCAGCCGGACGGCCCGACCAGCACGAACAGCTCGCCGTCGGCAATGGTCAGGTCCGTTGGCTTGAGCGCCTCGGTGCCGTCGGCGAAGCGTTTGGTGACGCCGTCGAGAACGATTTCGGCCATGGGATCAGGGTGTGCTCGATGCGTGACGGGCGCTCATCCCTTCACCGCGCCGGCCGTGAGTCCGGCGACGATGCGCCGCTGGAAGACCACCACCAGCAGGGTCACGGGCAGCGTGACCACCACCGACGCCGCGGCGATGGACCCGGTGGGCAGCTCAAAGCGCGAGCTGCCGGTGAAGAAGGCGATGGCCGCGGGCACCGTGCGCGCGTCGTTGGTGGAGGTGAGTGCGGCGGCGAACAGGAAATCGTTCCACGCGAAGATGAACACCAGGATCGCCGCCGTGAAGACGCCGGGCGCGGCGAGCGGCACGATGACGTAGCGGAAGGCCTGCAAGGGCGTCGCGCCGTCCACCCGCGCGGCCTGGTCCAAGTCCCAGGGGATCTCCCGGAAGAAGGCCGCCAGCGTCCAGATGGCCAGCGGCAGCGTAAAGGTCATATAGGGCAGGATCAGCCCGGCCCAGGTGTCGTACAGGCCGATGTGGCGCCACAGCTCAAACAGCGGGCCGATGACGGCCACCGGCGGAAACATGGCAATGGCCAGCGCCGCGCCGAGCAGCCATTGCCGCCCGCGGAAGCGCAGTCGCACGATGGCGTAGGCCGCAAACATCGCCAGCAGCACCGAGAGCAGCGTGGCGATGCTGGCGATGCCGATGGAGTTCCAGAGCGCCGCCGGGAACTGGGCATCGGCGAAGATGGCCCGGTAGTGCTCCAGGCTGATGCGCTGCGGCAGGAAGCGCTGGTCATTCAGTTCCGCCGCCGGCTTGAGGGACAGCGCAAGGATCCAGGTCAACGGCAGCAGGGCATAGCCGATGACCAGCAGGCCGCCGGCGCGCCAGAAGAGCCGATCCAGCAGGCCGCGCGCGGCCGTCATCGGTCCGCCTCCGCGGCGAAGCTGGCGCCGAGGCCGCGAACGAAGAGCAGGGCGATGGCAATGACGCAGCCGAAAATGAGCACCGACACCGCTGAGCCGAGGCCCAGGTTCAGCCGCGTCACCAGCGCGTGGTAGCCGACGATGGAGACCGTCTCGGTGCCTTGGGCGCCGCCGGTCTGCACGTAGACGGTGTCGAAGATGCGAAAGGCGTCCAGCGTGCGGAACAGCAGCGCCACCAGCACGGCATTTTTCATCAGCGGCAGCGTGACGCGAAAAAAGCGCTGCACCGCGTTGGCCCCATCCACCCGTGCGGCATCGAGCAAGTCCTGCGGCACCAGGGTTAGGCCCGCCAGCAGCAAGAGCGCCATGAAGGGGGTCGTCTTCCAGACCTCGGTGAGGATGATCACCAAGAACGCGGACCAGCGCTCCGTGAGCCAGGCCGTATCCACCCCGAGCCAGGGGTTCACGAAGCCCGTCACCGGGTCGAAGGCGAACTTCCACGCCAGTGCCGCCACCACGGTGATGATGGCATAGGGCACCAGCACCGCGGCGCGCACCGTGCGGCGCAGGAACAGTACCCGGTGCATCACCAGCGCCAGCAGCATGCCGAGCACCAGCTCCAGCGCCACCGAGCCCAAGGTGATGATGGCCGTGTTGACCAGCGATTCCCACCACACCGGCGAGGTGAGCACGCTTGCGTAGTTGGCGAGGCCGACGAAGGTGCGCTGGTCCGGAAAGCGCAGGTCATAGCGGAACAGCGACAGCCAGATGGCGTAAAGGATGGGGTAGGCGGTGACCAGCAGCATCGCCAGCACCGCCGGGCTGCACAGGAGCCAGCCCAGGCGCTCTTCGGCGGGATCATGGGGTCGCATGCGCGGGTCTCCTCATAACAGGCCCCGCGAGCGCAGGGCCCGGTCCACGGCGTCGCGCAGGCGTTGCAGATCGCGCTCCGGGTCGATGTCCGCCAGCGGGTGCAGGGTGCGGCTGATGGCGAGCGAGACGTCGTTGTAGAGCGGCGTGCGCGGGCGCTGCACCGCATCGCGTAGGGTTGCGCGCAGCAGCTCCGCGAAGGGGAAGGTTGCCCGCACCGCCGGCTCGTCATAGAGCGCCGCGATGCTGGGCGGCAGCCCGCCGCGCTCGGCCGCGAGGCGCTGATTGTCGGCGCCGGCGATGCAGGCGGCGGCGCGCATGGCCAGCTCCGGGTGCCGGGTAAAGGCGCCGACGCCGAGATTAATGCCGCCGATGGTGACCCGGCTCGGCTGGTCGGGCGTCACCGCCGGCCAGCGCGCCCAGGCCATGTGCCGGGCGACGGCCGGTGCGTTGGACTGGGCGCTGGGCCAGACGTAGGTGTAGTTGAGCATGAAGGCAGACGCGCCAGCCTCGAAGGCCAGGCGCGCTTGATCCTCGCGCGCGTTGGCGAGCCCCGGGTCCGTGGCCGGCGAGCGGGCGAGCCGGCGCATGATGCCGAGTGCCCGGCGCGTCGGCTCGGCTGCCAGCGCGGGCTGTTTGCCGTCCTCGCTCAACACAGTGCCGCCCGCCGACGCGAGGAGCGACACGAAGAGCACCGTCAACCCCTCGTAGCGCGCGCCCTGGGCCTGGATGCTGCCATCCGCGCCGATGCGCTCGGCCTGCTCGATCATGGCGTCCCAGGTGGCGGGCGGCGCATCCACCCGGTCGGCGCGGTACCACAGGAGCTGGGTGTTGGTGGTGAAGGGCGCCGCCCACAGGCGCCCGTCCCAGCGCGCGCTTGCGACCGTCGCCTCGATACGACCCGCGCGGGCGCGCTCCGCCAATACCTCCGGCCAGGGCAGGATCCACCTCGCCGCGGCGAGCTCGGGCGTCCAGATCACATCCATGCCGATGATGTCGATGGCGCTGTCGCCCGCCGCAAGGCGCCGCACCAGCTGCTCGCGCTGTCTGTCGGCATCCGCAGGCAGCGGTTGCAGCACAATGCGATAGGCCCCGCCCGAGGCCTCCGAGCAGCGCCGCGCCGCCTCGGCATAGGCGCCGGAGGGCTCATCGAACACATACCAGTTGAGCACCGGCAGCGCGGGCGCAGCGCCATCGCAGCCCACCAGCGGCAGCGCTAGCATCAGCGCCAGCGCCGCCGCGCTCGCCATGGCCCTAGGTCGCCGCCTGGGTCCGTGGCGCGTGCCGCGGCAGTCCGGCAGCTGTGTCTGAGAAGTGCTCATCATCGCAATGCGCCGCGGCCCCCGACCCGCTCCGGTCATCACCCTGTCCTCGACTCGACGCCCCCGGGTCCCCAGCGCCGCCTCCCTCGGCATCGTCTTCGGCAGTGGGCTCAACCTATACCCGCCGCGCATGGGTTTTCGGGCAAGCGACGAGCGTCGCTCGTGCCCGAGCGCAAGGCACGACGACGAGTCATAGTAATCACTATGGCGAGGAGTCGTCAGCGGCGATCGGGTGCGAGCGGCGTGCATCGCGGCCGAAAACCCATGTGTGACGGGTATAACATGCCGCGTCGGACGGTCGTCGGGCGCTGGCGCGAACGGAGCGCAACCTGGCGGTCGCACACCCTTGTATCTTTAACGCGTTGGGGTTAGCTACTCCGACAATCGGGAGC
>CAZGCI010000062.1:0-25429 GCA_964524185.1 uncultured Thiohalocapsa sp. | reverse complement strand
CACCAAGTCGTAGTCGCCGGCTTCGAGCGCGGCGACTACGACTTGGTGCTGACGGTGTGCCACGCCGGACGCGGCGGTGGCGGCCGCGTCCTCAGACAGGCGCAGCTGGTGTGGATCGGCGCCGAGACCGCCGGGGATGAGCCGCTCTGGGGCGCCGGCGTGCCGCTGCCCCTCGCTACCTTCGCGCCCCCCTGCACCTTCCGTCAGGTTGGGGTGGATGCGCTCAACAACGCCGGCATCCCCTGGCGGGTGGCCTACACCACCACCAGCCTGCCCGGGCTCATGGCGGCCGTGAAGAACGGGCTCGGGGTGACCGCCCGCACCGAGCACGCCCTGGTGCCGGGTACCACCATCATTGCACCGCCCGCGGCACTGCCGGCATTGCCCCCCGTGGACGTGGTGCTGCGCCACGCCCGACAGACGCGCATCGGCGATCTGCTGGAGCGGTTGTTCACGGAGACCCCACCGTTGGCGGCCTAAGCTGAAGAAGGGGCTAGGGGCTAGGGGCTAGGGGCTAGGGCTGGGCCCTTCCCTCCCGTGTTCGCCTCTGCCAGTCGCAGGGTGCGGTCGAACAGGGGCTCCAGCGAGGCGTCGTGGCTGACGAAGACCAGGGTCGCGCCGGTGGCTACACACTCGTCGAACAGCAGTTGGACGAAGGTGCGGCGGCGGTCTGCGTCCAGCGAGGAGGTGGGCTCGTCCGCGATGATGAGCTCCGGGGCGCCCATCAACGCCCGGGCGGCAGCGACGCGCTGTTGCTGGCCGACGCTGAGCTCGGTGACGGGCTGCTTGAGCAGGTCAGGATCGGCGAGGTCCAAATGGCCCAGGAGCCGCTTGGCTTCTGCCCGCAGGTCCTCGGTGCGCGCTGCCGCGCGCTGCCGACGCACGGCGGAGAATCGCGCCGGCAGGATGACGTTGTCGACGATGCCGAGGTAGGGGATGAGGTTGAACTGCTGAAAGATGTAGCCGATGTGGTCGGCCCGGAAGCGGTCGCGCTCCGGGCCGGAGAGCACGGACAGTGACTGGCCCAACACCCGAACATGGCCCACCTGCGGCACCGTGACGCCCGCCAGTAAGCCGAGCAGCGTGCTCTTGCCGCTGCCGCTCGGCCCTTCGATGAAAAGCCGCTCGCCGCGCGGGATGGTCAAAGCCGCCAGCGTCAGGATATCCGGCCCACGGCGGCGCCAGCGAAAGCGCACGTCTTGCAGCTGCACCACGGCCGCCGCCGCGGCCGCTGCTGCGGCAGCCGCGGCGGTGCTCACAGGTCCAGCTGGTGGCGGCTCGGCGTGAGCTCTGCACCGCGCTGACCGTTGGGCGTCACCAACTGGACACGCAATTTGTCCTTGCCGGGGAAGACGTCGAAGAGCTTCACGTCGAGCTGGGTCAATGCCGCAGGCTTCGCACATGTGAACGCCCATTCGGCGTGGGCGTCGGCGTGGATCTCTTCGTCCGGGAGTTGCTGATCGTCCGCAGCGTCGAGATTCAGGTTGGCCGCGTTGGAGATCTGCACGCATTCCGCCGCAGCGCTGGGAGCGAACAGGGCAATGCCGTCCTCGAGCGTTTTACGGGCTTCAGTCACGGCGGCCCGCTGGGCATCGGTGCGTGGCGCATGCTCGAAGCCCACGAGGTTATGCGCGGGGGTATCGAGCTCGATCAGCAGGGTGTCTGCATCCACGGCGACATTGAGTTCGGCGACGCCGTGCACATGGGCACCGTGCTCGCGATGGGCGTGCCCATGGTCGTCTGAGCCGTGGCTATGGCGGTGATCGTCCCCGGCGCCGGCGGTACCCGTTCCGGCAAACAGGGCGGCGGGCAGCAGCAGGGAGCGGAGCAACAGGCTGGACTGCGTCGACATGCTTTGACCTCTCGTTGTTGCAAAGAACGCGCTTGATGAAGCGCAGATGGGGCTATGCGGGGCGATCGATGTCCGTTGCCGGACCCGTCGAGCCGGCAATTGCCACAGCGCGCCGTTGCGGGCTCAGACCTTGCTGACCTTGGCGGCACAATCGGAGCAGGTGCCGATGACCTCCACCACGGGGCGCGACGGCCGAAAGCCTGTCTCGGCGGCCACCGACGCGAGGCTGCCCGCAATGGTCTGGTTTTCCAGCTCGGTGACGCCGCCGCAGCCGTTGCAGATCAGGAACTGGCTCGCATGCGGATGCTCTGGGTGGGTACAGCCGATGTAGGCATGCAGGGTTTCCAGTTTGTGCACAAAGCCCTGGGCCAGTAGCCAGTCCAGTGCGCGATACACGGTGGGCGGGGCCGCCGGCCCGCCGTTGCGGAGCTGATCGAGCAGCTCGTAGGCGCCGATGGGCCGATCGGCCCGGCACACCAGCTCCAGCACGCGGCGGCGCTGCGCGGTGAGGCGCACGCCGCGCTCGCGGCAGAGGACGTCGGCCCGGTGGAGTGCGTGAGTCAGCGTCTGGTCATCCATCGGCGGTTGGTGTCGGCTCTACTGCGATTGGTGGGCGCTGTGACGGGTCGGTTGGGGCAGTCGGCAGCGGTGGCTCGGCAGTTGCGATTGGTAGGCGGGCCACCGGCACGGGTACGGCCGCCGCGGTCAGGACGCCGTGGGGGCCGCAGACGGTTTCTGGCCTCGCCGCAGCCGACCCGCCACCAGCGCTGAAACCAGGTACAAGGCACCCGCCAGCAGGATGATGGTCGGCCCCGGCGGCAGATCCGGTGCGTACGACAGGGCCAGGCCGCCGCTGGTGAGTGCGGCGCCGAGCAAGGCGGCAGCCAGCATCATACCGGCGATGGAGTGGGTCCACTGCCCCGCCACCGCCGCCGGCAGGGTCAGCAGCGCAATGACCAGAATCAGGCCCACCACCTGGATCATCAACACCACCGTGAGTGCCACCAAGACCAACAGCAGCAAGTACAGGGCCGCCACCGGCAGGCCCCGCAGCCGCGCGAAGTCCTCGTCGAACGCCACGGCGATAAAGTGTCGATAGCCGAGCCCGACCACCACCAGCAGCAGCAGGTCGAGCGCGGCCATGAACCAGAGCTCGCGGCTCGGCACGAGCAGGATGTTGCCGAAGAGGAAGCTCATGAGGTCGGTCGTATAGCCCGGTGTGCGCGAGATGAAGAGGATGCCGACGGCCATGCCGATGGCCCAGAGGGCACCGATCGCGGTGTCCTCGCCGGTCTGCCAGGTGAGCCGCACCCAGCCGATGAGCAACGCCGAAATGACGGCGGCGCCGAGTGCGCCAAGCAGTGGATCGAAGCCGAAATAGAGTGCCGCACCCATGCCCGCCAGCACGGAGTGTGCGATGCCGCCGGCGAGGAAGGCAATGCGCTTGACCACCACGAAGGGGCCGATGAGCCCGCAGCCAAGGCTTGCCAAAAGACCGGCCAGCAGGGCCTGACGCAGGAAGGCCTGCTCGGTCAGCGCGGTGAAGAACTCAGCCATGGGCTGGGTGCTCCGTGGCAACACCCGACGCGCGCGCGCCGGCCTGAACCGGGGGGTGCGCGTGCTGGATGTGGCGCACGCGCTCGCCGTAGAGCTCCTGAATGGTTTGGCCGTTGATGCTGTCGGTGGTGTGGCAGACCAGCGTGCGGTTCAGGCAGGCCACACGCGACACGTAGCTCGAGATAAAGGCGATGTCGTGGGAGACCACCACGATGGTGAGCCGCCGGTTCAATCCCGCGAGCAGCTCGAAGATCTCGCCCTCCAGGCGCTGGTCGATGTTGGCAGTGGGCTCGTCCAAAATCAGCAGCTGCGGCTCGCCGACGAGCGCCCGCGCCAGCAGCACCCGCTGCAGCTGGCCGCCGGAGAGGGTGCCGATCTGCCGCTGGCTGAGGTCCAGCGCTTCCACCTCGTCCAGCGCCGCGGCGGTGGCGGCCCGGTCCGCCTGGGTCCATGGACCCAGGCGCGGGAGCAGGCGCCCGCCGAGCCCAAACCGGCCCATGAGCACGACATCCTCCACGCTGATGGGGAAGTCCCGCGCAAAGCCGGGATACTGGGGGACATAGCCGATGTGCTTGCGGGCGCGCCGTGGCGGCTCACCGAAGACGCGGATGCGCCCCGCAAGCGGCTTCAGCAGCCCAAGGATCAGTTTCAGCAGCGTGCTCTTGCCGCCGGCGTTGGGGCCGACCAGGCCGAGGAATTCGCCCTCAGTGACGGTCAGCTCGACGTTGGTGAGCACGGGTACTTCACCGTAGGCGAAGGAAACGCCGTCGATGCTAATGACGGCAGGCGTGATGCCCGCGGCCTTCATGGTGCGTGCGGGGCCTCGGGGGCTGCGCTCGCGTCCACGAGGATCTCGGTGAGCTGCCGCAGCGTGGCCGCATAGTCGGGCGAAAGCGGGTCGACGGCCTCGACGCGGCCGTTGATGGCCCGGGCCACCTGCATTGCGGCGCGCTGGTCGAACTGGGGCTGCACCAGGATGACCCGGGCGTTGTTGGCTTTGGCCTGCTCGATGAGCGCCGCCAGTCGTCGGGCGCCGGGCTCTTTGCCTTCGTGCTCGATGGGGACTTGGGTCAGTCCGTAGGCGTCGGCGAAATAGCCCCAGGCCGGATGGTAGACCAGGAAGCTGCGATTGATGAGATCGGCCAGCTGCTGCTCCAGCGCAGCATCCAGCTCGGCCAGCTCGGCGTCGAAGGCGGCTTGGTTGGCGGCATAGACGGCGGCGCCCTCCGGGTCCAGCTCGCTAAAGGCCGCACGCATCGTCTGCGCCATCTGGCGCACCAGTCTCGGGCTGGTCCAGACATGGGCGTCCATGCCAGCGTCGTCCACAGACTCCGGCTGCTCGGCACCTGGGCTGTGCCCTTGGTCGTCTTGCTCGGGGCCGTGCTTGGCGCCGTGCGCATCATCGTGGCGGTGCGCCTCCTGGGGCCGCAGCGTCAGCCTGTCGCGCAGGTCGATCACCCGCATGTCCGGGTTGGTTGCGGTGATGCGCTTCATCCAGGCGGCCTCAAAGGGTACGCCCACGCGCAGGTAGAGGTCGGCGTGCGCCAGGGCCGTGATCTGTCGTGGCGTCGGCTCATAGGTGGCGGGGCTATGACCGGGCTGCACCATAGTGTGCACCTGCACCCGATCGCCGCCTACCCGCTCGGCGAAGGTGGCCAGCGGCAGCACACTCACGAACACCTGCAGGCCTGCGGCAACCGCAGGCGCTGCTGCCCCGAGCAACAGCGCCGTGAGCAGCACGGTGGCAAAGGTCCGGCCATGTCCAGCGGCAGGTGTTAGGGCGGATGGCATCGACTGCATGGATGGGCACCAGATCAGGGCAGTTGGGTCAGGGCAGTTGGTTTAGGACGGTTGGATTGGGGCCGTTGGACAGCGTCCGCGGTGGAGCCAGCAATGCGACCGACGCTGCGCGCGTAACAGTATAACAATGCCTCGGCACAGACGGTGGCAAACCCACGGCGATGCCACCCGTTGAGCGGCCCCTCGACCCTTGCGAGGCACGGTCAACGCAGCGGCCGATGCCAGCGCGAGTCGTAGACACGGCATCAGTGTGGCGCCGGTGCCTGAAAAGGGCCTTGGATGACGTCGCCCCGGTGTGATCTGGCTCAGGCTTTACGCTGTTTGTGGTACAAAAACATCTTTTATTGGTGTTTTTGTATCCATCGGGGCCGTTGTTGCGCTAACCTCTCATCGTAGCGCTGTCACGAATGGCGAAGTACCACAACGAGGCCTGCCTACCAGGCCCTTAACTGCCACGTCCAACAAAGGAGACGCATGATGTTGAAACGCCTGATCGCTGCGGCCATCGGCTGCAGTGTCGCTGGCACCGCCACCGCCTATGATCTCAACTTCGGCGGGACCGACTACGGGACCTTCACTGCCCGGCTGCGGGCCATGACCATCCTCGCCGCGGAGAACAACGGCTGGGATCCGAACAGCGGTAACTCCTACTCGCTGATGGGCCAGTACCAGAGTCCGGTCTGGAGCGGCTTTAAGTTCACCGCGGCGGCCTAACTCAATGGCGACATCTTCAACAGCACGGACTTTGATCCAACGCCCTTTAAGGATCGCACCGCCCGCGGGATGTTCGTCGCCGACGAGGGCGTGCAGAAGGGGCAGCTCACGACGGTCAACCTAACCTACAGCGGCAAGCAGATCTATGCCTTTGCGGGGCGTGCGCCCATCGACACGCCGCTGACCCGCATCAACTACAACCACGTGCCCAATTCCTACACCGCGCTGCGTGTGGGTGCCAAGCCCATTGAGGGCTTGGATATCTCCCTCGGTCAGATCACCCAGACGTCCTTCGGCTCCCGGGCCATGACCGATTGGGGCTTGATCGGGGAGGGTACCGGCACCGGCGGTGCGTCGCAGCTGCCGAATCAGCCCGGCCTCGGGCAGGTCGAATTCTTTAACCTCGGGCAAATTGCGCTGGGGCCGGATGCCGAGGACGTCAGTGGGATGACGCTGGCCTCTGCCACCTACAGCGGACTGCCGTACACCAACCTGGGCATCTGGAATGCCTATGTCGACGATATTGCCAACACCCTGTACCTGGATGCGGACGCCCAGGTGCCGCTGAACGGTTTCGAGCTCGACCTCGGCGCCCAGTATCTGCGTCAGGACGATGTGGGCGGTGGCCTCGCCGGCATTCAGGGCATGCCCGCCATCCAGGCGAACTTCGGCAGTGGCGACCTGGACTACAACCTCTTCGGGCTCAAGGCGGGTCTACTCGGGCCCAAGCAAAAGTGGGCTGTGCACGCGTTTTGGAACCACTCCGACGGGGACACGGCGTTTCTCAACGCCTTCGGCGCCGATCCGGCTTACACCAGTTCCCTCTTTTCCCGCAACGCCTACCGTAAGGACGTGGATGCCTGGGGCCTGCGCGGCAAATACATGATTATGCCTGGGCTGATGTTCGAGGCCGCCTATTTCGACTACGGTCAATCCGATACCGTCGGTGCGGTGCCCAATGTTTCGCCGGTTGCACGGCCCACCAGCGATGCCAACGAGCTGGACCTGATCCTCACCTGGAAGCCGCAGCAGGTGAAAGGTCTGACGCTCAGGACCTTCTACGTCAACCGTACCAGCGAGTACGACGGCTTCGTGAACCCAGTGAGTGGCCGCAAGGCCGATGCCACCATGAGCCACTGGCGGCTCATCGCCACCTACCAGTTCTGAGCGACCGTGCCCGTGTCCGGCGCCGCTCGCACGCGGCGCCGGCTGCCATGGATGGTGCTCGCCTGGTCCACCACCGAGCCGCGGCGTGTGTCAGGCCCCGAGCAGCCGCCGCTCCAAAAGCCGTTGCAGGTTGCGGCGGCCGTCGACGATCACGTACACGCGCACCGCCCGTTCGTTCTCGTACAGCCGGTAGATGATCCGATACGGCTTGAAGTAGACCTCCCGATACTCGCGGATGCCGAGCGCGGTCAATTCCTTGGGATGGCTGTCCCGGTTGGGATGGCTCGCGAGGCCGTCGATGACGGCCTCGATGGCGTCCAGCACCGCGAGCGCCCGCTCCGGCAGGTGCTGCTCTGCGATGTGCCCGACGATGCCGTCCAGATCCCGCTCCGCCGCGCCGGTGAGTTCGACGCGATAGTCCATGCTGGTGGCGGCTCAGTCTTCGCTGTCGCGGTGCGCCAGCCGCGCCCGAACATCGGCGAACACCGCCCTGGCCGGCCGCGTATCGCCGCGGGAGACCTCCTCGTTGCCGATAGCGAGGATCTTCAGCAGGGCCAGGGTCTCCCGGTCTTCCTCGTAGCTCGCGATGTCTTGCAGCACGGCCTTGGCCTCGCCGTTTTGCGTGACGATCACGGGCTCGCGGACCTCCTGCACCTGCCGGATGACCTCGGCGGCGTGGGCCTTGAGATAGCTGACGGGCTTGACTTGTTCGGTGGGCTTCATGGCGGCTTACCCGGGTGGGATCGAATTCGGTCCGAGTATAGGTCAGAACGTTGTCGCTGACCAGGGCCGTGTCTTTACGTTATACCCGTCGCGCATGTGTGACGGGTATAAAACAAAAACGGGGCCCGAAGGCCCCGCTGCAAGCATGATTGCGCATCCCTGCGCCGTCGTCCGTGAGCGACAGCGTCAGGTGCCGCCGCGAGCGCCAATGAACTCGGGATAGGCCTCCAGGCCGCATTCGCCGACGTCCACCCCTTCGTATTCCTCCTCTTCGCTGACACGGATGCCCATGATCAACTTGATGAGCAGCCAGACGATGAAGGAGGTGATGAAGACCCACGCAAGGATGGTGACCAGGCCGATGGCCTGGGCGCCGAAGCCGGCGTCGGTGTTGGTGATGGGCACCGCCATCAGGCCCCACATGCCCACCACGCCGTGCACGGAGATGGCGCCAACCGGGTCATCGATGCGCAGCTTGTCCAACGTGACAATGGCGAAGACGACGATCACGCCGCCCACACCGCCGATCAGCGTCGCCGCCAGTGGCGTCGGGGTCAGCGGCTCGGCGGTGATGGCCACCAGGCCGGCGAGTGCGCCGTTCAAGGCCATGGTCAGGTCGGCCTTGCCGAACAGCAGCCGAGCCGTGATTAGCGCGAACACCAGGCCGCCGGACGCGGACATGTTGGTGTTCACGAAAATCCCGGCGACGGCGTTGGCGTCATCGATATTGGACACGATCAGCTGCGAGCCGCCGTTAAACCCGAACCAGCCAAGCCAGAGGATGAAGGTGCCAAGAGTGGCCAACGGTAGGTTGGCGCCCGGGATGGCGTTGATGCTGCCGTCCTTGCCGTATTTGCCCTTGCGTGCGCCGAGCAGAATCACACCCGCCAGGGCCGCCGATGCACCGGCGAGATGGACCACGCCGGAGCCTGCAAAGTCTTGGAAGTTGAGTGCGTCCAAGAAGCCCTCGCCCCACTTCCAGTAGCCCTGCACCGGATAGATGAACCCGGTCATGACCACGGCAAAGAGCAGGAAGGCCCAGAGCTTCATGCGCTCAGCCACTGCACCGGAGACGATGGACATGGCGGTAGCCACGAACACCACCTGGAAGAAGAAGTCCGCCAGGCCGGCGTAGTAGACGTCGCCCTCACTGGCCAGCACGGCGTCCACCGCGTTGTCTGCGCTGGCGTCCATGAACATGAACGACCAGGAGATCTGCGGGATCACGCCATTGCCGCCGGCCGGGTACATGATCCCGTAGCCGATGAGCATGTACATGATGCAGGCGATGGCGAAGAGTGAGACATTCTTGGTGAGGATCTCGGCGGTGTTTTTGGCGCGCACGAGGCCCGCCTCGAGCATGGCGAAGCCCGCGGCCATCCACATGACCAGGGCGCCGGACATCAAAAAGTAAAAAGTGTCGAGTGCGTACGCGAGTTGAATGGTTGGTTCTTCCATCGGATCGATGCCTCCGTCGGGTGTCTCAGAGCGCGTCCGGACCGGTCTCGCCGGTACGGATGCGGATGACTTGCTCGAGGTCGGCAACAAAGATCTTGCCGTCGCCGATCTTGCCGGTCTGTGCGGCGCCCGTGATGGCCTCGATCACCTGGTCCACCAGCGGGTCATCGACGGCGATCTCGACCTTGATCTTGGGTAGGAAGTCGACGACGTACTCGGCGCCGCGGTAGAGCTCCGTGTGGCCCTTTTGGCGGCCGAAGCCCTTGACCTCGATGACGGTGATGCCGGACACGCCGATGTCGGCGAGGGCTTCGCGGACGTCGTCGAGCTTGAACGGCTTAATGATTGCTGAAATCAGCTTCATAGCGTGCGCTCCTTAAGGGGTGTGCGCCGGATCACTGCTGATCCGGCGCGGGGGGATTGGGACAGTCAGGTGCGCGGCGGTCTTAGAACTCCTTCAGCCAGCCGACCCAGAACTTCGGTTCGTCGTCGTAGGTGTCGCGGCCGATCTGGTCGTAGTTGAAGCTGAAGGTGCCAAAGTCGCCGGCCTCTTTGCTGATGGTGACGCCGCCATGGCCGTAGTCAACGCCGCCCATGTCTTTCGTATCGAAGTCGTAGTAGCCGCCGCGCAGGCTCAGCCCGAAGTCGTAAGGCAGGCCGACGTCGATGGAACCGTAGTAATACAGATCGCCCTCGGAGAAGGGGCCATCGTCATCTGCCTCGCCCCACGCCGTGTAGGCAAGCCCGGCGGTGAACCATTTGTAGGTGCCACTGGCGCCGATCTCCCAGAAGTCGGCATCGCGCCCATCCGGGTAGGCGTAGTAGGTGGTGCTGAAGTCGAAGCTCAGGTCGTCATTAACGGCGAAGTCGTAACCGGCGTAGATGTCAAGCTCGTAGGTCGGTGAGGGATCGCCGCCAGTGCTGCCGGTGCCGGTGCCCATTACGACCCAGTTCCCGGTTTCCGGGTCGACCATCGGCACGCCGTTTTCAAGCGGCACATAGCCGGTTACGTCGGTGGCCACGTCCTGCACGCCATTGTCCCAATCGATGTTGGAAGCCCAGGTACCCGCGTAGAAGCCGCTCTCGTGCTCGACGTCGATGCCGCCCTGAACGGCAGGACCATCACTGGTCTGTGAGGCGCCGCGCCAGATGTAGTTGGACACCGCGCCGATGTTGGCGCTGAAGGCCCAGGGGCCCTGGGCCATGGCGGTGTTCATGGACAACAGCGACGCGGCGGCGAGGGTGCCAGCGGCGGTTGTACGAATAATCACTGTTTTCATTTCCGTCTACCTCTTGAGTGCGTGGGGAGCGTGAACTGACATCCGCCCCTGCGTGTCTCGCCGCTCGGGCGAATTGCAGCCCAAGCTGAAGCACTCTCTGTGCCAATATCAGAATGTACCGAAAAACCCACGATTCTGGGTTTTGTGTTGCCTTAAGACAACATTCAGAATGCACCAGAATGGGGCATTCACCGGGCGTGAGACCCGAAATCGCGCACGCGAATCGGGCGCGCAGTCTGTCGAACGCGCCGGAACTCGAAGCCCTATACTTCTTTCCTCTCGCGATTGCAGCCCTTTGGAGATCGCTTCATGTTGGAGCCCAAACAACTCGACGACCTCGCCCGCCGCCTTGCCGAAAGCATGCCGGAGGGCGTCAAGGTGTTGCGCGAAGACCTAAGCCGCGGCCTTCGCTCCACGCTGGAGACGGGACTCGGCCGGCTGGACTTGGTCACACGGGAAGAATTTGACGTCCAGGCCGCTGTGCTGGCCCGTACCCGTGCGAAGCTGGAGGGGCTCGCCGCCCGTGTGGCGGAGCTGGAGGCGGCCGCTGGTGGGTCGAAGCCGACGGCGGCCGGCGTGGACACCGTGCAGCCGTCCCGCAAAAGGACCGCTGCCAAAAAGGCCACCGCCGCACGCAAGCAGCAGCCCAAGGCGGAGTGAGATCCGCGTCGCCTGCGTTTATCGTCGCCCGTCTCAGCGCGTGCGCGTCGCGCTAGGTACGCCCTGAGCAGTTGCCGTGGGTCTTTGCGTCCTCCACAGCCGCGCGCGCGTCGGCATCCATGCGCCCGAGGTCATCGTCGAGGTGCACGCCGGCGGCGGCCTGCCCACCATGTCCATCGTCGGACTGCCGGAGCTGGCGGTCAAAGAGAGCCGCGACCGCGTCCGTGGCGCCATCGTGAACGGCCGCTTCGAATTCCCGGCCGGGCGCGTCACCATCAATCTGGCCCCGGCGGACCTGCCGAAGGAGGGCGGGCGCTTCGATCTGCCCATTGCCGTTGGCATCATCGGCGCGTCGGGCCAAGTGCGTACGGCGCAACTGCCGCGCTTGGAGCTCCTCGGCGAACTGGCGCTCACGGGGGCGCTGCGCCCCGTCTCTGCCGTGCTCCCGGCGGCATTGGCGGCGCGCGACGCCGGCCGCGCGCTGGTGCTGCCGCGGGCCAACGCCGAGGAGGCAGCGCTGGTGGAGGGCCTCGAGATCCTGCCGGCGGAGCATCTGCTGGAGGTCTGCGCCCATCTCAACGGGGCGGCGCCCATTGCGCCGTTCGCCGCACCCGAGCGGTGCCGGCAGCGCCCAGCCTATCCGGATCTGGCCGACGTGCAGGGGCAGGAGCAGGCCAAGCGTGCGCTGGAGATCGCCGCTGCCGGGGGCCATAGCCTGCTCTTCATTGGCCCGCCCGGCACCGGCAAGTCCATGCTCGCGAACCGCCTGCCTGGGATTCTGCCGGCACTGGCCGACGACGAAGCACTCGAGGTCGCCGCCATCCGCTCCGTGAGCGGCCAGGTGGAGGTGGCGCCGGCGCAGTTTCGCGAGCGGCCCTTCCGCGCCCCGCACCATACGGCCTCTGGGGTCGCGCTGGTGGGTGGTGGGGGCACGCCGCGGCCTGGGGAGATTTCCCTTGCGCATCACGGCGTGTTGTTCTTAGACGAGCTGCCGGAGTTCGATCGCCGTGTGCTGGAGGTGTTGCGCGAGCCCTTGGAGTCCGGACGCATCCATATTTCGCGCGCCGCGCGGCACGCGGAGTTCCCGGCGCGATTTCAGCTGGTGGCGGCCATGAACCCTTGTCCCTGCGGCTACCTCGGCGACCCCCAGGGCCGCTGCCGCTGCACCGCCGAGCAGGTGGCTCGCTACCGGGCGCGAATCTCCGGCCCGCTGTTGGACCGCATCGACCTACAGCTTGAGGTGCCAAGGCTCCCCGCGGAGCGCCTGACTGCGTCTGCCGCCCCCGCGGAGCCGAGCACGGCCGTGCGCGACCGGGTCGAGCGGGCCCGCGCCCGCCAGCTGGCGCGCGCCCGTTGCACCAACGCCGCCCTCGACACCGGCGCGCTGGAGCGGTACTGCGCACTGGATGCGCAGAGCCGGCAGCTCGTCACCCAGGCGATGCGGCAGCTGGCGTTGTCCGCGCGGGCCTATCACCGCATCCTCAAGGTGGCCCGCACCATCGCCGACCTCGCCGACAGCGACGCCATCGGCATTGCGCATCTCAGCGAGGCCATCGGCTATCGCCGGCTCGACCGGGGCGGCGCCACCCAGCATGCGGGCGGGGGCGTCTAGGCATGCTGGAGCTCGACGGCATCACGCTGCGACGCGGCCCGTTGCTGCTGCTGGAGGGGGCGGACCTGCGCGTGCACGCGAGCCAGAAGGTGGGCCTCACCGGGGCCAATGGCTGCGGCAAATCGAGCCTCTTTGCCCTGTTGCGGGGCGAATTGCAGCCGGACGCCGGTGCGGTGTCATTGCCGCCCGACTGGCGCATCGCCCATGTGGCCCAGCAGACGCCGGGCGGCGAGCGGCCGGCCATCGAGTTTGTCATCGACGGCGACAGCGAGCTGCGTGATGTGCAACAGTGCCTTGCCGACGCCGAGGCTGCCGGGGACGGCGTGCACCAAGCGGCGCTGCATGGCCAGCTCGACGCCATCGACGGCTACACGGCGGAGACCCGCGCTGCCCGGCTGCTGCACGGCCTGGGCTTTGCCGTGGGGGATGAGCGTCGGCCCGTGTCGAGCTATTCCGGCGGCTGGCGCATGCGTCTGGCGCTGGCCCAGGCGCTCATGTGTCGTTCGGACCTGCTGCTGCTGGACGAGCCCACCAATCACCTGGATCTGGACGCAGTCATCTGGCTCGAAGGCTGGCTGCGGGCCTATCCGGGCACGCTGCTGCTGATCTCCCACGACCGCGATTTCCTAGACGCCGTGGTCGAGCGCATTTGCCACATGGAGCGGCGCGGGCTGAAGGTCTACGTGGGCGGCTACTCGGCCTTCGAGCGCCAGCGCGTCGAGCACTTGGCGCAGCAGCAAGCGGCTCACGCGCGCCAGCAGCGCGAGATTGCGCATATGCGGGCCTTCGTGGACCGCTTCCGGGCCAAGGCCACCAAGGCCCGCCAGGCACAGAGCCGACTCAAGGCGCTGGAGCGCATGGAGCTCATTGCGCCGGCGCACGTGGACTCGCCGTTTCGCTTTGCCTTCCGCCAGCCCGCCGCGCAGCCGGACCCGCTGCTGCGCCTGGAGGGGGTTCGGGCCGGCTATCCGTCGGCCCGGGGCGAGATCACGGTGCTCGACGGCGTTGCGTTGAGCCTGCGTCCCGATGATCGCATCGCACTGCTCGGCCCCAACGGCGCCGGCAAGTCGACGCTGATCAAGCTGTTGGCGGGGCAGCTCGCACCGAGCGCTGGGCAGCGTGAAGTCGGGCAGGGGCTCAGCATCGGCTATTTTGCGCAGCATCAGGTGGACCAGCTCGACCCGGGCGCCTCGGCTTTGTTGCACCTGCAACGCCTGGAGGCGGAGGTCGAGAGCCGCGGCGGCAAGCCAGCCACCGAGCAACAGTTGCGGGACTTCCTCGGTGGCTTCGGCTTCCACGGCGATCGCGCCACCGAGCCGGTGGCCCCCTTCTCCGGCGGTGAGAAGGCGCGCCTCGCGCTGGCGCTCATCGTCTGGCAGCGCCCCAACCTGCTGCTATTGGACGAGCCGACGAATCACCTGGACCTCGACATGCGCCTGGCGCTGAGTGAGGCCCTGCTCGAGTTCGGCGGCGCGTTGGTGCTGGTCTCACACGACCGGCACTTGCTGCGTGTCACCTGCGACGCCCTACTGCTGGTGGACGGTGGCTGCGCGGCCCCCTTCGACGGCAGCCTGGACGACTACCCAGCCTGGCTCGCGGCCCGCAACAAGGGACGCGACCAGCCCCAAACCGGGGTGGCGCGCGTGAGCCAGCGAGCCGCGCCCGGCAGTCAGACCGCTGCAACTCCGTCGAACGGCGGCGACGCCGCGGCATCGCGCAAGGACCAACGCCGCCGCGACGCCGAGCAGCGGGCGCGGCTCCAGCCCATCAAGCGCCGCGTGGATCAGCTCGAAGCCCAGGTGGACCGCCTCAGCGCCGAGCGCGACACGCTGGAGCAGAGCCTCGCTGACCCTGCCCTCTACACCGACGACGCAAAGGCGCGCTTGCTGACACTGCTCGCGGACAAGCAGCGGATCGATACCGAGCTGGAGCAGGCAGAGTCAGATTGGCTGGACGCCGCCGCCGAGCTCGAGGCGCGACAACAGTAACCTGGCAGCGTGCCTGCTGGCAGGGCCTTGCACGCCGGGCGGTCGGCGGCCACTATCAACTCGGTCCCCAATGAACAGTCGGCACCTCGACGGGCACAAAGCACTTCGCGCCGGGCCGGGCGCGCGTTATCTTTGGCTCCAAGAAGCGCCCGGGCGGATCAGTTCTTGCATCGGAGTTCTCGCCTCGGAGCGGCGCGGGCGGCGGCAGCTGCCGCACCCGGATTGCCCGGACGATTTCGCCGCGGCGCATTTTTCGATGTCTACCTGGAACACCTGTCATGTCCCCGTTCAAAGACCTGAGTCAGAGCTCGCCGAAAGAGGCCCTCTTCGACCTCGCGCCCCTACCCATGGACCAGGCAGGCCTGGCCAAGGACTTCCAGCGCTACTACGCCCACACCCTGGGGCGGGATCGCGACTGCAAGTCTGCCTACTATCCCTACAAGGCGTTGGCCATTGCCCTGCGGGACCGGCTCATGGAGCGGTGGAAGCGCACCCGTGCGGCCCATGATGCGGCCAACTGCAAGCGCACCTATTACCTGTCGCTCGAGTTCCTCATGGGCCGCGCGCTATCCAATGCGCTGCTTAACCTCGGCATCGATGATGTCGCCAAGCAAGCCCTCTACGAGCTGGGCCTGATCTACGAGGAGATCGAGGGCGCGGAGATGGACGCGGGCCTAGGCAACGGCGGTCTCGGGCGGCTTGCGGCCTGTTTCCTCGACAGTTGCGCCACGCTGCAGCTGCCGGTGAAGGGTTACGGCTTGCGCTACGAGTACGGCATGTTCCGCCAGGTCATCGATAACGGTCGGCAGTTGGAAGAGCCCGATCACTGGATGCGCGACGGCAATCCGTGGGAGCTGGAGCGCCCAGAATATACTCAGCGTGTCCCTTTCGGCGGCCACACCGAGCAATACAAGGATGAGGCGGGGCGCCTCCATCGGCGCTGGGTGGACACCCACGACGTCCTGGCGGTGCCCTACGACATCCCCATCCCGGGTTACCGCAACGACACCATCAACACGCTGCGCCTCTGGTCTGCTGCCGCCACCGACGAGTTCGACCTCGGCGAGTTCAACGCGGGCAGCTATCCAGAGTCCGTGGCCGCCAAGAACGACGCCGAGCACATCACCATGGTGCTCTACCCCAACGACGCCAGCGAAAACGGCAAGGAGCTCAGGCTGCGTCAGCAGTTCTTCTTGGCCTGCGCCAGCATCAAAGACGTGATGCGGGAGTGGATTCGGCTGCACGGCAAGGACTTCACCGAGTTTGCCGACCAGAACTGTTTCCAGCTCAACGACACCCACCCGGCGGTATCGGTGCCGGAGCTGATGCGCCAGCTGGTGGACGAGCAGCGCCTGGACTGGGATACGGCCTGGGGTATCACCACCCGCACCATGGCTTACACCAATCACACGCTCCTGCCGGAGGCGCTGGAGCGGTGGCCGGTGCGGCTGTTCCAACAGTTGCTACCGCGCGTGCTGGAGGTGATCTACGAGATTAACGCCCGGTTCCTCTCCAAGGTGGCGGCACGCTGGCCTGGCGATATGGAGCGCCAACGCCGTATGTCACTGATCGAAGAGGCCGACGACCCACAGGTGCGGATGGCCTACCTGGCCATTGTCGGCAGCTTTTCGGTCAACGGTGTCGCCGCGCTGCACTCGCAGCTGCTGCAGGAAGGACTGTTCCGCGACTGGTTCGAGCTCTGGCCCGAGAAGTTCAACAACAAGACCAATGGGGTCACACCCCGTCGGTGGCTTGCCATGTGCAACCCGGGTCTGCGGGAGCTGCTGGACGAGACCATTGGCGAGCATTGGGTGCACGATCTCAAACGCCTGGAGCAACTCGCTCCCTACGCCGACGACCCTGCGTTCCGCGAGCGCTGGGACGGCATCAAGCGGCAGAACAAGACACGCCTTGCGAGCCTGGTGGCCGCCACCTGCCGGGTGGAGTTCCCGGTGGACTTCATGTTCGATGTGCAGGTCAAGCGTATCCACGAATACAAGCGCCAGCTCCTGAACGTACTGCACGTCATCCATCTGTATCAGCGCATCAAACACGGCGACACCGACATCGGTGCTCCCCGTTGTGTGCTCATCGGCGGCAAGGCGGCCCCGGGCTACGAGATGGCCAAGCTCATCATTAAGCTTGTGAACAACGTCGCCAAGGTCGTCAATGCCGATCCGGAGGTGAGCGAGTGGCTGCGGGTGGCCTTCATCCCGGACTACCGGGTGTCGGTCATGGAGGTGATTGCCCCCGGGACGGATCTGTCCGAGCAGATCTCCACCGCCGGCAAGGAGGCGTCCGGCACCGGCAATATGAAGTTCATGATGAATGGCGCCATTACCATCGGCACCCTGGATGGCGCCAACATCGAGATCCGCGAGCAGGTGGGAGATGACAACTTCTTCCTGTTTGGCCACACGGCCGAGGAGGTGCAGCGCATTCGCGGGCATTACGACCCCAATGGCATCATCGCCAATGACCCGGCGCTGGAGGCCGTCATGGGTCTGCTGGAGGCCGGCCACTTCAGCCAGTTCGAGCAGGGCATCTTCGACCCCATCTTGCAGGGCATCCGCAGTCCGTACGACCCCTGGCTCACGGCGGCTGACTTCGACAGCTATCGTCGCGCCCAGCTTCTGGCCGCCGAAACGTACCAGGACCGCGAGCGCTGGCTGCAAAT
The DNA here is from genome assembly GCA_964524185.1 of uncultured Thiohalocapsa sp. GTDB lineage: Bacteria > Pseudomonadota > Gammaproteobacteria > Chromatiales > Chromatiaceae > Thiohalocapsa. The sequence goes on along the minus strand of CAZGCI010000062.1, from coordinate 7,941 downwards.
GAGCGTGCTGAACACGGCCCACAGTGGCTTCTTCTCGTCCGACCGGACCATCGCCGAATACAACAACGACATTTGGCACATGGAGCCGGTGCCTCCGGGCCCCTGGGGCAGCACTTGACCCGCCCGTCTCCAGCCGCCGGGGGAGCACAACACGGGCAGAATCCACCCGTGCTTCGCCGGCGGGCTGCGCCCTGCGGCGTTGGGCCTGTATGACTGAGAGGGGTTGGGGGCTGGGGCTCGATCGCCAACGGTGGTTGAGTAGAGCAGCCCTCACCCTTCACCCCTTGGCCCTCAACTGGCTGCCGCAACCGAGCGCAGCGCGGCTACCGAAAGCCCGACGCCTCTTCACGCTTCTTTGCCAGAAAGCACGCTAGGCTTTGAGTTGTCCAACAGCAACCGGACAGCCAGCCGATGAACGCGACCGCCACCACGCCCGACCCCATTCTCCCGATCGCCGACGAGCTCGCCCCCACCCAAGTCCTCAGCGAGCAGTTTGCCCGCGCCCGCCGCCACCTGGCCCATGTGGCGCCTGGCCTCGTGGATTTTCTGCGCCTGCCGCGGCGTACCATCACCATCAACGTCCCGGTGGAAATGGACGACGGTCAGGTACAGAACTTCGTCGGCTATCGGGTCATGCACAACAGCCTGCTTGGCCCGGGCAAGGGCGGCATTCGCTTCCACCCGGAGGTGTCGCTGGATGAGATTGCGGCGCTGGCGGCGCTCATGACCTGGAAATGCGCCCTGGTGCGTATCCCGTTCGGCGGTGCCAAGGGCGGCGTCACCTGCGACCCCAAGCACCTCAGCCGCCGCGAGCAGCGCCGCATCACGCGGCGCTTCATCGCTGGGCTCGGCGACAACATCGGGCCATACACGGATATCCCCGCGCCGGACATGTACACCGACGCGCAGACCATGGCCTGGATCTATGATACCTATGACAGCCTGCACCCCGGCGAGAACAACCTCCCGGTGGTGACGGGCAAGCCGCTGGAGCTCGGTGGCTCCGAGGGCCGCAATGAGGCCACCGGCCGCGGCTGCGTCTATGCCGCCGAGCGCGCCATTGCCCTCGGCATCGTGCCCGAGCTCACCGGCGTGGACGGTGCCCGCGTCGCCATCCAGGGCTACGGCAAGGTCGGCGGCGTTGCCGCGCGCCTGCTCGCCGAGCGCGGTGCCCATATCATCGCCGTCAGTGACTCCCGGGGCGGCGTGCTGGCGGAGAATGGCGACAAGCTGGATCTTGACGCGCTGGCGAGCCACAAGACCGAGACCGGCACCGTCGTCGGCCTGCCGGAGACCCGCAGCATCACCAACGCTGACCTCCTGGCACTACCCTGCGACATCCTCATCCCGGCTGCCCTCGGCGGGCAGATCCATGCCGCCAACGCTGCCCAGGTGCAGGCCCGTTTCATCGTCGAAGGCGCCAACCGCCCCATCACCCCCCAGGCCGACGACATCTTGAACGAGCGCGGCATCCGCGTCTTGCCAGATATCCTCGCGAACGCCGGCGGTGTCGTCGTGAGCTACTACGAGTGGGTGCAGAACATCGAGCACCACAGCTGGCCGCTGGAGGACATCAACGGCCGTCTGCGCTCGCGCATCAACAGCGCCACCGACCGCGTCGTCAACCGCTGGCGCGCCTTCCCGAGCGACTGCCCAGACGGCGCCGGGGATTGGTGCACGGATCTGCGCACCGCCGCCCTCGTGGAGGCCCTGGAGCGCCTGGCCCTGGTGGTCGACCAACGCGGCATCTGGCCGTAGCTCGATGGCGCCCGTCGGCCTGCAAGCCGGCTCCCCGCGCCACCCTGCAGCCGTGAGGGCGTGGGCAGCTGCGAATGTCGGTCGACCGTGCATGAGCGGGATGGCTGCGGATATACTCCGGTGACACCCGCCCGATGACACCGCTCGCTGTGGTCTAGGATCGGCCGCTCCAACTGCGTCCAACCCTTGCGTTTGGACGCCATGAACGCGGTCCATCCGGCGTCAAAACTGCCGAGCAGCGCCTGCCAGGCCGAGCTGTTCGCGCCCCGCAACGCCAGCATGGTCAGAGCAATCAACCGATGATTTTCCAACTCTGTTACACCAGCACCGTCACCAGCGACATGCAGCGGCAGGACCTGGTGGACCTGCTCACGCTCTCACGGCGCAAGAACGAGGCGCTCGGCATCACCGGCCTGTTGCTCTACAGCGGGGATCAGTTCATCCAACTCTTGGAGGGCGATGAGGCCGAGGTACGCAAGTTGTACGAGCTGATCTGCCAGGACCAACGCCATCGCGACGTAAAGCTCGTCTACGAGGAATGGGTCGAGGCGCGCCAATGCCCGGATTGGACCATGGGCTTCCAGGCCCTGCCGGACAGCGAGTGGCTGGAATTCCCGAACCCCGACGGCTCCGAAAAAGGGCTGCGCCCGATGGCGGAAGCCATGGGCCGCGCCAAGGCCATCCTGCAAAGCGTGCGCGAGCGGGGGCTGGATCCGGAGCGAGCGCTATAAGTCCTCACGCCATCGGTTGCGCGCATCCGCGAAGCACTGCGGTCGTCCTCGCACTGCTCTGCGGCTTGTCTGCCGTCCGGGCCGACTCGGACGCCGACCGTGCCCGCCGGCTGGTGCAGGAAGGCGCCATCATGCCGTTGGAGGAGATCCTGCCGTTGTTGCGCCAGGTCCGGCCCGGCACGCTCATCGAGCTGGAGCTGGAGCATGCGCGGAAGCATGATGCGCACATCTACGAGATCAAGGTCCTGGACGACGCTGGACGGCTCTGGGAGGTCAAGCTCGATGCAGCCACCGGCGAGCTGATCGAAGTCGAGCTCGAGGACTGAGTGCCCCGCGCTGGATGGCCTCGACGCCGCGCTCGCCTGGCGATCCCATAGCGCCCAACGCATTGCACGTTACGCTCGCTCGCCATGCGCCTGCTGCTGATCGAAGACGACGCGGAACAGGCCCGCGGTCTGCGCCGCGATCTCGCCGACGCCGGCTACGCCGTGGACTGGGCCAAGGATGGCGTGGATGGTGCCTTTCTCGGCACGGAGCAGCCCTATGATGTCATCGTGCTCGACCTGGGGCTGCCGCGGAAGCCAGGCCTCCAGGTGCTCGCCGAGTGGCGCGCAGCGGACATGCGCACGCCGGTGCTGATCCTGACCGCGCGGGATGCTTGGCACGAGCGCGTCGATGGGCTGCGAGCCGGTGCCGACGACTACCTGGGTAAGCCCTTCCATGTGCAGGAGCTGCTGGCGCGGCTGCAGGCGCTGACACGCCGCAGTGCGGGCCAGGCGAGCCCGCTGCTGCGCGTCGCCGGCCTGGCGCTGGATGAGGAGCGCCAATGCGTCTTATTGGCCGACGGCAGTGAGTGCGGCCTGACGGGCACCGAGTTCCGACTGCTGCGTGTCTTCATGCGCCACCCCGACAAGGTCCTGTCCAAGGCCTGGCTCGCCGAGCACGTCTACGACCAGCACGCCGAGCCCGGCGACAACACCATCGAGGTCTATGTGCGCCGGCTGCGAGGCAAGCTCGGCCAGCACCATCTGCGCACCCAGCGCGGGCAGGGCTATGTCTTTCCGTCGCGTCCCTGAAGCACCAGCGGCCGCGCCGCGAGGGGCTCGGCATCATCCAGCCGGCAAGCGCGGGTGGGCGGTCCGCGGCCCACGCTTGTTCCCGAGGGACTCGCTGGAGAATCGGCTCAACCTGGGGCTTGGTCTCAGCCTGGCGCTGTTGATCGGCCTCGCCCTGTGGCTCGGCCATGGCGCCCTGCACCGGACCACGGATGCCTATGTGCTGTCTCGGCTGGAGCATGACGCCCAAGCCCTGCTCGGGCGCCTGGAGCGGCATGGCGACTTGACGCGCGGCGCGCACCAACTGCTGCCTGTTTACCATCAGCCCTTCTCGGGGCATTACTTCAAAGTCCTGACGGCGAACGGCGAGGCGCGTTCGAGATCACTGTGGGACCAGGACCTCGTCGTGACCCCGGTGCCTGTCGGCGAGGTGCGTATTTGGCACGCTGATGGGCCCGCAGACCAGCCGCTGCTCGTGCGCGCCGCGGGCTATCGGGTGGCAGAAGGGGCGGTCACCATCGCCGTCGCCGAGGATCTGAGCACGCTGCTCGGCACCCTCAGGGGCTATGAGCAGCTGTTCGCGGTGCTGGCGATGATCGGGCTCTTGGCCATGCTGCTATTGCAGCGCGTGATCCTGCGCCGGTCCTTCCGCCGGCTCGAGCCCGTCTACCGGGACATCGAGGCCCTGGAACGCGGCGCCACCAGCCGCCTCACCGAGCAAGTGCCGGCGGAGATCCTGCCTCTGGTCCGCAAGCTCAACGGCCTGCTCGCCGTCTATGAGCAGCGGCTCGCCCGCTCACGCAATGCCGCGGGCAACCTGGCCCATGCGTTGAAGGGCCCGCTCAACCTGATGCGCCAGCAGCTGCGGGCGCCTGCCGATGCGCCTGCAGCGGAGATGACCAGGGACCACACCAGGCGGGTCTGTGCGGCGGAGGTGGAGCGCATCACGGCGCTGGTGGAGCGGGAGCTCAAGCGCGCGCGCATCGCCGGGCGCGCCAAGGCCGGTTCCGTGTTCGACCCGAGGCTGGAGCTGCCCGACCTGCGTCGACTGCTGCTCGCCATGCACCGCGACAAGGCGCTCAGCATCGATTGCCGTAATCGGCTGTCCGGCCCCATCGCACTGGACCGCGAGGACCTGTTGGAGATCCTCGGCACCCTGCTGGACAACGCCTGCAAATGGGCCGCGCAGCAAGTCCGCTGCAGCCTGGGCCCGGCCGACGACGAGAAAGGCTTGCGTCTCATCGTCGAGGACGACGGCCCCGGCTGCGACGACGCCGAGCTGGCACGCATCGCCCGCCGCGGCGAGCGCCTGGACGAGCAGGTGGACGGCCACGGACTCGGCCTCGCCATCGCCCGGGAGATCGCCGAGTCCTACGGTGGCACCCTGCAGCTCGGGCGTTCCGCGGACCTGGGCGGCTTCTCCGCCCAAGTCGACCTGCCACTGCCCGCGGCGGGTACTGCCTTGCCGCCCGGTCGGGCTTCCGCTAGGCTGATTTCGCCCATTGCATCACCCCAACTTTTAGGGACCCATGAGCGCCGCGCTGCGTCTGTACGAGCAACTCTCCGAAGCGACCGACGATAAGACCCGTGCGCGTCTGATCGCCGAGGCCTTCGACGCGCTCGAGGATCGCTTCCCGCAGATCGCCGATCTGGCCACCCAAGGCCATGTGCGCGAGGGCGAGCTGCGGCTGCAGAAGGAGATGGCCGAGATTGAGGGCCGGCTGCAGCAGGAGATCAAGGCGCTGGAGCTGAAGATCACGGAGGTCGAAGGCCGTCTGCGCAAGGAGATGACCGAGATCGAAGCCCGGCTGCGCAAAGACCTCGAGCAGATCCGCCTGGAGACCAAACGGTGGAGGTGAATCTGCTGCGGGCCATGAATGCCCAGACCCGCTGGTTACTGGGCGGGTTGGCGGTGCTCGGCGTCGTGCTGAAGCTCGCCGACATCATCCTCGGGTAGATTCGTCAACGCCCTCGTCATTTTGCCTTGCCAGGCAGCCTGATCGCAACGACCGGGCGGGATGCACCCTGACGACCGTCCAGCTGCTCTTTCTAGGATGACTGGCCCAAGCCGGCGTCATTCTCAGCGGCCTCAAGCCCTTCTTCCCCGCTGTTGGCTGAGAGCCGGCAGCAGCGCAAACGGCTGTGGGCGTCAGTCAACGCAACGAAGCACTTACGCGGCTGCGCCACAAACCCCAAAACGAGGTGGTCCTGTTCAGCTCGGTTTCAGCAACCTCATGCAGTCTGTGCCCTGAGTCGGCGCGATAGCGGTCCTCACCGTGCCCTGCGGCAGACCGCAAGCCCAACCCAACAGGAGCACACCCATGCACAGACTGATTCCCACCCAAACTGCCGCCGCCATTGTGCTTGCCACCGCTGCCGGCGGCCTCCTCGCCGCCGAGCCACTCACCATGGAGCAGGCCGTCGACAAGGCCCTGGCACAACGCCCGGGCGAAGTGATAGGCACCGAGCGTGAGCGCAAGCAGGGCCGCGAGGCCTGGGAGGTCGAGATCCGCGACGCCGACGGCCAGAAGTGGGAGCTCTACTACGCCATCGACGACGGCAGCCTGCTTGAAGAGGAGCGGAACTGAGCCGCCCGCAGCGCCCCTCGCACCTTGCGCGGGGCGCGCGTGTCATGCACAGACAAGCGACACAGACGCCGCCAGCACAGCGCCGGCCGCAGGCGCGTGCAGGCCATGCGACGTTCAACCTAGGTTCCAGGACAGGCGGGCAGTCATGCGGCTGCTGAGCCTGCCACTGACGCTGCTGGTGCTGTGCGTCGGGCAGGCCGCGGCGGCCGCGACCCTGGGCGAGACCGTCGACGCTGCCTTGACGCTCGCCGAGCAAGGCCAGCGTGTCGAGGCCCAGCGGGCGCTGGCCGATGCCGTGCGGGCGCAGGCGCGGGGCCTGCTGGCGGAGCATCCGGCGCTGCGCGTCAAGCTCTTGTCGGACCAGTTCACCGGCGACCAGGGTGCCTACGAAGCGGAGGCCATGGTGGATCTGCCGCTGCTGCTGCCGCCTCAGCGCGGTGCCCGGTTTGCGCTGGCGGACGCCACTGGCGCGGCGGCGGAGGCGCTGCGCACCCGGCTGCGCTGGGAGATGGCCGGCGTGGTGCGCGAGCTGGTCTGGCAGGCGGCGCTCGCCGAGGGTCGCCTGCGCCAGGCGGAGGCCGCGCTCGCCAGCGCCGAGTCGCTGCAGGCGACGGTCGCCAAACGTCAGGCCGCCGGCGAGCTGGCGCAGTTGGACCTGCTGCTGGCCCGCCAGGACACGCTGTCGCGGCAGAGCGAGCTCGCCGCGGCGCGTGCCGACCACGCCGAGGCCATGGCGGCCTACCGCGCACTCACCGGCCTGGCAGCGCTACCGGTGCCCCTGGCCGAGCACCCTGCAGGGCCACCCGCGACCGCGCTGGATGATGCCGGCCTGCCGCCGACGCACCCGCTGCTCTGGAGCCTGGACCAAGGCGTGACCCAGGCCCGGGCCGAGCGTGCTCGGGTGCATGCAGACCGCCGCGGCAATCCGCTGCTGAGTCTGGGCGTGAAGCATGCGCGGGCGGATCGATCGGCCCCGGAGGACGACGCCCTGCAGCTGGAGCTGAGCCTGCCACTGGGCCTCGGCAGCGCCAGCGCGCCGGCCCTGGCCGAGGCCGAGCAAGGCGTCACGGACCGGCTCGCCGAGCTGCAACAGGCACGCCGCGAGTTGGTCCGGGGCATCGCGACCGCCCGTACCCTGGTCGATAGCGCCGCGCCGCAGCTGGCCGCGGCGCGCGAGCGGGTCGAAGTCACCGAGCGCGCCTTGCAGCTGGCCCGGCGCGCCTTCGACCTGGGCGAGGGGGACCTCACCGCGCTGTTGCGTGCCGAAGAGCGCGCGCGCGAGGCCCGCCTCGCACTCGCCCTGCGCCAGCTGGCGCAGGGCCAGGCTGTATCCCGCCTCAACCAAGCCCTCGGAGTGCTCCCGCAATGACCATCCCACCGCGACTGGCGCGTCTTGGGCGCGGCCACCACCGGCGTCGGCGCGCCGCCGCTGCGATGCTCTGGAGCCTCGGACTCGCGGCGATGCCGCTCGCCGCCGAGCTGATTGCACTGAGTGCCGACGAGCAGGCGGCCTTCGGCGTCGCGCTCGCCAGCCCGGAGCCCGCGGGCGCGGCACTCAGCCGCCGCTATCCCGGCAAGGTCGCGGTGCCCAATCGACAGCTCCGCGTGGTGGCGGCGCCCCAGGGTGGCGTCATCGAGGCCCTGCTCGTGGCCGAGGGCGAGCGCGTTGCGGCGGGCCAGGTGCTGGCGCAACTCGCGAGCCCGGAGCTGGTGGCGGTGCAGGGCGACTACCTGGAGGCACTGACCCGGCTCGGCCTCGCCGGCAGCGAGCTCGCCCGCGAGCAGATGCTGCACCGCGAGGGCATCACC
>CAZGCI010000061.1:0-25565 GCA_964524185.1 uncultured Thiohalocapsa sp. | reverse complement strand
CCAGCTCACGCGCCTGACCGATACCGCCCGGCGCTTCCTCGCCGAGATCGCCGACGCCGCCGCCGCGCGTTGGCAGGAGCCGGATCAGGGCATCTGGGAAATCCGCGCCGAGCCCCGGCACTACCTGCACTCTAAGCTCATGTGCTGGGCTGCCCTGGACCGCGCCATCGACCTGGCATCCGAGCTATTCCCTGCCGGCATGGACGATGGTCACCTCTCGCGCTGGCAGCACGCACGCGAGGCCATACGCCAGGCCATCTTGACCCGCGGCTGGAGCGCGCACGCGGGTGCCTTTACCCAGGCCTTTGACAAAGCCGAACTGGACGCGGCCACGCTGATGCTGCCGTTGGTGGGCTTCCTGCCGGCAGATGACAAACGGGTGCTGGCAACCCTGGACGCCATCGAGGAGCGCCTCACCGACGCCAAGGGCTTTGTCTACCGCTATCGCACGGACGACGGGCTACCCGGCACCGAGGGGCCTTTTCTCCTCTGCACCTTCTGGCTTGCCCAGGCGCGCGCGATGGCCGGACAGGTAACGCAGGCGGTCCGGCTCTTCGAGCGCGCCGCCGGTTGCGCCAACGACCTCGGCCTGCTGTCTGAGCAGATCGATGCCGACACCGGCGAGCTGCTGGGGAATTTTCCACAGGCGTTCAGCCACATTGGCCTAGTCAATGCGGCCCAGGCCATCGGCGAGGCGCGCGAGCGCGCCGCGACCGGACCATCCGGGGCATAGCGCACAGCCGCCGGTAGCGCTAAGGCCTAAGGGCCTAGATGGCTTGACCGCGCCAGATGGTTGCAGATGGGTCAAGGGTGCGACGCCACGTCGGCTGCGAGGCGCCGACAGGGGCGAGGCGCAGCCACTAATGTCAGGAACGCGCGTCCGCGCCTTGGCCCTCGGCCGTTGCTGATTAACAACTCGCGTTCGTATCGGTGACCCGCTCGCGCCTTGGTCTGCACGTTCATCAGGGTGCGCCCCACTGCGTTCGGTGGCTGGCCTCTCCGCCCCGGGCCCGTCTGCACGGAGAATCGGCAAATCCCCCCGTTAGCGCGATGGATTGCCGGCACGGGCACTGCATCACTCAGAGCACATCCGCGCCGAGCCGTGGCGGATACACTCGCACGGCATCGGCCGGCCGACTGCAATCAGACTCCGCCCCGACAGCGGAAGGAGATACAGCATGCCGCAGAGCAACAACACCCAGGGCAACAACACCCAGAGCAATCCTGGGCGGCGCAACCTGATCTGGATCGCCGTGATGCTGGCCATGGGCCTAGGTCCGTTGGCGGCCTTCAGCATCGGCGAGCGCTACGCGAGCGAAGAGACCATGGCCCGCGCCGAGGCTGGCCGCCGCAATTACGATCCGCCGGACCGCTATCCGGATGCCCATTACGGACTGCCCGACCTCGAAGGTGAGGCCGCTGAAACCACGGTGCGCGACATCACCGGCAACTCGGCGTTATTCGAGCAGTATCGAGCGGCCGTGGAACAGGCGGGGTTCGGCGACGTACTCGAGGGTCCCGGGCCGTTTACCCTCTTCGTTCCGCTCGACGACGCCTTCACGGAACTGCCCGACGCCGAACGCCAAAGCCTGTTCGAAGACGATGACAAGCTCTTACGGATGCTCAGCAACCATGTTGTTGTGGGCCGTCTCTCTGCCACCGATCTGCTGCAGCGTCGCCACGTTGACAGCATCGGCGGTCAGCGTATCGACATCGACAAGGGCGGTCAGTCCATCACCTATGGGAATGCCGACATCGTCCAAACGGACCTCGTCGCCGGCAACGGCGTCGTCCACATTGTCGATAGCTTGAACCTGTAAGGCGATGGCCGGAAACGTTCATACCAGATGACGTCGGCCAGATGACGTCGGCCGGATGACGTCGGCCGGATGACGTTCCGCCTTCAAGGCGTGCTGGCGGGAGCATCGCAAGCCAAGGGAGCGCCAGCGCCACGCCGAAGGCGGGCGTCAAGACAAGGCAGATGGTCTGAACATTGACAGAAATCGCCGAAGCGCGCTCAAGCGGAAAGGGGCGGTACGACGGTCATCAGGCTGCCTCCCGCCCCGTCTTTGCCCTGGCCCGCCCTGCCCTGACCTGCCTGGTCGGTGTAGAAGCGGGCTCGGTTATTGCTTCGTAAGGGGTCAACTCGAGCCCGGGGCGCTTGCTGGAAGTGTCGGGGGCCTGACCCAGCTAGGAGCAGTTCGATGCACGCAGGCGTACGTGTCTTCACCCTATTCAAGCGCGTGATCTATAGCGTGGCAGCCCTCGCGCTGGTGGCGATCAGCATCACCATGATCGTCGCCTCCGGTCTCAACGTGCTGCAATCCATGGAAGCGGGCGATGTACTGAAGCAATCATTGCTCGACGGCATCGGCCTCGTCGTCGTGTCCCTCGCCGTCTTCGACGTCGCCAAATACCTGATGGAGGAAGAGGTACTGCGGGACCGGGAGCTCAGCTCCGCGGCGGAGGCGCGGGGAACACTCACCAAGTTCATGGTGCTTATCATCATCGCTTTGACCCTGGAGGCGCTGGTCTTCGTGCTCGGCGCTGCCAGCGAGCACTTAAGTCTGCTCGTATTTCCGGCCCTCCTGTTCGCGGTCGCCGCGTTCATGGTGATCGCGCTCGCGATCTATTTGCGCCTGAGCAGCCACGTGGAAGCCCGGATCGGCTCGGAGCCGCCGCCCGCCCAGGTTGCCCGCCGGTCCGACCATCATCACAGCGACTAAGCCCCGGGCAGCTCGTTCTGCGCGGCATCAGGCGGCAAGCTGGGATCAGCCTCGGCGAGGTCACCATGCGGGTGTGCGGCTCGAGCGGGGTCGAGCAGCTGCACCAACTCTGTCTCCGACAACCCGCTCTGCTCCCGTGCGACATCAATCACCGCCCGGCCCTCGGTTTGGGCCGTGCGGGCGATCTGCCCCGCCAGCTCATAGCCGATGCGCGGCGTCAGTGCGGTGACCAGCATCAGGTTGTGCCGCGCCCGCTCGGCCAGGGCATCGGCATTGGGCTCGAGTCGGGCGATGCACTGGGTCTCCAACGAGCGCGTCGCGCTGGTCAGCAACGCGAGCTGCTGCAGGAGGTCAAAACCGATCAGTGGCAGCATGGTGGCGAGCTGGAACCGGTTGTCCTGGGCGGCCAGGGCCACCGCGGCATCGAGCCCAATGACCTGGACGCAGGCCATACCCACCGCCTCTGGCACCACCGGATTGACCTTGCCCGGCATGATGCTGCTCCCGGGCTGGAGCTCGGGCAGACGGATCTCCCCTAGGCCCGCCGTCGGGCCGCTGTTCATCCAGCGCAAGTCGGTGGCGATCTTGAGCAGCGTGATCGCGGTCACGCGCAGCTGCCCGCTCAGCTCCACGGCCGTGTCTTGGGCACCGATGGCGGCAAAGGCATTGGGCGCCGGGCGGAAGGCCCGGCCGGTGCATTCGGCAAGGGCAGCGGCGAAACGCTCGGCGAACTCGGGGTGGGTGTTAAGGCCGGTACCCACCGCCGTGCCCCCCTGCGCGATGCGCCGGAGCCGCTGCTCCGTATCGGCCAGCCGGGCCAAGTTCGCCTCCACCTGGGCGGCCCAACCACAGAGCTCCTGGCCCAGGGTCATGGGCACCGCATCCATGAGATGGGTGCGGGCAGTCTTCACCACGGCAGCGCTCTCGCGGGCGCGCGCATGGAGTGCGTCGCGGAGCGAGCCGAGGGCATCGGTCAGCGCCCGGAGCTCCAGGACGGCTGCCACGTGGATGACGGTCGGGATGACGTCGTTGCTGCTTTGGCCCAGGTTGACCTCGTCATTGGGGTGAACCGGCCGCCCAAGCCGGCGTCCGGCGAGGGTCGCGATCACCTCGTTCGCGTTCATGTGGGTGCTGGTGCCTGAGCCGGTCTGCAGCACGTCCACCGGGAACTGGTCGTCGTGGTGACCATCCGCCACCGCCTGCGCTGCTGCTTCGATCGCCCGCGACAGATCCGCTGGCAGCAGACCGAGCGCCCCGTTGACCCGGGCTGCACAGGCTTTCACCAGCCCCAGCGCGCGCAGGAAGGGGCGCGGGAACCGCCAACCGCTGATGCCAAAGTTGGCCAGGGCGAGGCGGGTCTGAGCGCCGTAGAGGATGTCGGTGTCGGGTTGCTCCGGGCTCGCCTGCGTCATCGGTCAAACTCCTGCTTGTTCGCGGAAAAGGGTCATTGCTGCACAGGGTAAACCTCGACGGGCAGTGTCGGGCAGATGCCCCGGGGTGCGGCTCATTTCGTCCAATCGGTATGGCTGCATGCAGCCATACCGCTGCTCGCCGTCGGCGTCAGAGGCTGCATCCGCAGCAACGGAGCGCGCTGTGGCGCTGCGGCACGAAGCATGCTTCGGTCTCAAGGAGCGGTTGACCGGAAGCGGAGGTCACAGTACGTGAAGAAAATGCTCATCGGCATCGCCGCCGCGGTGATCCTCCTACCGCTGGGGATAACGGCTTCCTGGATGCTCATGCAGAGTGCACTCGCGGCGACCTCTGGGGCTGCGTTCTGCACCGCCTGCCACACCATGGAGCCCTTTGCGCGCACCTTCCACGCGGACGTTCACGGCGGCAGCAATCCCCGCGGCCTGGCGGCGCAATGCACCGATTGCCACCTGCGCCACGACCATCTTGCAGCCTACCTGTGGACCAAGGCCCGCTTCGGCATCCACGACATCTGGGCGCAGCTCACCTATGACCTCGACGCCATCGACTGGCAGGCGGGTCTCGCGCAGCGGGAGTCGTACGTCTTCGATTCGGGCTGCCTGCAGTGCCACCGCAACCTGTCAGACGCGCGCGGCAATAACCCCGCCTTCATCGCCCATCGCCCGTACTTCCTCGGCGAGATCGAGCGGACCTGCGTGAGCTGCCATCCGCACGTGGGCCATCACGAGCTGGCCGCAGCCCTGGCACCATCCACCGACGCAGGAGCCGACTGATGAACAGAAACCGAGAGCTTGCCCGCGACCTGGGACTCCTCACGCTGCTGGTTGCCGCCATACTCGCCATGGGTGTCGACCCGGCATCGGGCCAGGCGCAAGCGCCCGCGCAAGCATCAGGCGGGCAGGCGGCGGAAAGCGCGTCGCTGGGCGACCTCAGCCAGGTCCGCTCGATCGTCATCGATCGTGGGCTCACCAAGCTCGGCCGAACCTGCGTCGAATGCCATAAGCAGCAGAACCCCGGCATCATCAGCGACTGGAAACGCAGCCGCCACGCCCACGTGGGCGTTACCTGCCTCGACTGCCACCAGGTGCCCGCGGGCGCACCCAATGCCACCCAGCACGAGTCCCTCGTCGGCACCGATACCTACGTCTCCGTGCTGGTGTCGCCGGACAGCTGCGGGCGCTGCCATCCGCGGGAGCAGGAGCAGTTCAACCGCAGCGGCCATTTCCGCGCCTACCGCCAGCAGATCCCGAAGGACGACCTCCACGCGCTGGTGCATCGGCACGAGGGGCGCGGCCACCCGGAGCTCAGCGCCGCGCCGGACATGACCGGCTGCATGCAATGCCACGGCACCGAAATCACCCTCGGCGACGACGGCCGACCCACCGCGCGTACCTGGCCCAATTCGGGCATCGGCAACATCTACCCGGACGGCAGCACCGGCAACTGCACCACCTGCCATACCCGACACCGCTTTTCCATCGAGGAGGCTCGCCACCCCGCCGCCTGCGCGTCCTGCCACCTGGGTCCGGACCACCCGGACATCGAGGTGTACGAGAACAGCAAGCACGGCCAGATTTACGCCGCGGAGGGCCACGAATGGCGCTGGGACTCGGCGCCCGACGCTTGGGAACCCGGGGACTACCGGGCGCCCACCTGCGCCACCTGCCACATGACCGGCATCGGGGAGCTCAGCACCACCCACGATGTCACCGAGCGGTTGTACTGGAATCTGTGGGCGAAGCGCTCTGAGGTGCGAGACTCCGAGGACGTGATGAGTCCGTTACTCGGCGACGGCCCGGCGGGTCGCAAGAAGATGGAACAGGTCTGCGCCGCCTGCCATGGCGAGCTCCACACCGAGAGCTTCTTTTACCAGGCCGACGCCGCCGTACGCCTCTACAACGAGGTCTATTGGGACCCAGCGAAGCAGATGCACGATGAGCTCGCGGCGGCCGGCCTGCTGAAGGAGAACCCCTGGAAAGACGAGTTCCAGATCACCTTCTACCACCTGTGGCATCACGAGGGCCGCCGCGCCCGTCACGGCGCGCTGATGGCCGGCCCCGATTGGGCCCACTGGCACGGCTTCTTCCAGCTCCAGCAGAGCTTCTACACGCTAGAGCAGATCCACGCCGCGCGCATGGCCACGGGCAGGATCGAAGCCCCCTAAGGGACCGTCCGCAAATAACCTGCACACCTTGCTTGCACTTCCGCCCGCTTTCTTTGTCGCGGCGAGGCTTACATAGCCCGGCTATGCGCCCCTCGCCGCTTCGCGAAAGCGAACGCAATTGCGGCGCAATCTGCACAGGTTATTTGCGGCCAGCCCCTTAGCTCGCAGTGCATCCGCCGGTGGATGGCTTGGGCATCGACCCGCTCAGCGTCTCTGGGATGGCTGCAAGCGGCACAAAGGTTGCTTTCCATTGAGACGACAGCGCCCCGGGCCCGACATCCCGTCGCGGCTCCGTGTGCCAACCAATAGGAGAAGCAATCATGACCACGCTCTACATGCGCACCCCAAACGCTGCCGAGGGCGGCCGCCTCATCGACGAGTTCCTCCAGCAGGGCTTCGAGCGCGGCCAGCTGCACGTCTACGGCCAGAATCTCCCCGGGGGTCTGCCAGTGGAGGCCACGCGCTGGCGTAGCGCCTCACTGGCAATCCTGCCGGGGGCGGTGGTGGGCGCCGTGCTGCTGCCGATGCTTTGGCTGGTGCTTTTCGCCACGCCAAGCGAGAACCTGGTACTGCTGCTGGCGACAATCGGCGCCGCCATCGGGGGTGGCTGGTCACTCTGGCATGAGCGACATAAGCCCTCACCGCTCAACGCCCAGCAGCAGGCCATGCGCCGCGGCGAGCTGATGATCGCCGCCGAGGTGCCAGCAGAAGGCGTGTCCAGCATCGAACAACGCATTACCGAGAGTCATCCCGAAGTGTCGCTGCTCGGGCCGGACCCGGCGGGCACGCAAACGGCGGCGTGAGCCCGGGCTCGTCCAAACACGCCGATGCCCCTCAGTCCCGCAGGACTTGGTCGGCCCAGCGGCGGAATGCCTGCACCACTTCCCGGGTGCGGCGGCGGAAGAACGGACCTGCTGCAGCGGCAGCCGGTCCGCCGCGCAGTTCATAGTCCGTCCAGAGCTCCACCAGGGTTCCGCCGTCCGCCCGTTCCTTGAAGTGCCAGACCTGGTGCAGCCGCTTCAGAGGTCCGCCCTGGCCCTGGATGCTGATACGCTCTGGGCGCTCCAACAGGGCCTCGGTGCGAAAGCGCAAGACGATAGGCCCGATGCCCAACGCCTGCTGGACCTGCCGGCGGTCGCCCTCAGCACTCACCACGCGGGCCTCTTGCCAGCCTGGGACGAAGTCCGGATAGCGCTCGATATCCGCCACCAGCTCGAAAACCTTCTCACGCGGATGATGGACGGTTTCACGGACAGTGAAGCTGGGCATGGGAGGGCGTCTCGTTCAGCGGGCGGTGCCGAACCCTTCGTCCTCCGTATGCGGCGGCACCGGCAGCCCGGCGATCTGCATCCCCTGGAACACCGGCCCCTCCGGAAACAGCTTGCGCAGCCAGCGGCGCCCGCCCTCATGCGCGAAACGCATGTCGAGCATGTCACCGAGCTCGCGACCATGGTCAACCAAACCATGCTCGCGGTAATGCTCGCGCAGCGCGTCGATCACCGCCCAGTGGTCGTCGGTGAGTGTGACGTCAAGGGCTTCGGCCTTCTGCCGCGCCCAATCGGTGCTCCAGTCGGCGAGGTCGCGCTCGCGATCTGCCTGAACCGGACTCGAGGTGTCGGGGTTCTCAATGACTTGCTTGATGTCGGTCATGCGTCGTCTCCTGAGCAATCGCGCTGGTCAGCGCCTAAGTGTAAAGATCGGGCGGCCCTCCTCCGTCAGTCCTCCAGCGCGAGCACCCGCCTGCGCAGTGCCTCGGCGATGCGCTCCGCCGGTGTGTCTCCTTTGCCCTCTGCTTCCAGGGTCGTCGCGTCCGCGGCAGGGCCCATGCGCAACACGAGCCGCCGCCGCTTCGGCCACCAGGCACCCGGCGGCAGCGCGGCGCCCGTATTGCGGATCAGACAGGGCACCAGGGCCGCCCGCTGCGCGCGGGCGAGGCTGCCGACGCCGGGGCGGAAGGGCTTGATGGCCTCGCCCGGATGGCGGCGTCCTTCCGGAAACCACACCAGCATGCCGCCACGGGCCAGCGCAGCGGCAGCGTAGGCGAGGCTGGTGACGGGCCGCTTTGCCGGAGCCACGGGCAACACCCGGAAGCCGCGACTCACCGCGCGCATCCAGGGCGTGCTGAACATCTGCTCGGTGAAGCCGCCCCAGAAAGTGTTGCGCCGCTGTGGCGGTGACAGCACCGCAGCGATGGCGATGGGGTCTAGGGCGCTGTTGTGGTTCGGCGCCAGGATGCAGGGGCCGGTGGGCGGCAGGTGCTCCATGCCGGCGGCATCCAGCCGAAGCCACCAGTGCATCACCGGACGCGCCAGGGCGTGCAGCATCGCGGCCAGCAGCGTCGCGGCGCGCCCCGGCGGCGCCAGGCGTTGCAGCTGCTCGTCATCCAGCATGGCCTCGGCCCTGCCGAGTCTCGCCTCCAGGTCCTCGCCGGAGCCGTCAGCGTCGGCGGTGGTGCCGGCCGCGGCCGCCTCCTGCAAGAGATCACGTACGGTCTCCACGCCGCCGATGGCGTCCTCATCCAGGGCCAGCCCGACGGCGTCCTGAAGCTCCAGGCCAATGGCGACCCACTCCAGCGAGTCCACGCCGAGGTCGAGCCGAAGGTCTGTGCTCGGCTCGATACGCCGGTCCTCGAAGCGCTCGCCGAGCCACGCCCAGACCTGGGACGCAGCGGGGTCGTCGATGAGCGCCCGGTCGTCCGGCGCCATGTCGCTGCGCGCCATAAGGCCGGCCGCCGCCGGCTCCGCCTGACCTTGGCACAGGGCGTCGAAGCGCTCGCGGAGCCGCTTGCGGCGCAGCTTCCCGAGCCGGGTCCGGGGCAGCGGGCGGCGGTCGATCTCGATGCGGCTCGGCCGCTGCCAGCTCGGAGCATCCGCGAGGGCCGCGTCGGCGGCCTGACGCAGCCGCTCGCGCAGGGCATCGGCGTCGGTGTGGCGGGCGGTGTCGGCGTCCGGCACCAGCACGGCGGCGAGCGCACCGTCATGCTCCAGCGTGCCTGACTCGGCGATGTCCGGCTGTGCGGCGAGCTTGGCCTCCATCGCCTCCGGGTCCACGTTCTCGCCGCCTGCGAGCACGATGCGGCTCGAGGCCCGCCCGCTCAGGTGCAGCCAGCCCTCAGCGTCTAGGGTGCCGAGGTCGCCCGTGCGGAACCAACCATCGTCGGTAAAGGCATCGCTGTCGTGGGCCGAGCCGTCGAGGTAGCCGGAGAAGACGTTCGGCCCACGCGCCTGGACCTCCCCGGCGCCGCGGTCATCACCCGCATCGGCGCCGCCCGTCTGCGCGTCTGGGTGCGCGCCGATGCGCAGCTCTACCCCCGACAGCGCTCGGCCGGCGGTCTCGAACCGGCGCTCGCCGGGGCGCATGACCGTGAGGATGGGTGCGGTCTCGGTGAGGCCGTAGCCCGTAGCCACCGTCCAGCCGAGCCCTTCCAGCCGCTCGGCGAGGGCCGCGTCCAACGCCGCGCCGCCGGAGACCAGCAGCCGCAGTTGCGGGGCCATACGTCGGCGCAGCGGTGCAAACAGAAGCCCGCCCAGGGACAGCCCCGTGCGCCGCCGCACCGCCATTGCGAGGCCGAGCAGGCCATCGAAGGCCCAGCGCGCGAGGTGGCCGAAGGCAGCGATGCGCCGGTCGACCGCACCCACCAGCGCGGCATACAGCCGCGGGATGCCCAGGATCACCGTGACCTCACCCGCGTCCAGCGCACGCGCCAATGCAGGCCCCGTCAGCGCCTGCGGCAGCACCACGGGCACACCGCAGGTCACGGGCGCCAGTAGCCCCAAGGCGAAGGGGTAGACATGGTGCAGCGGCAGGGGCAGTAACACGCGATCTTGCTCAGTGACGATGCCCTCGGCCAGCAGCGCGGCGACATTGGCGAGCAGATTGCGATGCGTCAGCGGCACGCCTTTAGGCGGTCCGGAGGTGCCGGATGTAAAGAAGAGCACCGCCTCGGCGTCCGCATCCGACACGGCGGGAAGGCCGGCGGTGTCCGCCTGCGCAGCGGCCTTCAAGTCCGGGGTACCGGCGAGATCACCCAGCGTTCGGGCTGCGCCGGCGCGCGGGTGGTCCTGCGACCTGCGCTCGGCAGCATCGTCCTGCCTTGGCTCCACCCCCGGGGTGTCGCCGTCCGCAACCTCAGCGTCAGCGTCGAGCAGGATTGGCTTGACCCGTCCGTGCCCGACCGCCTCCGCCAGCTGCGCCGCCAGATGCGAGGCCGTGAAGGCCCAGCGCGCGCCGCTGCTGGCGCTGATGTGGTCGAGGTCGGTGGCATCCGCCTGGCTGTCCACCGGCACCGGCACGGCACCCAGGCGCAGCAGACCCAGGCAGGCAATCACCCAGCCCGGCGAATTGGGCGCATACAGGAGCACGCGCTCTGCGGGCTCGAGTCCGGCGGCCTTGAGCCCCACGGCAACGCGCGTCGCGGCATTCGCCAGGGCCGCACCGGACCACAGGTCCGCAGCCGGCTCCTCGGCGTCCGCCGCCGGGCGCATGAGCTGCACCAGCGCGGGCTCACCCCCGCGGCGCGCGAGCAGCCCCACGAGCCCCGCCAGGGTGTCCACGGGCGCACCGTTCACCCGGGACTGGGCCTGCGGCAGGTCATTGGATGACGCGGACGGGTTGTTGGAGCCGGGTCGATCGAGTGCGGCCATGGGCAGTCCTCCGGGCCGGCCTGCCGCAAGCCTCTTTGGCGCTAGCGCAGCCTGCAGCTGGTCGGTGCGTACAGATAGGAGGAGCGATGAGACGCACGTAGGCGTCAGTCGAGAATGAAGGTCACCTTCATGTCCACACGGAAGGCACTGACCTTACCGCCTTCGACGACGACCTTGTGCTCCTTGACCCAGGCCCCCTGGACATTCCGCACGCTCTTTTCCGCCGCGGCGATGCCTTTGCTGATGGCATCTTCGAAGCTCTCCGCGGACTCGGCAGTGATCTCGATGACTTTCGCAATGGACATGGCTTGCTCCTGTTCAGCGATGGGGTGGCTATTGGCGGACGCTCGACTGTGCTCGAGCCCCCACAGTCGAAACGAGCAGGTACCGTGCCAGCCGAAATGACGGCATCCGGCTCACGGCCGTGCGCCGGATGCAGGTCGTGGCGCAGCGCGCCTGCCCGGGTCAACGTCCCGGACCGCCTTGGCGGCCACGCATCCGCGGCCGCCCGCGGCTGCCCCACCGGGGCAAATCCACCATGGCGGTGTGGATTACAACCACCGTCGTCGTGGACCTTGCTCATCCCCGCCTTGGCGTCGCGTGGATGCCGCACGCTCGACAGGCACACCCCGTGGCCCGCACGCCCAGCGACCTTGGCCTGGTCTCCGCCTGGGCTTGGCGCAGTCTCTGCATCGGCTTGGCACGGTCTCTGCTTAGAGCCCCTCGGAGGCCACCAACCGAACCCGCGAGGAGCGCATGCCGAGGGAACAGATCGACCTGAACTACCAACTGCCGCGCTTATCCGTGCTCGATGAGGACGGCGGCTTCGATGAGGCTCTGGCCCCGGATGTGCCAGATGAGCTGCTGCTGAGGATGCATCGCATCATGCTGCTCGCGCGCCGCTTCGACGAGCGCATGCTCGAGCTCCAGCGCCAGGGCCGCATCGGCACCTTCGCGCCGGTGTCTGGTCAGGAGGCGTCGCAGATCGGCGCCATGGCGGCACTGGAGGACAAGGACTGGTTCGTGCCCTCGTTCCGGGAGTCCGCGGCGGCCATCTGGCGCGGCACGCCGCTCAAGCAGCTCCTGCTCTACACCGCCGGCTACAACGAGGGCGGTGCGGTGCCCGACGGCGCCCACGACCTGCCCATAGCGATCCCGGTCGCAACCCAGATTCCGCATGCGGTTGGTCTCGCCTACGCCGCGCGCTATCGACACACCGGTGCGGTGGCCATCACCTTCTTCGGCGACGGCGCCACCTCCGAAGGCGATTTCCATGAGGCCATGAACTTCGCCGGCGTGTTCGCCGCGCCGGTGATTTTTTTGTGCCAGAACAATCAGTGGGCCATCTCCACACCCCGCGACGCGCAGACCCAATCCCGCACCCTGGCGCAGAAGGCCCTCGCCTACGACGTGCCGGGCATCCAAGTGGACGGCAACGACGTGCTCGCCGTACTCGCCGCCACCCGCGAGGCCGCCGCGCGCGCCCGCAACGGCGACGGTCCGACCATGATCGAATGCCGCACCTATCGGCTGTCGCTGCACACCACCGCCGACGACCCCTCCAAATACCGCAGCGAAGAGGAGGTCGAGGCATGGCGCCGCCGCGACCCAATCCCCCGGCTGCAGCAGCATCTGCAACACCGCGAGCTGCTGTCCGACGACGACATTGACGCCCTGGAGGAAACGCTAAAGGGCGAGATCGACGACGCCTGGGACGAGGCCGAGGCCGACATGGCGCGCCTCGACGGTCCGGAGACCATCTTCGAGCATCACTACGCAGAGCTGCCCCGTTACCTCGGCGAGCAGCGCGACGCCCTGCGCAGCAAGCGCAAACAGGAGGACTGACCCATGGCGGCCGACACGGGACAGGACAGCGCAGAACGCACGGTCGCACAGGCGCTGAACCTGGCGCTGAGCCAGGAAATGGAGCAGGACGACGCCGTCATGATCCTCGGCGAGGACGTGGGCGTCGACGGCGGCGTCTTCCGCGTCACCGAGGGGCTGCTGGACAACTATGGCGAGGCCCGGGTCATGGACACCCCCCTCGCCGAGGCGGCCATCGTCGGCGTGTCCATCGGCATGGCCGCGCATGGCCTGAAGCCCGTCTGCGAGGTGCAGTTCTCGGGCTTCAGCTATCTCGCCATGCACCAGTTGGAGTCCCACGCTGCGCGGCTGCGCTGGCGCTCCCGGGGCCGCTTTGCGGTGCCCATGGTGGTGCGCATGCCCTATGGCGGCGGCGTGCGCGCGCTGGAGCATCACTCCGAGAGCAAGGAGGCGTTCTTCGCACACACGCCGGGGCTCAAGGTCGTGATCCCCTCCGGCCCGCGCAACGCCAGGGCGCTGTTGGTGAGCGCCATCCGTGACCCGGACCCGGTCATCTTCATGGAGCCCAAGCGCCTCTACCGCGCGTTCCGCGAGCCTGTGCCGGACGCGCCCGAGACCATCCCCATCGGCGAGTCACGCAGCCGCCGCGAGGGCAACGACCTGACCCTAGTGGCCTACGGCTCCATGCTGCGCCCAACGCTGCAAGCAGCCGACCGCCTTGCCGACGAGGACGGCGCCGAGGCCGAGGTGATCGATCTGCTGAACATCTCGCCGCTGGACGACCAGCGCTTCAGCGAGTCCGCCCGGCGCACTGGGCGGGTGGTCATCGTGCACGAGGCGCAGCGCAGCTTCGGCCCTGGGGCAGAAATCATCGCGCGGCTGGTGGAAAAGTCGTTTTGGTACCTAGAGGCACCGGTGGTGCGTGTCACCGGCTATGACGTGCAGGTGCCCTACTTTGCCCGCGAGGGCCACTACCTACCGGATGTCGAGCGCATTCTCGACGGTGCGCGGGAGGTGCTGAGTCATGCCTGAGCCGAGCATTGGAGCCACCAACCGGTCCATCAGACCAGTTCGCTGCGGGAGGGTGGGCGGATGAGCCGGGAAATGCGCTTCACGGACCCCGGCGAGGGCATCCACGAGGCAGAGGTGGTCGAGGTCCTGGTGGAGGCCGGCGCCGAGGTTCAGGAAGGCGACACCGTGCTCGCGGTGGAGACCGACAAGGCCACCACCGAGCTGCCGGCACCCTACGGCGGGCGCGTGCAGGACATCGCCGTCGGCGTGGGTGACCAGATCCGGGTGGGCGACCTGCTGCTGACCTTTGCCGGCAACGGCAGCGGGGATGCAGCGGCCGAGGCCGAGGCCCACAGTGGCGGCGGCGATGACGGTGCGCGGGCGCGCACGAAAACCGACGGTGCCCAAGACCATGACGGCGCCGAAGCAACAGAAGCCCCCGGCAACGACAACGACAGCGCGTCGACACGCGACGACGAATCACAACACCGGCGCGATCGGCGCCGGAGCGGCCCCGTGCCCGCGGCACCGTCGACGCGCCGGCTCGCCCGCGAGCTCGGCGTCGCACTCGAGGCGGTCGACGGCAGTGGCCCGGGCGGGCGCGTGCTCGATGCGGACGTACGCACCGCCGCCGAGGGCGCAACGCGTACCGCCGAGCGGCCGGCCACCGAGTCCGCGGCAGTGACCGAGCCCGAGCCGGCGGCAGCGGCCGAGCAAGCACCCGGGGGCCGTCCCGAGCCGACCAGCGAGCCGACCAGTGCGCCGAGCGACGAGCCGCCGGACTTCTCCCGCTGGGGCGAGATCGAGCGCGTGCCATTGCGCTCGGTGCGCCGGGCCACGGCGCGACAGATGGCCCGCGCCTGGGCCGAGATCCCACACGTCATGCATCACGACCGCGCCGATGTCACCGCGCTGGAACGCTTTCGCCGTGCGCACGCGGAAGAGATCGCAGACGCCGGCGGCAAGCTCACGCTGACGGTGCTGGTGCTGAAGGCCGTCGCCGCCGCGCTGCGGGCCATGCCGCGCTTCAACGCCAGCCTGGACGCCGACGGCGAGAACATCGTGCTGAAGCACTACTGCCACATCGGCGTCGCCGTGGCCACCGAGCAGGGCCTCTTGGTGCCCGTGGTGCGCGACGTGGATCGCAAGTCCGTACGCGAGCTCGCGGCGGAGCTGACCGCGCAGGCAGAGCGCGCCCGCGGCGGCGAGCTCTCGCGCGAGGCGATGCAGGGCGGCAGCTTCACCATCACTAATGTCGGCGGCATCGGCGGACGGCTCTTCACGCCCATCATTCGCCATCCGGAGGCGGCCATCCTCGGCCTGGCCCGGGCGGAGCTCACGCCCGTCGCCACCGGTGACCTCGACGCGCCGGAGATCGTCGCTCGGCTGCTGTTGCCGCTGTGCCTGGCCTTCGACCACCGGCTCAACGACGGCGCCGGCGCGGCGCAGTTCGTCAATCACATCCGCGCGAGCCTGCAGGACCCGGAATCCCTGCTGCTGGCCGCCTGACCGTGACCGCCGAATGCTGCTTGCCCTGGCCTGCGCGGGCCTCGGCGCAGGTCGGGCCGACGCCAGGAGGCCCGACGCGGCGGAGGCAAGGCGGACGTCGGGCTTCGCGGTCGCTCAGCGCCCACCGACCAGGGCGCCCCGTCTATTCACCGGTTTTGATGACCATGGCGATAGCCACTTGGACCTTGTTGGAGCAGAGACATGGTAATGGGTGATCTGCCCGTGGAGACGCAGGTGCTGGTGCTGGGCGACGGGCCCGGCGGCTATGTGGCCGCCTTTCGCGCCGCGGACCTGGGGCTCGACGTGACGCTGGTGAGCGATGAAGCGCGCATGGGCGGCGTCTGCCTGCTGCGCGGCTGTATCCCGTCCAAGGCCCTGCTCCATCTCGCGGAGCTCGGCACCATGGCCGCCGAAGCGGCCGACAAGGGCCTGGACCTGGGGCTGGATGGGCCATCGGATCAACGGTGGCCGGCCTGGGATCTGGGGCGTGTGCGCGACTGGACCGACGGCTTGGTCGAAACGCTCACCGACGGCCTCGCCCGGCTTTGCGAGCAGCGCGGCATTCAACGCATCCGCGGGCGGGGCAGCTTCGCCGGGCCGCGCCGCCTGTTGCTCGCGGACTCCGAGTACTCCAGCATCGACTTCGAGCACGCCATCATCGCCACCGGCTCCCGGCCCATGGCGCTGCCCGGCGTCGGGCCGCGGCCCGACGGGCGCATCATGGATTCCACCGGCGCCCTAGCGCTCCCAGAGCGACCCGAGCGGCTGCTGGTGGTGGGCGGGGGCTACGTCGGGCTCGAGCTCGGCAGCGTCTACGCCGCGGCCGGCAGCCGAGTCACCGTCATCGAGATGGCGGACCGACTGCTGCCGGGTGCCGATGCGGACCTGATCGAGCCCCTACAGGCACGCCTGTCACAGCTGTTCGACGCCATCCGGCTCGAGACCCGCCTCGACGGCGCCAGCGAGCAGGACGACGCCGTGCAGGCCACGCTCACGGGTCCGGACGGCACCGAGGAGGCCACCTTCGAGCGGGTGCTGGTGGCCGTTGGCCGCCGTCCCAACAGCGACGCGCTGGAGCTCGACGCGGCCGGCGTCGACACTGACGACGCCGGCTATATCCGCGTCGATGCCGAGCGGCGAACCAGCGCAGACGGCATCTTTGCCATCGGCGACGTCGCCGGTGGCATGCAGCTCGCGCACAAGGCCATGGCCGAGGGCAAGGTGGCCGCGGAGGTCATCGCCGGGCGCCCGGCGGCCTTCGACGCCCGTGCCGTGCCGGCGGTGGTCTATACCGACCCACAGGTCGCCTGGTGCGGCCTGACCGAAGCCGATGCGAAGGCGCAGGGCGTCGAGGTGCGCATCAGTCGCTTTCCGTGGGGCGCGTCCGGCCGCGCGCTGGCCATGGGCGCCGCCAGCGGGCTGACCAAGCTGGTGCTGGAGCCCGACACGGGCCGAGTGCTCGGCTTCGGCGCCGTCGGCCGCGGTGCTGAGCACCTGGTGGCTGAAGGCATGCTCGCCGTGGAGATGGGCGCGCTGGCCCAGGATCTGGCGCTGGGCATCCATCCCCATCCAACGCTGGCCGAGACCCTCGGCGAGGCCGCCGAGCGCTTCTTGGGCCAGCCCATCCATCTGGCGCGGACAGACTAAGCAACGATTCAACAACAAGCGGTCCTTCTTCTCTTAACTACGAAACACGCGAAAAGCGCGAAACTTCCGGAGATGCGCGCGAGATCCAGGTAACTTTCGCGTATTTCGCGCTTTTCGTAGTTTGTTTCCGTCTGCGGCCATGTTCATGTTGCTTCTGAACGGTCACTGAGGAGGAAACTAGGGGCTCGGGGCTCGCCCGTGAAGAACCCCAGCGTGCCGAGAACCCGGTGGCGCGTCGGCCGGAGGCATCACCTGCCAACAACAAAAGCCCATCGCGTCGCCACCTTCACTCAACCCGCGCTGGCCGTCAGCTTCCAGCGCCCGCACGCCTGTTTGTCAGCCTGTCATGAGAATTCTGGTTGCAGAAGATAACCCCATCCTTGCCAAAGTCCTGTGCGATCACCTCACCGCGCAGGGGCATGATGTCGTGCCAGCTTACGAGGGGCGCTTCGCGTTGAGCTTCTGTCAGCACCAGGACTTCGATGTCATCGTCATCGATTTGCTGATGCCCGACATCTACGGCATCGACGTCCTCGAAGCACTGCACGCCCGGGATTGCATGCCGCAGGCCATCGTCATCAGCGGCTTTCCGGAGCTGCTCGACGAGGTATCGCCGAGACTCGCGGCAATCGGCGTCAACGACCTCATCCGCAAGCCGTTCCTGTTCAAGGAGGTGGAGGCGGTGCTGGCGCGACTGGCGCAGTCAGATGCCGAACTATCCGCTGCCAAGGGACAATAGCCCACACCAACTTGACCCCGGCACCAACTCAGGCACAACATGCCGTGTGTGTATGCGGGGTTGCTCGGCCAGCGATGCTATCGTTTCGGATCACCGCAGCAGTGGCAAGGGCTGAGCTTGATGTGGATTCACTTGGTACAGCGAACATGTCGCTCTCCTCAGCGCCCATTGCCTCCGGCGTGCCGGGTCTGGATGACATCCTCGGTGGCGGGCTGCGGCCCGGCCATCTCTACTTCGTTGAGGGCGAGCCGGGCTGCGGCAAGACCACGCTTGGCCTGCAGTTTGCGCTACAAGGGCTGCGCGATGGCGAGCCCGTTCTGGTCGTGTCGATGGCCGAGAGCGTCACCGAGCTCGAGATCATCGCCCAGTCCCACGGCTGGGATCTTAGCGGGCTTGCGATCCGCGATCTGGGTGCCCCGAATCCCGTGCACTCAACGGCCCTGTTCGAGCTCTCCGAAGTGGAGCTCGACGACCGGGTGCAGGCGATCCTCGCCGAGATGGACGACCTGAAGCCGCAGCGCATGGTGCTCGACACCCTCGCCGCCCTGCGCGCGCTGACCGCCCAAACCGGGCAGTTCCGCCGGCACGTGGAGCTGTTCCGTAGCAAGGCCGTGGCGCTCGGCACCACCCTGTTGGTCACCGACGAGGCCTCCGGCGCTACAGAGCTGCACCCGCGCAGCCTGGCCTGGGGCGTGCTGCGGTTGGAGCAGCGTGTCGGCGACTACGGCCCGCCCCGACGCCGACTTTGTCTGTTCAAGCTGCGTGGTCAGGCCCACAACGAGGGCTATCACGACCTGCGCATCGTCCGCGGCGGCATGCGCGTCTATCCGCGCTTGGACAACTGCGCAGATGCGGGCAGCTTCGAGGCTGGGCAGGTGCAAAGCGGCATCGCACAGCTCGACGCCATGCTCGGGGGCGGTGCGGCGCGCGGCACCAGCCTCGGCCTCATCGGCCCGCCCGGCGCCGGCAAGTCCACCCTGCTCTGCACCTTCGCGCTCGCGGCCGCCGCGCGCGGCGAGCGGGCTGCGATCTATCTGTTCGATGAATCCATCGAGACACTGAAGCTGCGTGCCAAGACCCAGGGCATGGATGTGGAGCAGGCGTTGGCCTCTGGCCGGTTGCTGCTGCGGCAGATCGACCCCGCCGAGCGCTCGCCCGGCGCGCTGGCGAACGAAATGACGCAGGAGGTGAGCCAGCACGACACCCGCATCATCGCCATCGACAGCCTCAATGGGTATATGCAGGCGATGCCGGACGAGCGCTTCATGCATCTGCACATCCACGACCTGTTCGCTTGGCTCGCAAAACGCGGCGTGCTGACGCTGACCACGCTGGCCGAGCCGAGCTCACTGACCCGTCCCGGCGGGCGGACACTGGATCTGTCCTACATCGCGGACGCGGTCCTTGCGCAGCGCTATTTCGAGGCCTACGGCAAGATCCGGTATGCCATCTCGGTGCTCAAGAAACGCTACGGCGACCACGAGCGGACCATCCGGGAGTTCTCCATTGGCAACACCGGCATCGTCATCGGCGAGCCGTTAGCAGCCTTTCGCGGCGTGCTGAGTGGCACACCGAAGTACGTCGGCGACGAACAGCCGCTCCTTTGAAGGCGCCGGGGCGCCAACAGCCATGCCCGAGCGCATCCTGGTGCTGGCACCGACCCGTGGCGACGCCGAGCTGTGCCGCCGCTTCCTCGACGAGGCCGGCCTCGTCCACGAGATCTGCACCCAGGACACGGCGCTCTGTGATGCACTCCAGCGGCCGACAGCGGCATTGGTGATCGCTGCGGAATCGCTGCAGGGGCCGGCGGGCGCTTGCATCCGGGCGCACATCGCCGCACAGCCGGCCTGGTCGTCGCTGCCCGTCATCATCCTCGCAGCGCCGCGCTCCAAGCACCGACTCGGGGCCTACGAGGCCTACGAGGCCTACGAGGCCTACGAGGCCTACGAGGCCTACGAGGCCTACGAGGCCTACGGCAACGTGTCGCTGCTCGAACGTCCAGTGCGCATGGCGCCGTTCATGGGCGTGCTGCGCCTGGCATTGCGGGAGCGCCGGCATCAGTACCGCATCCGCGACCTGCTGGCCGAGCGCGCCGCAAGCATCAGCCTGCGGGATGAGTTTCTGGCCATGCTCGGCCACGAGCTGCGCAACCCCCTGGCGGCCGTCCTGATCTCGGCGGAGGTGCTGGAGGCGGTGGCCCCGGACAGCCAACAGGCAGCCTACTGCCGGGACGTCATCGGCACCCAGGCCGTGCAGATGAAGCGCCTGCTCGATGACCTGTCCGATATGTCGCGCATCAATCGGCGCAAGCTGGCCCTGAAGCGCGAGCCCGTCGATTTACGGCAGGTGCTGCGGGACGTCGCCAACCAGGTCGAGGAGCTGTTCAAGACCCGTCGCCAGTGCCTGGAGCTGGGCCTGAACGGACCGCCGGTGCCGCTGCTCGCCGATCCGATGCGCCTGCGCCAGGTGTTCGCAAACTTACTGACCAATGCGAACCGCTATTCGCCCGAGGGCGGCCATATCGAGGTCAGACTGGACACAGGCGACGGCTTGGCGCGGGTGTCGGTCCGCGACGACGGCGCGGGCCTGAGCGAGGAGGCGTTGCGGCGGATCTTCGAGCCCTTTTATCAAGACCCCGGCAATGCCAGCCACCGTTCGGGCCTCGGCATCGGCCTCACGCTGGCGAGCAGTCTCGTGGAGATGCACGCCGGGACCATCACGGCCCAGAGCGCCGGCCCGGGCTGCGGCAGTGAATTCGTCGTGACGCTGCCGCTGCATGACGACCCCACGGGGGCTGGCGCATCACCGCAGCCGGCGGGTGCCCCTCGCGCCGAGCCCCGCCACATCCTGCTAATCGACGACAACCATGCATTTGCCCTGGGCCTGCAGCACCTGCTGGAGGCCCGCGGCCATGCCGTGGATGTGGCCCACGACGGCAGCGACGGGCTGCGGATGGCACAAGACCATCGTCCCGATGTGGTTTTGCTCGATATTGGTCTGCCCGGGCTGGACGGCTATGCCGTGGCACGGCGCCTGCGCCGCATCGCCGGGCTGTCGCAGGTGCACGTGGTGGCCGTGACCGGCTTCGGCCGCGCCGTGGACCGGGACCGCTCGCGCTCAGCGGGCTTCGACCGGCACTTGGTCAAGCCCGTTTCGATGGCCGATTTGGAGGCTGCCATCGCTTGATGTTTGCCGCGATGTGGGCGCCGCTGACCCGCCTAGGGCGGCGCCTTAACCGCAGCCGAGCAGCTTGAAGAGCGCGGCGGACTCGACGGGCTTGACCAGATGGCAGTCGAAGCCGGCCTCCGCCGAGCGGCGACAGTCACCGTCGGTGTCCAGGCTCGAGCCGGACAGCGCGATGATGCGCAGGCGCTCACCCTGGGGCAAGGCGCGCATCCGGCGACAGGCGGCATGGCCGTCGAGGCCCGGCATGCCGATATCCAGCAGCACGATGTCCGGTCGCTCGCGCTCGACGGCGGCCACGGCTTGCAGCCCGTCATAGGCCTTGATCACGGCATAGCCGCTGAGCTCGAGCAGCAGCGCCAGCGACTCGACTACGCCGTCGTTGTCGTCGGCCACCAGGATGCTCGGCTTCCTGCCCCCGCCGGCGGCCGGGGCATCGGCCGGCGGCCCAGCACCTTCCCGTGCAGCCTCTGGCCCCCCAGCCTCTGGCCCGCCAGCCATTGGGTCAGGCGCAGCCCCCGCCGCGAGCCGGGGCGCGAACTCGCGCTGGTACAGCCCCTGCCGCGCTGCGCCGACCCCAAGCAGACTGCCGCGCACCGATCGCCCTCCCGATTGCCCGAACATAGGACGTCTCCTAAGCAGGTCGATGGCATCACCCTAAAAATCGCAGTTGACCGCTTCAGCGTGCTTGCAAATGCCTGTGCCGGTTGTGATTTCCGCACGTTCGGCACGGCACACACGGGGTGAGCCTCGCGACGACCGCCACGGCACGCGCCGAGCGTGCTCCCGCTGCTCGCTCGGCGGCCAGCGTGATCGGCGCCACCCAACTATACGCGCTCCCCGGATTGAGTTGCCAAGCAAAGACTCGCGGGCTGGGCGCAGGCGTCGAGCGGCGGTGCTGATGACCGGGGAGAGGTCGCCACGCCACCGCAGCACCTTGCCCGCTGCTTGACTGCCGCCTGCCACGGCGACCGCCGCAGGCGCATTTCCAGACCAGCGCGGCAGGGTCGGCGCTGGGTGCTAGCGAGCGTTGCGGTTGCGGGTCTGCAGCCGCGGCCGCCCAGCCCGTGCGGCGCGCGGCTGAAAGGGCTGGCGTCCGGCGCCAGCGGCTATTGGCCGGCCCCAGCGGACTGGCCGCCCTCGGCGGAGACGACCTCACGTTCGGCGTCGAGCCAGTCGTCCATCTCATGGCCGGGCGCGAAGCCGCGCTGCTCGGCCTTGTAGTAGGCCGCCTGGGCGATGGCAGCCTGCCGGGGCTCGGCGGACCCGGATTGCGCCTCACCCACGGGCTTGGGGCTCGCCTTCTGGGGCGCGTCAGACTGGGGTTGTTGCTCAGGAGCGCTTTTGGTCTTGGCCATGGGTTGCCTCCGTATGACTCATCCGAAAATGCATGCCTGCCGACGCCCCGCGGCGCGGCGGCTACCGGCGCTAGCGGCCCCGTGGAATCCGAATCACCACCGAGGCCTCCGCTGCTCAATGCAGAAAATGGGCCACTCGCGGAGGCCAACGCGAGGTCAGGGCCAGTACAGTAGCATCACCCTCTCATAGCGCATTCAAGTGCCTGTGCGCATTGGGTTCCAGATGTCCTATTCACGCCACCCACTGCAAGCCACCCGCTGGGTTGGGTGCGCTACGGCTGCGAGTGTGCGGTCCCGCGCCTTGGCCCTCGGCTCTTGACCCTTGGTTCTGGGCTCTCGGGCCGTCGCCCCGCCTCCCACCGCTGTGCGTTATGCACCAGCTCCGGGGCAAATGCACCAGCCTGTTTGATCGGAGCAGAAGCAGGCGGCGCCACCGCCGCGGTCGCGCACCTTCGGCACCCGCATGTCGACGTCGCCGATTCCGTGTCGCCTGCGGGCTCTTGAAGTCGATGCGCACCGGGTCGATGCGGTCCATCTGCTATGCAGCATCGGTTGTGCCGTCACGGACGGAGACCACCATCAGCAGCAGCTCCGGATGCTGGCGCGCGATCTCCGAAAGGATCTGGATGAAGTTGAAGGCCCAGTGACGCCAAGGGTACTGCTTGGTGTTCGTCAGCCCCTCGTACCAGGTCTGGAACTCGTCCAGGATCAGTGCCGTCGGCTGCTTCTCCAGCATCTCGCGTGTTCTCAATCAGCGCCTGATACGCCTGCTTCGTGAACTTGATCTTCATGGGTCCTGTGTGGGCTTAGTGCCTCTGGCGACAACGTCGGCGCCAGAATAGCGGAAGGGGAACGTCCAACCGGATCGACCCCATGCCGAGCGTCGCAGGCTCGCCCGTTGAGCCCCCTCCCCGTCTAGGCTTGGCAGCATGGAGCAGCCGCCGCAACATCGCTTCTAGGTCAATCCCGAGAAGGCCCGCTACTACCAGGTCCACCTGGACCGAGATCTGCTCAGCGACTGGACCCTACGCACGGTCTGGGGCGGCCTCGGATCGCGGCTCGGCCGCATGCCCTGCGCCGGCGTCGCCTCCTATGAGGACGGTGTCGAGCAGGTCCAGGCGATCGCCAAGCGTCGCGCGCAGCGCGGGTATCGGCTCCAGGACCGCGGAGAGTAAGGGCGCCGGCAAGCAGCCATGCCCGATCGCGGCGGTCACCGGCGAACGCCATGTCTTGGAACCGGCGCCCAGAACGTGTCGCCCAGGGTCGCGAGGCCAGCAGAAAGATCGAACACTGGCGACAGGCCCCTCGCTCAGCGATATCGCCCGCATCACCGCGGCCACCTGACATGAATCCCTATCCGCACCCCGTCTAGAGCGAGTGGATTCACGGCGCGGCCGCCATGGCGGCGTCCAGGCGCTCCAGAACCTCGCCCTGCATCTCGACCACGCAAGGGACTGGCCAGTAGACCTTAGCGATCTGTGTTCGATGTCAGACGATCACTGGCAGGCCGCGCTAGCCATGATCCTGGATTACCGGAAGAACGGTGAGCGCAACGCCGCGTTCACGGCCATGTGCCGAGAGATCGCCAAGCAAAGGCTGGCGCGAGCAGAAGCGGACGCGGACCGCCAAGACCGGGCCGACGCCTGACTTCGGCTTCTGCTACGTCCGATGGCACCCGCACAAGCGAACTTCCCCAAGGACTTCCCGCCCGAGACCTTCGATCTGCGCGGCTTCTGTGATGCCTGCGCTGCACCGCCTGCGGCTCACGCGAGACCGGGATGCGGATCATCTACGACGGCGTCGGCGGATTTCGGCATGGGTTTCCCGCCCCACCCTTGAGCACTAACCCCCAACAGACCGATAGATGAAGCTCGAAGAGAACCCAGGGCCAGAGCGGTATATCACGGAGTTTATGTACTGCTCTCGGCGCAGAGGAGGGCACCACATGACGGGCGAACTGGTTTCAGCGAAATCTGGCGTCCTGACGGCATCTGGCGGCACACCCGGGTTGCCGTCGCTGATCGTTCGCGCCGGCGGCGATGCCAAGCGGCGGTACCTGGAGTTCTTCGCGGCCGATGCTCCCCGCATCCAGTCTGGATGTATCAGCAACGACAAGGAGATCTTCTTGTTCTTCCAACCCGTCTTCGGAAGCAGACTGGAGTAACCCTTTTCGACGGTTATCTCGTCTTGGTGCTTCTTTCCGCAATGAGGACACGCGAATCGGCCCGCGGCATCCATCACCGTAAAAGGTGCCTCTCCTTTGGCGACCACCAGAGGCATATCCGGCGCCATTCGCGCCGCGGCGCGCTCGACATCGAAGGCCTCGCCGCACTCCCGACACTCGAAGCCGCCCCAGGTCTTGACGCTAAGGGTCTTGATCGCGACCACTGGTGATGTAAAGAGCGGCGTGCGATGCCCGCAACCGGGCGCCGGACAGGGACCATGCTTAGCCCAGAAGGTATACATGACCTCCGGCCCTTCGTAGCTGTAGTTCTTGCGCTCTTCCGGGGAGAGAGCCAGAGGGTCGAAGCCCTCCCCCATGACCTCCCCGCTCGGCAGGTAAGTCCAGGTCCCTCGCTCTCCGCCCGGCCCCTCACAAGCGTAGAAGGGCATGATCTGGGGCTTTACCTCACGCTCGATGTGGTCGAAGAGCTTCTCCACCTCGTCAAGGTCTACCTCCGCCAAGCGATTCTTGACTACGAACCAGGCAACGGGATTGAGATCGTTGCCGAACATCTGCATGCCCAGACGGGAACCCTCCACCAGGGTTGTACCACCACCCATGAAGATGTCCGCGACCTTGGGGTTGCGGAAGGCCTCGTTGTCCTGATGGTTCGCGTAGTAGGCGTCCCAGACGTCTTGGCCGCCTCCAGCGGATCGTCCGGGGCCTTGGTGGCCGCCGCTATGAGCATGGCGCGAAAAATGCTGGATCGCCGCCACGCCCACCATTTGCCCATGTCATATACGGGCTTGCGTGCATTGCCCTCGATCTGCGCGATCTGGTTGATGGGGAGGATCGGAAAATCGACCTCCAAGCAGGTCTTTGGGCGATTCGGATCGGAGAAATCCACGGAGGGGAGCTTCAGCTTTCGGCCCGCGCCGACGGCGGCAGCCACGAGTTCGGCGGTTTCCTCGGCCTTGGTCTTTCTTTTTGTCATGGGGTGGCAGCTCGTTCAGCGCAAATTGATGAGAGGAACCCAGGAGAGACCTCCTGAGGCCGGTGCCTTTCGGGCAGGCATTCGCTACTTCGCTCGGAGAAACTCATCCGCGCTGACGTCGGCCTGTTTGAGGATGGCGCGCAAGGTGCCTTCCGGCAGATCGCCGGGATGA
>CAZGCI010000060.1:23626-26006 GCA_964524185.1 uncultured Thiohalocapsa sp. | reverse complement strand
CGGCCACCAGCCGCGGCTCGCTGCGCTCGGCGGTGTGGTACACGCTGCGGGCGATGAGGTCCACCGCCCGGCGGCTGCCCTCGGTGTCGTAGGCGCCGACGCGCTCGGCCTGCAGGCGCAGGTTGCGCTCCGGCTCGATGGCGGCGGCGATGCCGGCGAGCATCTGCACGGACTCCACGGGGAAGCGCCCCATGGCGGATTCCGCGGAGAGCATGACGCAGTCCGTGCCGCCGAGGATGGCGTTGGCGACGTCTGTGGCCTCGGCCCGGGTGGGCCGGCGCATGGTCACCATGGACTCCAGCATCTGCGTGGCGGTGATGACGGGCTTGCCGACGCGGTTGGCGAGCTCGGTGATGCGACGCTGGGCAACGGCAATGGTCTCGATGGGGATCTCCACGCCGAGGTCGCCGCGGGCCACCATGAGGCCATCGGCCACGGCGAGGATGCCCTCGAGGTTGTCCAGCGCCGTGGCGCGTTCGATCTTGGCGATGACAAAGGGGTCGTAGTTCAATGCCCGCGCGGCCTCGCGCACGGCGCCGATGTCATCCGCTGTGGCGACGAAGGATTGGCTCACGGCGTCGATGCGGTGCTCGGCCGCGAACTCGAGCCAGGTGCGGTCGTTGTCGGTGAAGGCGCTGATGCCGAGGTCGATGCCCGGCAGGTTGAGGCCCTTGCGTGAGCGCAGCTCGCCGCCGGCGCGCACGTTGCAGTGGATGTCGTTGCCCTGCACCGACACGACCTTGAGCAGGATGAAGCCGTCGTTCAGGAACAGGCGATCGCCCGGCTGCACCGCCCCCAGCAGGCCCGGGAAGCTGATGCTGACGCGCGCCGCGGTGCCGACGCAGTCATCGGTGGTGAGGATGATTTCCTGGTCGCGCTGGAGCTCCACGGGCTCCTCTGCGATGTCGCCGATGCGCATTTTGGGGCCGGGCAGGTCGCCCATGATGGCGACGCGCCGGCCTCGGTCTTTGGCCGCCGCGCGCAGCCGCGCGATGACACCGGCGTGGTAGTCCGGGTCGCCGTGGGAGAAGTTGAGGCGGGCCACATCGAGCCCGGCGTCGATGAGCGTGCGGAGTAGCTCCGGCTGGTCTGAGGCCGGGCCGATGGTCGCGACGATCTTGGTCTTGTGCGGACGGTACTGCATGGTGGGGTCCTGTGTGCGCAGCGCCGCCGACGGGCCGGCGGCGCCGAGGTTAGCCAAGATGGTAACGGAGCCGGGGCCCGCCTGTGCATTGCGGTCTGATGACCGGCGCTCGACGCAGCCCGCGGCACAGGCTGAACGCCCCTGGACGGGGCGGTGCGCTGGGTGTCCAGTCGCGGTGTTTCGGCAGGATCAATCAGAACAACAACGGCACGGGCCGTCACGTGGACTGGCGCAGCGACAGCCACGCCGCCGTGCCGCCATTGCCGCTATGCTCGGCTTGCCGTGCGCCCTGCAGTCCCTTCAAGCCGCCACGCCCCAGCATGCCTGCGCCCAACCCGCCGTCTACCCCGCCCAACCCGCAGCCCGATGGCACCGTGCTGGAGCAGCTGCGCGGCGCCGTGGAGCGGGTCACCTTTCACAGCGCCGAGAGCGGCTTCTGTGTGCTGCGGCTCAAGGTGCGCGGTCAGCGGGACCTGGTGACGCTGACGGGCCAGGCGGCAAGCGTGTCGCCGGGGGAGTACGTGGAGGCGGGCGGGTGGTGGGTGAATGATCGCAAGCACGGGCTCCAGTTCAAGGCGCGGCAGTTGCGGGTGATCCCACCCAGCACGCTGGAGGGCATCGAGCGGTACTTGGGCTCGGGCATGGTGAAGGGCATCGGCCCGCACTTTGCCCGCAAGCTGGTGCGGGCCTTCGGCGAGCGGGTGTTCGACGTCATCGAGGACAACCCAGAGCGGCTCCTGGAGCTGCCCGGCATCGGGGTAAAACGCCAGCAGCGGGTAACGGACGCCTGGGCGGAGCAGAAGGTGATCCGCGAGATCATGGTCTTTCTGCAGTCCCACGGCGTCGGTACAGCGCGGGCGGTGCGCATCTACAAGACCTACGGCGACGATGCGGTAGCGCGGGTGCGCGAGAACCCCTATCGGCTCGCGCTGGACATCCACGGCATCGGCTTCAAGACTGCGGACCAGATGGCGCAGCGGCTCGGCATCCCGGTGGACTCACCGCTGCGGGCCGGCGCCGGCGTGCGGCACGTGCTGCAGGAGATTGCCGGCGACGGGCACTGTGCCGCTTTCCTGGATGTGCTGACGGCGAAGGCGGCGACGCTGCTCGGCATTCCGCCGCCGGTTGTGCAGGAGGCCATTGCGGCCGAGCTAGCCGAAGCGCACCTGGTGGCCGAGAGCATCGACGCCCGCCCGGGGCTGCTGCTCACCGCCCTGCAGCGGGCCGAGGTGGGCA
>CAZGCI010000060.1:0-23616 GCA_964524185.1 uncultured Thiohalocapsa sp. | reverse complement strand
CTGATGGGTCTGGTGAGCTACCAAACCAGAGAACGGCGTTGGGCCGCGACCGGCCTCGACTACCCGACCGGTATCCGGGCCGAGGTGGGCATCGCCCGGGGCATTGCACGCCTGCAGCACGACCCGCCGCCCTGGGGGCAAATCGACACTGGCAAGGCGCTCGGCTGGGTGGAGGGCCAGACGGGGCTC
Organism: uncultured Thiohalocapsa sp.; assembly: GCA_964524185.1. Taxonomy (GTDB): domain Bacteria; phylum Pseudomonadota; class Gammaproteobacteria; order Chromatiales; family Chromatiaceae; genus Thiohalocapsa. Next base: position 23,427 of record CAZGCI010000060.1, on the reverse strand, counting down.
GCCCTCTCGGCCTCCCAGCGCCAGGCCATTGCCACGGCCATCAACGGCAAGGTCACCATCGTCACCGGCGGCCCCGGCGTGGGTAAGACCACGGTGGTCAACGCCATTTTGCGCATCCTGCTCGCCAAGGGGGTGGGCGTGCGCCTGTGCGCGCCCACCGGCCGCGCCGCCAAGCGGCTGGCGGAGCTCACCGGCCGCGAGGCCAAGACCATCCATCGGCTGCTGGAATTCGACCCGCAGACCCTGGGCTTCAAGCGCGATCACTACAGCCCGCTGGAGACAGACCTGGTGGTCTGCGACGAGGTCTCCATGGTGGACACAGCGCTGATGAACCAACTCCTGCGCGCGGTGCCGACGCAGGCCGCGCTCCTGCTGGTGGGCGATGTGGACCAGCTGCCATCGGTGGGGCCAGGCGCGGTGCTGGCGGATCTCATTGGCTCCGGGCAGGTGGGCACGGTGCGGCTCACCGAGGTCTTCCGCCAGGCCGCGGCGTCGCGCATCGTGGTGAATGCGCACCGCATCAACCAGGGCCAGGGGCCGGAGGTGACAGCGGACGCAAGCGACAGCGATTTTTACCTGATCCGCTGCGAGACGCCGGAACAGGTGCACGAGCGCGTGCTGCGGACGGTTGCCGAGCGCATCCCGGAACGCTTCGACCTGGACCCGGTGCGCGATATCCAGGTGCTGACGCCCATGAACCGGGGCGGCCTCGGGGCGCGGGCGTTGAATGTGGCCCTGCAGGCCCGGCTGAACCCGATGGCCGAGCCGCGCATCCAGCGCTTCGGCTGGACCTATGCGCCGGGGGACAAGGTGATCCAGCTGGTGAACAACTACGACAAGGACGTCTTCAACGGCGACATCGGCCGCGTCGCCGCCATCGATACCGAAGAGGGGCTGCTGCAGATCGACTTCGACGGCCGGCGGGTGGCGTACGAGGTCGGCGAGCTGGATGAGCTCGCGCTCGCCTACGCCACGACGGTGCACAAGGCGCAGGGGTCCGAGTATCCCGCGGTGGTGATTCCGCTGGCGATGCAGCACTACGCACTGCTGCAGCGCAACCTGCTCTACACCGCCGTCACCCGCGGCAAGCGCCTGGTGGTGCTCATTGCCGAGCCCCGGGCGCTGCAGGTCGCGGTGCAGCAGACCGGCACCGGGCGTCTGACCCGGCTGCGGCAGCGCTTGGGCGAGGCGCAGGTGCCGGAGGGGCAGGGGCAGCTGGCGCTGTCGGCCGATGGCTGACAGACGCGCCGCTGCAGTGGCGGGGGGCGCGACGACGCCAGAGCGTCGTCGCGATCAAGTCCTCTGATCGTCACTGCGCTCCAGCGCCGTGGCGGGTCCTCCAGCCGTTCCAGCGGCGCGTGACCAGCGCAGACGCACATGGGCCGCAGCCGCTAGGTCATCACCGAGCCAGACAAGCCCCATTTCTTCACCTCCACCGTGGTCGATTGGCTGCCGGTCTTCACCCGTCCGGACGCGGTGCAGATCCTGCTGGAGCGCTGGTGCCACCAACTTAATCAGGCGGGACTCCGGCTCTACGGTTGGGTCGTGCTGGAAAACCACCTGCACGTCGTCGCCCAGGCGCCGCGCCTCGACCGCTGCGTTGCCAGCTTTAAACCTAAAAAGAGCAGTTGATCGCGTCGAAGTGCAACCAACCGCCTGTGCCTGTTGAGCGTCAGGCGGCCTGCGATCGTTACCCCTTGGGTGGGCCTCGCCAAAAACGCCCTGGCACGTCCCACGCGGCCCTGCTGTCCGTCTTGAGCGGGCGCTGCTGGCCGCCGTAGGGTGCGCGACCGCCAGGTTGCGCACCGTTCCCGCTGCAGCGGCTGCGCTTCGCCAAGCCGGTCGATCAGTCCGATCGCGAGTACCAGTTCTGGCAGGAAGGTGCCCATGCGGAGCTCGTGTTCTCCGAGGTCGTGATGCGTCAGAAGCTGGAGTACATCCATCAGAACCCGGTGAAGCGCGGGTACGTGGACGTCGCGGAGCATTGGCGGTACTCCAGTGCGCGGCGCTATGCCGGGGAGGAGGGGCTGACCGCGATCGATCGTTGGCACTGTCGACGCGCCGCTGGAGCGTCGTGACGATCAGTGTGAGTGAGGTGATGATCGCGGCGGCGCTCAAGCGTCGTCGCACGTTGCCCGCCGCTTGCGGTGAGGACGGTGCGGTTGCGGTAGCTGTCGCCGGCGGGGTCGCGGTGGACCTCCAGCATGCCGTCGATGAGGTTCAGGATCCAGTAATCGGGGATGCCGTTGCGAGCATAAAGGGCAAGCTTGCGTGTGCGGTCGAACTGCAGCGAGCTGTCGGCAACCTCGACGATGAGCACCGCTGTCGTCGGGTGTGCATCGCGGTAATCGCGGGGGCTGCCGGTGACGACGGCGAGGTCAGGCTCGGGCTCTGAACAGCCGTCAATGGCCAAGGGCAGCTGGGCCCGGACGTCGAACTGGTTGCCGTAGGCGACGCGCAGTGCGTCCTCTGCGAGCCGGACACCCGTCGCGTGCAGGCTTGCCTGTGGCGCCATGTCCAGAATCTCCCCGTCCACCAGCTCGACCCGGGAATTTGGGTCGAGCCCACCGGCGCCCACCAACTGCTCATACTCCGCACGGGTCCAGACGTGGGGCTGGTTGGCGGTCGCGGTCATCTGGGCTGGCGTCGGCTTCTGCTGCTGGGGCGTCTGTACTGCTGCTTGCGGAGTCTATATCCGTCACATATAGGTTTTCGGCCGCGATGCACGCCGCTCGCGCCCGACCGCTGCGTGACGACTCCGCGCCATCGTGGTGATTATGACGCGTCGCCGTGCCTTGCGCTCGGGCACGCGCGCCGCACTTCGCTTACCCGAAAACCCATATTCAACGGGTATCGGTGCGGATGAGGTCCGGGGGCCGCGGCGTCGATGCAGACGCTCGACGCCGGTCTACCGCCGCAGAAATCCCATGAACTCCGCCCGGGTGCGGGGATCGTCTTCGAAGGTGCCGCGCATGGCGCTGGAGACCGTGGTGCTGTTCTGCTTTTGCACACCCCGCATCATCATGCAGGTGTGGCTCGCCTCCATGACCACGGCCACACCGTGGGCGCCCAGGTGCTCCATCATGGCGTCGGCGACCTGATTGGTGAGCCGCTCCTGCACCTGGAGCCGGCGGGCGAAGACGTCGACCACACGGGCCACCTTGCTCAGCCCCACCACCTTGCCGTTCGGCAGGTAGCCCACGTGGGCATGCCCGAAGAAGGGCAGCATGTGATGCTCACACATGCTGTAGAACTCGATGTCGCGGACGATGACCATCTCCTTGACGTCTTCCTCGAAGACGGCCTTTTTGATGATGTCCTCCGCGGACATCTGATAGCCGCCCGTCAGAAAGTCCATTGCCTTGGCGACGCGCAGCGGCGTGCGGCGCAGACCCTCCCGGTTGGGGTCTTCACCGATCTCCTGGAGCATGCCCCGCACCAGGTGCTCCTTTCTCTCGTCGTAGACCTCTTCTTCCGATTGTGCGTCGAAGCTGTCGGCGTAGTGGCCGTCGGTTGCGATGCGTGCGATGCTCGAGCTCGGTGCCATGATGTTCCACCTCGGTGTTGCTTGCGGGGGGCACCGTCTCGGCGCCGTCCAAGAATTGTCCAACTGGGCGGGAGATAAGGGCAGGCGTCTAAAATTCGAATCTCCCGGCCCACTGGACGTTCCCCAGCCGAAACTTCTTGGCCCTCCGCCCTCCGCCCTCCGCCCTCCGCCCTTGTTCCCTGGCAGCCCGCCGGAGCATTGGTTACCATGGCCCCTGCATTTAGGGCATTGTCCGATCGCATTCTGCGCGGTCGGCCGGCGTAGCGGTGACTGACCCGCGCCGCTGTGCGGCGCAAAATCCAGCTCGCCGCCCTCGTCCGACCCCGCCGGCGTGCGCGAGCCGGGGCCGTCCGCCGCAGTCTTGTCCGCCCCGACAGGAGTATCCTTGACGTGTGTGGTTTCTGCGGCGAGATCCGCTTCGACGACCGTCCCATCGACCTCGGCGCCTTGGCCGCCGTGAATGCTGTCATGGAGCCCCGCGGCCCAGACAGCAGCGGCCTGTTCCAGCAGGGGCGCGTGGCGCTCGGCCACCGCCGGCTCAGCATCATCGACCTCAGCACCCACGCCAACCAGCCGATGGTGGACAGCGACCTGGGGCTGACGGCCGCGTTCAACGGCTGCATCTACAACTACAAGGAGCTGCGCGCCGAGCTCTCCGAGCAAGGCTACCGCTTCTTCTCGCACGGCGACACCGAGGTGGTACTGAAGGCCTTCCACGCCTGGGGGCCGGAGTGCGTGCATCGCTTCCACGGTATGTTTGCCTTTGCCGTGGCGGAGCGGGATACCGGCCGGCTGACGCTGGTGCGTGACCGCCTGGGCATCAAGCCGCTGTACTTTGCCGAGGTGCCGGGAGGCGTGCGGTTCGCGTCCACCCTGCCAGCGCTGCTCGCGGGCGGTGGCATTGACACGGACCTCGACCCCGTGGCGCTGCATCATTACATGCATTTCCACGCCGTCGTGCCGGCGCCTTACACCATCCTGCGCGGCGTGCGCAAGTTGCCGCCAGCGACCATCCGTGTCATCGAGCCGGACGGCACCACCCGCGAGCACGCCTATTGGGAGCCCACCTTCGAGACCCGGCCGGAAGAGCAGGGCTTGAGCTTCCAGGACTGGCAGGAGCAGGTCCTGGCGGCCCTGCGCACCGCCGTCAAGCGGCGCTTGGTGGCGGATGTGGACGTGGGTGTGCTGCTGTCCGGCGGGCTGGACTCCAGCCTCATCGTCGGCCTGCTGGCAGAGGGTGGCCAGACCGGCCTCAACACCTTCTCCGTTGGCTTCGAGAGCGTCGGCGATGAGCTGGGTGATGAGTTCCAGTACTCGGACATCATCGCCAAGCACTACGGCACCCGTCACCACAAGATACACGTGGACTCCGGCTCGCGGCTATTGCCCAACCTGCCGAGCTGTATCCGGGCCATGGCCGAGCCCATGGTGAGCCACGACGTCATCGGCTTCTTTCTGCTCTCGCAGGAGGTGGCCAAGCATGTCAAGGTGGTGCAGAGCGGGCAGGGCGCGGACGAGGTGTTCGGCGGTTACCACTGGTATCCCCCCATGCAGCAGAGCACGAACGCGGCGGCGGACTACGCCCGTGTGTTCTGCGACCGGGGCCACGACGAATACCTGCGGGCGGTGCATCCCCGGCTGCATGGCGAGGACTACAGCCGCGACTTCATCCGCAGTCACTTCGCCATGCCCGGCGCCGAGGCGGCCGTGGACAAGGCGCTGCGGATCGACCAGCTGATCATGCTGGTGGATGACCCGGTGAAGCGCGTGGACAACATGACCATGGCCTGGGGCCTGGAGGCGCGTGTGCCCTTCCTGGACCACGAGCTGGTGGAGCTGGCGGCGCGCATCCCCGCCGAGCACAAGCTCTGCGACGATGGCAAATGTGTGCTGAAGGCCGTCGGGCGCCGCGTGATCCCGAGCGAGGTCATCGACCGCCCCAAGGGCTACTTCCCGGTGCCGGCGCTGAAATATCCCCGGGGCGAGGTGCTGGACATGATGCGCGATGCCGTGACCTCGCAGCGCGCCCGCGACCGGCAGTTGTTCCAGCCCGACTATGTGCAGGCGCTGCTGGCGGAGCCCGAGGCGCACATCACGCCGCTGCGGGGCTCGAAGCTCTGGCAGGTTGCACTACTGGAGCTTTGGCTGCAGGAGCAAGGGATCTAAGACCCAGCGCGGGCCGGGAGCAAGTGGCGCCGCCCCGTCCTTCGGGCTCAACTGGTGTTCGAGCCGCGCAGTTGCGAAGCGCTACCGTCGAAGCAGTAACACGACCGGCACGAGAGGACTGAAGTCATGAGCCTACGCGACAGCATTCACCATCGGCTCGAGCGCAAGCGCGGCCCGTCGGTGAGCAGCTGGGATAGCAAGCCGCGCAGCGACGACGAGAGCTGGTCCGAGACCGTGATCGACTGCGGTTGGGGTCGGCTCATTTTCGGGCAGACCTTCAACGACGCCCAACGGCTCGCGCGCTGTCTGCAGAACGAGCAGTCCGGGCGCCGCGACGTGGCGCTGTATCTCCGCGATCCGCACGTGGTGCTGTCCTATGCGCCCCAGGATCTGTTCCTGGACCCGTCCCACACGTTTCGGCTCTGGTTCGAGCGCTATCAGTTCCGTCAGCGCCGGCCCAAGGGCTTCGTGGTGCGCCTGCTTACGAGTCACATGGACGCGGAGGCGGCCACCCGGCTCTACGCGGCGCGCAAGATGGTCCCGCCGGAGCCGGACTTCATTTTCGCGCAGCGCGCATCGCGGGTGCTGCACTACTGGGTGGCCGAAGACCTGCAAGACGGCTCCATCCTCGGCGTGGTCTGCGGCGTGGACCATGTGGAGGCCTTCCGCGACTACGAGCGCGGCGCGAGCCTTTGGGCGCTCTGCGTTGACGCCCAGGCGCCATACCCCGGCATCGGCGAGAGCCTGGTGCGCCAGGTGGCGGAGTTCTATCAGGCCCGTGGGCGCGCCTTTCTGGACCTGTCGGTGATGCACGATAACGGCGGCGCCATCCGGCTCTACGAGAAGCTCGGCTTCGAGCGCGTGCCGGTGTTTGCCCTCAAGAACAAGAATGCCTACAACGAGCCCCTGTTCATCGGCAAGCAGCCGGAGACCAACCTCAACCCCTACGCCACCATCATCGTCAACGAGGCTCGCCGGCGCGGCATCGGCATCGAGGTCATCGACGCCGAGGCGGGCTATTTTGCGCTCAGTCTCGGGGGGCGGCGGATCGTTTGTCGGGAATCCCTGAGCGAGCTGACCACGGCCGTTGCCATGAGCCGCTGCGACGATAAGGCCGTGACGCAGCGGCTGCTGCGCCGCGCCGGACTCCAGGTACCGGACCAGTGCGAGTTCGAGGCCCTCGATCAGGCCGAGGCCTTCCTCAGCAAGTACAAGCGCGTGGTCGTGAAGCCTGCGCGCGGGGAGCAGGGCGCCGGCATCAGTGTCGATATCCGGTCCGTGGCGGATTTGGAGCGGGCCATCGTCGGTGCGGAGCGCATCTGCGAGACGGTGATCCTGGAGCAGTTTTGCGAAGGCGACGATCTGCGCATCATCGTCATCGACTTCCAGGTGGTTGCCGCGGCCATTCGCCGCCCGGCGCATGTGGTGGGCAACGGCCAAAACACCGTCAGTGAGCTGATCCAGATCCAGAGCCGCCGCCGCCGCGCCGCCACCGGCGGCGAGAGCTCCATCCCCATGGACGACGAAACCGAGCGCTGTGTGCAACAGGCCGGCTATCGCATGGACGATGTGCCGCCCGAAGGTGAGCTACTGGTGGTGCGCAAGACCGCCAATCTGCACACCGGCGGTACGATCCACGACTGCACGGAGCAACTGAGCCCCACGTTGGCCGCGGCGGCACAAAAGGCCGCGCGCGCGCTTGATATTCCGGTGACGGGGCTGGATTTTCTTGTTCCTGACATCGGCGGCTCCGAGTACGTGATCATCGAGGCCAACGAGCGCCCCGGACTCGCCAATCATGAGCCGCAGCCCACCGCCGAGCGCTTCGTCGATCTGCTGTTTCCGCAGACCACCACGCGGTCCTTGGCCCACTGAGAGCAGCACGTTTGAAAGCCGTCCCCATTGATGCCGAGTATCTGCTGGATATCCTCCTGCGGCTGTTGTTTACGCCGAGTCCGTCCGGCTATACCGATCGCGTCGTCCACTTGGTCTGCGAAGAGCTGGAGCGCATGGAGGTGCCCTTCGAGCTCACCCGTCGAGGTGCCATCCGCGCGACGCTCAAGGGCGAGGCGGAGCGGCCGAATAAGGCCATCGTTGCGCACATCGATACCCTGGGTGCGATGGTGAAAGCGCTGAAGCCCAACGGGCGTCTGCAGTTGGTGCCCGTCGGCCATTGGAACGCCCGCTTCGCCGAAGGCGCGCGCTGCACGCTGTTCACGGACAACGGCCAGCACCGAGGCACCATCCTGCCGCTGAAGGCGTCCGGCCACACCTTCGGCCCGGAGATCGATTCTCAGCCCACTGGCTGGGACTATGTCGAGTTTCGCATCGACGAGCGCGTCTTCAACCTGGAAGACCTGCTGCGGCTCGGCGTGCATGTGGGCGATTTCATCGCCATCGACACCAACCCTGAGGTGACGGCGACGGGCTTCATCAACTCGCGCCACCTGGACGATAAGGCGGGCGCGGCCCTGCTGCTGGCGGCCACCAAGGCCGTCAAGGAGCAGCGGATCGAGCTGCCCGTGGATTGCCATCCGCTCTTTACGATTTCCGAGGAGGTGGGGTCCGGTGCGTCAGCGGCCCTGCACAAGGACGTCGCCGAAATGCTCACCATCGACAACGGGACCACGGCCCCCGGGCAGAACTCCAGCGAGTTCGGCGCCACCATCTGCATGGCGGATATGGGTGGACCCTTCGACTACCACCTAACCCATCGCATCATCCAGATCTGCCAGGAATTTCAGATTCCGCACCAGCGCGATGTGTTCAAGTTCTACCGCTCCGACAGTGCCGCGGCGCTGGAGGCGGGGAACGATGTGCGCACGGCGCTGGTGACCTTCGGCATCGATGCGAGCCATGGCTACGAGCGCATCCATCAGGAGTCGCTGGAGTCCATCGCCGAGCTCGTGGCCATCTACATGCAATCCCCGCCGCTGTACGCCCGCGACCGCTTTGAGATGGGCCCGCGGGCCGGCTTCCCGACCATGCCCGGGTGAGCAACGGTTGAGCTGCCTGGCGCAGCTGCGACAGTCGAATCGTCGCAGCATCGTCTCCAGGCTCCCGCGTTGAATCTGCCGCCCGAGCGCCGCCTGCTCACGCCGCAGCCGGCGGCGCAGTCTGTTGGGAACGGCCCGATGGCTCCCCGCTCGCGTCTCCGTCCCGTCGCTGCGCAGTCGGCATCCGGCAACCGGTGCGAGCCTGCGGTTCAGGATGATGGACGAACACTTTTACAGCGACCTCGATGCGACCTTGGAGCAGGTGTGGCAACGCCTCGGACGCGGCGTCGCCGACCGACGTGCGGGTATGCATACGGTACAGCTGGCGAGCATCGGGCTCGATGGCGCGCCACGGGTGCGCACGGTGGTGCTGCGGGGCGTAGATCGCACCGCCCGCTGGTTAAGGGTGCATACGGATCGGCGCTCGGAGAAGTTCGCGGAGATCGCCGAGCATCCAAGGGTGGAACTCTGCGCCTATGATGCGCGGGCGAAGATCCAGATCCGCGCCCGCGGGTGTGCCGTGCTAGCCACGGCCGCGGGGGCCGAGCCCGCCTGGGCGGCGACCGGGCACAACGCGCGGGCCTGCTATCGAGCGCTGGCGGGTCCAGGCACGCCGCTGGATGATCCAGCCTCGGCCGATCCGGCCCCGAGTCCGGCCGCCGATGCCGATACCGATGCCGGCCGCGAGCACTTTAGCGTTGTGCTCACAACGGTGGATCACATCGACTGGCTCTACCTGGCTGCCCGTGGTCACCGGCGAGCCTGCTTCGATTGGCGCCACGACCGTTGGCACGGCACTTGGCTTGCCCCATGAGGTCTGCAGCACCCGACGCGCGGCTTGCGGTCTAAGGCGCGAAAGCCCGTGAGCACCGTTGACGGCCGCACCATGACCCATCGTATTCTCGTCAGCACCGCCGGCGTGCTCTACGCCTTTGCCGTCATCGTCGGTGTGTTCCTGCCGCTGGTGTGGCATCCGTTCAAACTGCTGACGGACGCGGACTACAGCCGCGAGCATCAACGGCGCGGCGTCGCTGCTTGGCGCGGCGGCAGCGGTCCGCCTGCAGATCTGGAACGCGGGATCCGTCTCGATGAGGTGCAACGCCTGCGCGGCGAACTCTTCGATGCCGGCGCCGGAGAACCGACGTTTGAGGTGCTCGACGAGCGGGCCCAACGCCTGCGTGCACCAGAGCGACCCACACCGCCGGCGCCGGCGCCGGGCGGCAGCCGACCCGCAGATCCGGTTGCCGCGAACGCCCGCCATGTCCTCTGGGCCGTTGCCGCCGCAGGCGTGGCATCGCTGCTGCTGGCGCTCGATGCCTTACGGTTCTCAGGGCCTAGGTCCTAGATTGCTCAACCGCGGCAGATGTTCACAGATATGTCGAGGTTTCCACGCCGCCTCGTGTGCCAGGCGCCGGCCTGGGGAAGCGCCGGGGGCCGAGGGCCGAGGCGCAACCGCTGACGCCAGGGGTGCACGTCAGCGCCTTGGCCCCGGCCAAAGAACGACTCCCTGGCGTGCCGGCGCGCCTCAGTCGCGCGTCGGTTAGAGGCATCACCTCGCTAGGTACTCATCCCTAAGCCGGCGATGACGCAAAGGCCAGCCGCTGCGCGGTGCCGCCTGCGCCGCGCGCGATGATCTCGAAGGCGTAGGTGGCGAGGTCGGCCCGCAGGGTGGCGGTGTCTGAGCCGTTGCGCCAGGTGAGCTCCAACTGCGGGTCATCCGTCTCAACGACACTGAGCGCACCGGCGAAGGCCGGTGACGTATTGCGCAGGCGGATCATCTCGAGCTGGTCGCGGACGATGGGCCGGTCCAGCCCCTCCCGCACCGCGTCCATGGACAGATTGGTGCGGTTGATCTCTTTGTGGCCGGCGGCGCCGCCGGCATCGGCTGCGGCGTAGTCGTTCTTGCCGGCGAACAGATCCAGATACCAGACCTGTGGGATGCCGGGCATAAAGAGCTGTATGGCCCGGGCGAGGCGGAGCTTTTGCTCGTCCTCTCCGAGGGCGCTGAAGTAGGTGGCGTTGATCTGGTAGTAGGCGATCTTCTTGCCGTCGGTACCGTAGAGGTTCTTGACCCGGCCGCCGTGCTGGATGATGGCCTCCATCACCGCGTCGATGCGCGTGTCCTCCAGCAGCCCCGCGTGTGGCACCCCCTCCACGATGGCGCCGCGCAGATCCAGCACAGGAATCCCGTCGTGGCAGCCGAGCATGTTGATGGTCTCCAGGCCGCGGCTCTGGATCTCGTAAATCCACCGCTTGAGCGTGGCGCCGGTCTGGTGGTGTAGGGCGTCCAGAACGAGCCCTGGGAAGAAGAAGTCGTAGATGGGATAGCCCTGGTGGGCAACCTCCTCGTGCAGTTCCTTGCCGTACTCTGCATGCACCTCCGGGAAGACGATGAGGTTGTGCTTGCGGGCGATGCCGCGCAGCCGGTCGAGATACTCCCAAGTGCCGGGCTTGTTGAAGAAGTTGGGCTTACCGGGTTCCTTGTGCAGGTAGGCGAAGGCATCGAGGCGGATGATCTTGGCCCCGTAACTGGCGAGCTTGCCCAGGGTTTCGTCGTAGAAATCCCAGACCTGCTCGGAGCGGGCGTTCAGGTCCATTTGGCCGAGATACTCGCGCTTGTCGTCCACCAGTGCGAGGGCTTCACTGCGGTAGTTGTTGTAGCCGTCGAGGTCGATGTCATCGGGCGCCACGCCGTTCTCCAGAGCGCCGTTGACCATCATGGCGATGGATGTGGCCACGGATTCGTCCACACCAGCGGCGACGAGCTCGTCCGGTGATAGCGGCCGGTAGCTGACCTTTTGGTAGAAGGTGTTCCAGTAGGGCCGCTCTGTGCCGTCCGGGAAGCGCACATCCAGAATGGGTAGGCCCGGCTTGCGCAGGAAGAGCTGCTCCAGGTGCTCTGGAGCGGGGATCATGTGCCCGTCGGGGCCCATCTCGCCGTGCTCGTGCCAGAACGTGTTCCAATCGACGAAGAAATCCCGGTACTCGGAGTCGTCGCCGTTGCGCAGCAGGTCCTGAAACTGGGGGGAGGCCACGGACAGGTGGTTCAGCACCAGATCGAACTTGAATTGGATGCCGCGCGCCGCGAGCGCTGCTAGATCATCGGGGGCGACCAGTGCCTCGTTCAGGTCATAGTCGATGACCGAGAACCCGCGGTCGAGGTCGCTGTGGAAACAGGTAGGCAGCAGATAGAGCAGGGAGAAGGTGTCATCGAAGTCCGGCTCGCGCAGCAAGGTCACGAGATCGGACAGTCGATTGCCGATGCTGTCCGGATAGGCGTTCAACATGACACCGTTGGGCAGCGTCTGAACAGTGGCACCTGAGTGTTGTTCCATGGCGGACTCCCGGGCTGTGCAGATGGTTCGGTGCCGACGCCATCGGCGCCGGATTTGGAACGTTAGGGTGCATGATGGACGCTTCGGCGCAACGGGGACAAGTTGGGGGCTTGATCTGCCGCAAGGCGATTCGCCCTTAAAACCGCTAGCTGCGTAGGGCTGACTCGATCGAACGCAGGGCGCGTTGCGCGGCCCCTTTGGCAATCACGCGCGGCTGCGGACCGCAACGGAACGCCCGGGATGCGATCACCCACTCGCCATGCTGCGGTGCAGCGCTGACGGTCCCGCTGAGGGCACGCCTGCCCATTGCCGGTCCTCACATTGCGCACGGTGTGGGAATGGTTGTAGTGTCCGCTCCGGACCAATCATCCGGAGCTCCCGTCCATGAATGCCGAGACTGATTTCCCGTATCTGCGCAGTTCGCCCCTCACCGCTGGGCTCACCGACGACCAAGTGCGCGTCCTGGCCGGGATTGCCTACTGCCGCCGCCTTGAGGACGGCGAGGTGCTGATCGATGAGGGCAAGATCGATAACAGCCTGCACATTCTCGCCGAGGGCGGCATCGCCGTGACGCGCGATATGGGCAAGGGCGAGTACACTACGATACACGTTCTGAGGACAGGCGACTTGGCGGGTGAAATGGGCTTTATCAGCGGCCGCCCCCACACGGCGACGCTGCGTTCGCTGGGCCGCACGCAGGTCTGCAGCGTGGAGCGTGAGGCCTTCGAGGGGCTGGTGGAGCAGCATCCCTGGCTCGTCTACCGCGTGATGCAGAACATCGTGCAGGTGAGCCAGGACATCCTGCGGCGCATGAACGCGCAATACGTGGAGCTCACCAAGTACGTCTACCGCACGCATGCGGTGTTCTAACGCTAGCCGCGCCTGTGACCTGCGGCTGCGCTGCGCTGCCTAGCGCGCACAGTGCGTGCAGCGCTGGGCTGGCCCCTGTGTGCGCTCTGTCTGTGCGTTACGTTGGGCGGGGTTGATTGGCGCCGATGCGCTCGGCGCCAAGTTGGCGGGTCGGTCTACTCCGCCGCCGGCGCCGAGTCGTCGCCGGCGGCTGCGGGCTCGGCCTCGGCCTCGGCCTGTGGCGCCTTCTGCTTCGGCGGCTCGATGAGCCCCTCGGCGAGCAGGACAGCGGTCTTGTCGTCGCCGTTGAGCCACTGCTTGGTCTTCGTGTCCTTCACCGCATGACGCCCAGAACGCTTCTTGTAGATGCGGTGGGTAGCGGTTTGCTTGACTTGTTCCATTGGTCGTCGGTCTCGTTTGTTGCGTTGTCGGATTGATGCGGTCAGCGTTGCTCGTCGTCCTCGAGGCGATCCCAGTGGCGATCTTCCCCGTCTTCCAGGAAGGGGGTTGACTGATCGACGCGCTCCACGTCCACCTCGAACTTGGCCAGCAAGGCGGCGATGGCGCCAACGGCGGCGATGACGGGAACGAGCAGGGTGAGCGCACCGCCGACGGCGATACCCGCCGTCAACGGCACCTCGATGAGCGCCTCGCCACTCGGCCGCCGGATGACCAGCCGGCGAACATTGCCGTCGGCGATGAGCTGCTTGACGAAGTCCACCAGCTCATTGCCGGCAACGGTGAAGCGCTCGGTAATGTTGCGTTTGCCTTTGCTCATGCTTTCGACCCCTCGGGCGCCGGCGCGGGTGCCTGGAAAACCGCGCACTATAACCGAGGCCGGGCTGCGGGAGCGACATCCCGACACGCACCTTGAGACGCTGGTCAGCCGCCATGTTGTTGGCAGAAATTCCGCAAACGTGCGCTCTCAGGCGCGACCGCCTCGCCCGATGGCACCGGTGCGGTCGGGTCATGCAGCCACTGTGCAATGTCGTGTCTGACCCGCGCGCCTTGGAGGTCCCGGGGCAGCATATGCCAGCCGTGCCGGTAGAGCACTAGGCGCAGGCCGAGCGCGTCCCACTGCGGCTCCGGCGGCAGCCGGTCCAGCATGCGGCAGAATGCCCGCGGCGGGATGATGCGGTCGCGCTCCCCGTAGAGGAGCAGCGTCGGTCCGTGCAGCTGGCCGATGCCGGCCAGGGACCGGTCCATCAGGTTGGTGACCCCCCACAGGGCGTCGACGCGGGCGCCCTTCAGCACCAAGGGGTCTGCACCCATGCCGCGCAACATCTCGATGTTGTCGGAGGGGTGGATGGGCACACCCTCGCCGGTGAGCACCCTGCCGGGGGCAACGCGCACCGCCGTGTCCAGCACCAAACGCTGATACCAGGGCATGCCTTCGCGGTTCCAGACGGCCGGGGCGATCAGCACCAAGGCATCGGCGTCCAGCGGGCCATCGGCGAGGGCAGCGAGTACCACTGCCGCGCCCATGCTCTCGCCGATGACGACCAGGCGGGTGTCGGGGTGCTGTGCCCGCAGTGCGCGGATGAGCGCGCGCAGGTCCGCGGTGAGCTGGTCGCTGCCGTGCCAGCGCCCGGCGAGGCGGCTCGCGCCGAACCCACGCTGGTCGACGGCGTACACGCGCATCCCATCGGCGGCGAGGCGTTGCGCCAGGGGCGCGAAGGCGTTGGAGTAGTCGTTGAAGCCGTGCAGTGCCAGGGCAAGCGTGTCTGACTGCGCTGGTCCCCAAACGCGCAGCGGTAGCCGGAAGCCGTCCGGCATGCGCGCCTGCGTGCCCGCGAGCTCGGGTGCCAGCACCGGCGTCGGCGTGGGCACTAGGCGCGGTGCAGCGCAGCCGGCGAGGTGACTCAACACCCAGCCCAGCGCCAGCACCCTGGCCCAGCGCAACAGCACAAGGCGCCCCGAACGGCGCGCGCCGCCGCGACGACGCTGGTTCATGATCCCTCCGGGCGCCAGTCGAGGAAGTCGGCGAGCGCCTGTTGGTAATGCGGCTGGCTGACCAGGAACCCATCATTGTGGCCGCCGGTGAGGTCTACGAAGCGTTTCGGCTCGTTGGCCGCGGCGTAGAGCGCCCGGCCCTGGGCGTAAGGCACGATGTCGTCGTCGGGGCTGTGTAGCACCAGCACCGGTGCCTCGACCCTGGCCAGCGCCGCGGCGGCGGGGAACCGATAGCGCAGCGGAATGAGCTGGCCGAGGACGGGATAGTGGTGCTGAATCATGCTGGCGAGGTCACTGAAACTGGACTCGACGATGAGGGCGCCGGGCTGCACCCGCGCCGCCAGCTCCGCGGCGACGGCGCCACCCAGGGACCGACCGAAGATGACGATGTCCAGTGGACCTAGCCCCCGGGTGTCGGTGAGCCAGCGCCAGGCCGCGTCCGCATCCTTGTAGAGCCCGGCCTCGCTCGGCTGCCCCTCGCTCAGCCCATAGCCGCGGTAGTCGAGCATGAGCACATCGAGCCCGAGCTCGGCGAAGATCTGGAGCGACGCGCCGCGATGGGAGATGTTGCCCGCGTTGCCGTGCAGGAAGAGGAGGGTCTGCGGCCTCGGCCGGCCTGGCTGGGCGGCCGGCCGCTGTGCGGGCACGAACCAACCATGCAGACGCACGCCATCGGCGGTGGTGAGCCAGACATCCTCGTAAGGTAGTCCCCACTGTGACGGCGCGGCGACCAGCTGCGACGACGGATAGAACAACAGCTTCGGTTGCAGGAACCAAACGAACACGGCGAGGGCGAGCAGGCCGACGGCGAGCCTTGCGCCGATGCCGAGGAGACTCGCGATCATGCCGGGCTCAGTCGAACAGCGGCAGCGGGCCTTCCTGCATGGCGGCGATCTGCTCACGCAGGGCCAGGATCTGATCCTGCCAGAACCTTGGCTCCCCGAACCACGGGAAGGCGGCGGGGAAGGCCGGATCCTCCCAGCGGCGGGCAAGCCAGGCGGCGAAGTGGATCTGGCGCAGCGTGCGCAGGGCCTCCAGCAGATGCAGCTCGCTGTGGTCGAAGTCGCGGAACTCGCGATAGCCTGCCAACACCTGGGCGAATTGCACGGCCATCTCGTCGCGCTCCCCGGCGAGCAGCATCCACAAATCCTGGATGGCCGGGCCCATGCGCGCGTCGTCGAGATCCACGAAGTGAGCGCCGGCGTCGGTCCAGAGGATGTTGCCGCGGTGGCAGTCGCCGTGCAGGCGCAGCCGAGTGACGTCGCCGGCCCGCTCGAAGCACGCGCGCACTTCGCTCAGCGCCTGCTCCAGCACGGAGCAATAGGCCGGAAGCAGCTCCGTCGGGATCCAGCCCGCGTCCACCAGGTAGGCACCTGGCGCCTCGCCGAAGCTCTGGACGGTCAAGGCTGGGCGGTGCGCGAACGCGGCGGCGGCGCCGACGTTATGCAGCCGGGCCAGCAGCCGTCCGAGGCGGTGCAGCACCGCGGGATCGTCGAGCTCCGGTGCGCGGCCGCCGCGACGCGGGAACACGGCAAACCGCAGCCCCGCGTAGCGCAGCAGCGTCTGTCCCTCGCGGGCAAGCGGCGGCACCACCGGGATCTCGGCCTCGGCCAGCGCCTGCGCAAAGCTGTGCTCTTCCAGGATTTGCGCATCCGTCCAGCGCTGGGCGCGATAGAATTTTGCGATGAGCGGGGCGGCATCGTCCAGGCCCACTTGATAGACACGGTTCTCGTAGCTGTTCAGTGCCAGCAGGCGCCCATCCACGGCGAAGCCGACGGATTCGATGGCGTCCAGCACCTGGTCCGGCGAGAGGCTCGCATAGGGTTTCGGGTCCGGTTGCGGATGCGCCGAGGGGTCGTCGCTGGGGACGCCGCCCTTCATGGTGCAGTGTCCTCGGTGGCAGCACCCGCGCCGGAACCGTCTGCGGTGCTCAGGCCCGGGAGCCCCGTGCGCGCCATCTCGGTGTCGGCGCGCCGGGCCACCGCCCGCACCACCGGTCCGAGGGTCAGCCCCTGCACGAGGATGGAGAAGACCACCACGCAATAGGTGACGGTCACCAGCAGGTCTCGGGTCTCTCCCTCTGGCAGAGAGAGTGCGAGCGCCACCGAGATGCCCCCGCGCAGGCCGCCCCAGGTGAGAATGGTGACCACCCCGGGGGAGAAGCTGCGGAACCGACGCAGGTAGCCAATGGACAGCCCGGTGCTTGCGGCGCGCGACAGCAGCGCCAGGGGAATGGCGAGCAGACCCGCAATGAGGTATTCGGCATTGAGGGTCAGGACCAGCACCTCCAGGCCGATGAGCACGAACAGCACGGCGTTCAGCACCTCGTCCACCAGCTCCCAGAAATCGTCCAGGTGCTCCTGGGTGAGCGCGGACATGGCGCCGCTGCGGCCCTGATTACCGATCAGAAGCCCCGCCACCACCACGGTGATGGGGGCGGAGATGTGCAGGTTCTCCGCCGCGGCGTAGCTGCCGCTCGCCACTGCCAGCGTAATGAGCACCTCCACCTGATAGTTGTCGACGCGGCGGAGCATCAGGAAGGCGACCCCGCCGGCGGCGAGTCCGAACACGAGCCCCCCGAGCGCCTCCTTGCCGAAGAGCTCCAGCACGCCTGTCACCGTCACCTGGTCGCCGCCGAAGGCGATCTCGCTCAACACGAGGAAGGTCACCACCGCGACGCCGTCGTTGAACAGCGATTCGCCGGTGATCTTGACCTCCAGTGCCTTGGGTGCGCCGGCGCTTTTCAGGATGCCCAGCACCGCGATGGGGTCCGTGGGCGCGATCAGCGCGCCGAACAACAGGCAGTAGAGGAAGGGCACATCCAGCCCCAGCAGCCAGAAGAGGATGAATGCCCCTGTACCCACGAGAAAAGTGGCGCCCAGCACGCCGAGGGTCGCCAGGATGGCGATGACCCACTTTTGCTCGGCCAGGTCGAACAGGTTGACGTGCAGCGCACCGGCAAAGAGCAAGAAGCTCAGCATGCCATGCAGCACGGTGGCGTCAAAATCGATGCTGTTGAGCATGACCTGAGCGTCGGCCTCGAGCTGCTCGCTGCCGGGGATTGGCAACAGCAGCGCGAGGGACACCAACAGCGCGATCAGCATCAGGCCGATGGCTGTGGGCAGCCTGAGGTAGCGGTGATTGATCCAGCTGAATAGCGCAGAGAGGGTGATCAGGATCGCGATGATGTCAAAGAGGCCCATGGGTGACTGCTCCGGCTGGCTCGTGCGCACCGCATGTTCGGCGCCTTTGCGTGGACGCGAGCGCACGCCGCGCCGCGAGGGCTGCAGGACCGCGCTTGCACGTGTGCGCCAGGCGGCCCGCGCTGGACGCCGCCCATTGTGCCGGCATTACTGGTGCCGTGCGGGCGCGCTGCACCGCAGTTGCAATGATGCATGCGGCGTGGCGTGAATCTTAGCTCCCGCTACTAGTCGCGTCGCGTGCCTTCGCCACCGCGGCGAGGGCAACGCGCAGTGTCAGGTCTTCCAGAAGCTGGTCGAGCTGGTTGCGCACCGCCGGCAGCGCCGCCAGCGGCGCGGCATAGGGCGAGCGGCCGCAATGCCAACCGTCGCTGTCGATGCTGCCGATGACGACCCGGGTCGGCAGCGGGTAGGGGTGCTGTGCCTGGCCGCGCTGGCTGGCCAGCAGCAGCCGCACGCGTGCGCGCTCGGTGGCCGCATGGGCACGCCGGTCGCGGTCGAAGCCGCAGTAGCGCACCAGATATCGGCGTGGACGCTCCGGGTCAGGGGTCAGTTCTAAGAAGCTCGACCCGCCAAGAGCGAGGCGGCGGGGCTTCAAGGTCACGGGCATGGCGCGACTCCGTTGGACTCACCCCGCGACCATAGGCGAGGGGCAAGGGTGATGCAACGCCGCTGACCAGCGGGTCACGGCCACCATCTCAGCCCGGACACGGGGCCTGTATCCCGGCCCCCGATGTGGTGCCTCTTATGGCGCTATGCACTTCCGATGGTGGTCCACCGCCGCCATGGCCCCGACGAGATGGCCGGAATTGGAACCTTCCCGACTAACGATTTTCCATTCACTTGGTCAACTAAACGAATTCTCCAGGACGTAAGCATGAACGACGTACGCATCATTGAAGTGGACGACGCCCTGTATGCCCACACCGACATGCGCCCCGGCACCCGCATGGTGCAGGTGGGGGTGCCCACCGACCGTCCGGTGACGGTGCATGCCATGGTCAACGCGAAGAAGCTCCAGCAGTGCCGCATCTGGGACGCCGCCGGGCAGATGCACTTCGAGTGGGAAGGCCGCGGCGAGCGGCGCACCATCGGTGCCGGGTCTCGCACCTTCGAGCACACCCCGATCACGGTCGCTTGTCTTGCCCTGCAGACCGACCACTGGGTGGTGAGCGACCTCAATGTCTGCGCGGAGAGCGAGGAGGGCGAGCGCCGCGTGGTCATCAACTGCGAGGATGGCGGCGACTTCCCCGGCAGTTGGGACGATTTGGTGGTCCGGTTCAGTTGGACCGAGGATTAAGCGACCGTGCGGCAAGCCACGCGCTGCCCCGGATGCGCCGCTGGTCGCCTCGGGCTGGGCGAAACCGGTCTGGGCGTGTGCCCTTGACAGTTCCCTAATCAGCTACTAATATTCTCAGGGACAGAAACTTAGAACAAACTGTGGGGAAGTTACTTCAATGTCAGTGCCCAGGCTCAAGACATGGCCCTGGCGGCTTGCGCTCGTCACCGCGGCCGTTGGTGTATTGGCTGGTTGTGGTGGTACGCCGTCGCGAACGGTGAGCGCCGACGGGGAGCTGTTCGATCTCACCGGGCTGGATGAAAGGCGTGCGAGCGTTGTCATTGCTGCCCTGTCACAGGTGGGCACACCCTATATCTATGGCGGCTCGGACCCTGGCGAGGGGCTGGATTGCAGCGGCCTGACCCAGTTTGCGCACGCTGCGGCCGGGGTGAAGATTCCTCGGGTGTCGACGGCGCAGCAGGCCTCGGCGCGGCCCGTGAAGCGCGGGCCCAGCCCGGGGGACTTGGTGTTTTTCAAGACCGGCCCAGACCAGTACCACGTTGGCTTGATGGTGGATCGCGACCGCTTCGTGCATGCGTCGACATCCAAGCAGCGCGTACGCCTGTCGAGCTTGTCTAGGGATTACTGGCGCCAGCGTTACCTGGGGGCCGGCAGTTACCTGTAGGGAGGCGATGCCTTGGACCGACGGGCGACTCGGGCGCTGGCAGGCCAGGGGGGGCTTCGCTGGCCAGCGCCGAGGTTTGGGCGCGCTTTTCTGGCGTCAGCGGTTGTGCCTCCGCCCTCGGCCCTTTCCCCCTGCCAGCCCCTGGCGCAGGATGCGGCGTAGAACATTTGAGGTATCTGCAAGCATCTGGCGCGGTCAAGCAATCCAGGTGCGCAGTGGTGGGCGCGCAAAGGTCGACGATCTGGGTGATGCAACCTGCGCGCATCTTTGCTGTCCGAGGGAAGCAGTGACACCGCAGGCGCGCCGCTCTCGTGCATTCGCGTTTTGGCGAGACTTGATGCACAATGCGCGGCGGTTTTGGGACCTGTGACTGCGGAATGTCCGTGCGTGACACGTCCCCGGTCGGTCGCCTCGCTCGAGCTTACCACTTGGGGTGATCGCTGTTTCATCCACGTCAGAAGGAGACGTCAGAATGTCCGATAAGCCAATGAACAAGAGCCGTCGCGACGCTGTGAAGACCATGCTCGGCGGTTTGGCCGCCGTGCCGGTTATGAATCTGGTGGCTACTGCCGCCGCCTACGCGCAGGATCTGCCGCACGTTGACCCGGCTACAGACCCGACCGCCCAGGCCCTCAAGTACCACCACGACGCCACCACCGCCGACCGTGCGGCGGCGGCTCGCCCTGGCCTGGCTCCTGAGGAGCAGCACTGCGGCAACTGCAACTTCCAGATGCCGCAGTCCGACGCCGAGTGGGTTCCCTGCAGCCTGTTCCCCGGCAAGGCCGTGAACACCAACGGCTGGTGCGCCTCCTGGACGCTCCGCGTCGGCTGACGGCAACCCCCGATGGGGGCCGGGTCTGCCCGACCCGGCCCGCACAAATGTGTCGATCCGCCCGGATCGGCGCACCAACCCACACCACCCCCCCCTCCGGACCACGGCGCCACCGCCTGACGCCCACGCTGTCGTCCAGCCCGAGTCATCCATCGCGGTCTGCACTTCCAGCCATTACGTGGCAGCCGTCTTCCGGTAACGGCCAGTCTTGATGCGGCGCAGCATTTTTTTGCCGTCGCGCTTTAGCCGGGGCCTCTTCGGCATTACCATCTTGCGGTAAGCAAGCCGTTAGCGAAAGCCACCCCGCCCGCATCGTGGGCATTGGCTCATCGCCCTAACGCCTGGGTCGTTTGCCGCATCCTCCGGCACCAAGTCTCGCGAGTGGAGTCATGCTTCCATGAGCCAAGCTGTATCGCTTCGCATGTCCCCCGTGCTGATCCGCTCCGCTGTGTGGAGCTTGATCGGCATGATCTATGCACCCCTTTACCTCGTTCTGGCGCAGTTGCTGACCCCTACGCTCGGCGCCTTCGCCAGCATGGCGGCCGCGGCCGCGGCGGGGGGGATCGGCGCCGCCTTCTACGGCGCCCGACAGTTAGCACTGACCGCGAGTCTGATCGGTACCGGCTGCGCCGTCTTCGCCATGGCCATTTCGGGTCCGGGCGTGGCGCCCTGGATGCTCAGCCTTGCGGCGTTGGTGCTCAGCCTTGGGGTCGGCTTTCTGGTGCGCTTCCCACACCGCTGCACCGCGGAAGTGGGGGTTAAAGTGTCGGCGGGGCTGGGTACCGGGGCGGTGGCCGCGGGGCTGCTCCTGCTTGTCGATCAGGCCTTGGGCATCCACCTGCCGGTGCCAGCCGTCCTCGCCTTCCTGGTCTCGGTCACCGGCGTCCTCTATGTGAGCGTGCTGGTGGCACGCCCGGTGCGCAGGGGCGGTCGAGGCCGGTTTTGTGATGTCAGCGAGGGGCTGACCATAGCGGTGATCGCCGTCTTTGCGGCCAACGGGCTTGCGGCCTTCGCGGGCATCTTCGCCGTGGGCGATCCGGGCGCACTCACCGGTGTGCTACTGCGCGTCAGTGAACAACTGCCCGCGGCGTTGGTTGCCGCGATGTTTGCAGGCGCGGTCGCCGGAGGTCTGCTCGAGGTGTTCGAGTTCGATTGGGTGGACCGGGTCTGAGCCTGCACGGTATCGGTCCAGATGAAGCGCTCCAAGAGCAGCCAACGCTGGCTCCAGCGTCAGGCCAGCGACCCCTATGTCCGCCGCTCCAAGGCGGAGGGGTTTCGGTCACGCGCGGCCTATAAGCTCCTGGAAATCGATGCCAAGGATCGGTTGCTGCGCCCGGGCCTATGCGTCGTCGACCTCGGTGCTGCACCCGGCGGCTGGGCCCAGGTGGCCGCCGGCGCGGTCGGGCCGCGAGGGCGGGTGCTCGCCCTCGACCTGTTGGCGATGGCGCCGCTTGAGGGGGTGGACGTCATCACCGGCGATTTTCACGACGCGCGCGTGCTCACGCTCGCGCTTGACTGGCTGGGGGGTGGTGAGCCGTCCAGGGCGGCCGACCTTGTGCTTTCGGACATGGCCCCAAACGTGTCCGGCATGAAGGCGGTCGACCAACCGCGCTCGATCCTCCTGGTTGAACTGGCCGTGGACTTCGCTGAACAGGTTTTGAAACCCGGCGGCCATCTGGTCGTCAAAGCCTTCCATGGGGCAGGCTTCGATGAAGCCCTGCGAGACCTCCGCGGCCGTTTTGACAAGGTGGTCTGTCGCAAGCCCGAGGCCTCTCGCACCCAGAGCCGCGAGACCTATTTTGTGGCAAAAGGGTTTCGGGTCGGTTAGGGTTCACCGTCTAGTTCTTCCGCCCACAATAACCATACCGCCGTCGAGCGCACCCGCTGGACGCCGGCGACTGATGAGGCATGCGCCGTGAGTGACATGGCAAAAAATCTGATCCTTTGGGTGGTCATCGCCATCGTGCTGATGTCCGTGTTCAACAACTTCACCGCGACACAGTCAGCGCCTCGCACCGAGGCCTACTCCGACTTTATCGAGTCGGTGCGCCAGGGCCAGGTGAAACAGGTCGTCATCAAGGGCAGTACCATCGAAGGTGTCACTGAGGGTGGTCAGCGTTTCACCACCTACAGCCCGGGCGACGACGGTCTGGTGGGTGACCTGCTCAACAACAACGTCGAGATCAAGGCGGCTCCGCCGGAGAAGCCCTCCGTGCTGATGCAGATCCTGATCAACTGGTTCCCGCTGTTCATCCTCATCGGGCTCTGGCTGTTCTTCATGCGCCAAATGCAGGGCGGGGCCGGTGGCCGTGGAGCCATGTCCTTCGCCAAGAGTAAGGCGCGCATGCTGAGCGAAGACCAGGTCAAGGTCACCTTCGCCGACATGGCGGGCGCCGAGGAGGCGAAGGAAGAGGTCGTCGAGGTGGTGGACTTCCTGAAGGACCCATCCAAGTTCCAAAAGCTCGGCGGCAAGATCCCGAAGGGTGTGTTGATGGTTGGGCCGCCCGGAACCGGCAAGACCCTGCTCGCCCGCGCCATCGCCGGCGAGGCCAAGGTGCCGTTCTTCACGATCTCCGGCTCAGACT
>CAZGCI010000059.1:0-26048 GCA_964524185.1 uncultured Thiohalocapsa sp. | reverse complement strand
GAGCGGCCGGCTCTAGGGTGCCGAAAATCGCGACAGCGCAGATGTCTCAGGTGCGCAGCGCGGTTGACCTGCGACGGAGAAAACCGCTATGATTTGCGGCTCGCTATTCCCCGATAGCTCAGTTGGTAGAGCAACTGACTGTTAATCAGTGGGTCACTGGTTCGAGTCCAGTTCGGGGAGCCAACGGCAGAAAAGGGGCTACGGGAAACCGT
The DNA here is from genome assembly GCA_964524185.1 of uncultured Thiohalocapsa sp. GTDB lineage: Bacteria > Pseudomonadota > Gammaproteobacteria > Chromatiales > Chromatiaceae > Thiohalocapsa. Next base: position 25,836 of record CAZGCI010000059.1, on the reverse strand, counting down.
AGCCCCTTTTTCTTTGTGCCGGCGCGCCACCGGGCGCCGCATCGGGCGAACCTCGGCCGCTCGCGTCGCGCGGCGCTGCTCTCCTCTCCTTCAGTGCGTGCTATGTTCAAGTCCATCGCCGGGGCTGTTACGCGCCGCCCACATCGGCCTGTCAGCCGCCCACGCCCAGGAGTTCGCCATGTTAATTCGCGTCGGCTACGAGCTGACTTACGAGTGTCCGCAACCGACGCCCATGATCCTGTTGCTGAATATTCATTTCAGCCGGGTATCGGACGTACTGCGGCCGGACCACATCATCACCGACCCCCCGACGCCGATGACGGGCTATCGGGACGGCTTCGGCAACTGGTGTTGCCGGATCATTGCGCCGCCGGGACTGACGCGCATCAGCACAGACGCCGTGGTCAGTGACAGCGGCCTGCCCGACCCGGTGCACCCGGGCGCGCGCCAGCACCGGGTGGAGGACCTGCCGGCGGAGACCCTCGTGTTCCTGCTCGGCAGCCGCTATTGCGAGACCGACCGGCTTTCGGACATGGCCTGGGCGTTGTTCGGCCACACACCGGAGGGCTGGCCGCGCGTGCAGGCGGTGTGCGACTACGTGCACGGCCACATCCGCTTTGGTTATCAACACGCCAGCAGCACTCGCACCGCCCTGGAGACCCTGCAGGAGGGGCAGGGCGTGTGTCGGGACTTCACCCATTTGGCCATCGCCTTCTGCCGGGCGCTGAACATCCCGGCGCGCTATTGCACCGGCTATCTGGGGGACATTGGTGTGCCGCCAGCACCCGAGCCGATGGACTTCTCGGCGTGGTTCGAGGCCTATCTCGACGGCCACTGGCACGTTTTCGATCCCCGCAACCATGTTCCGCGCATCGGCCGGGTACTGATTGCGCAGGGGCGCGATGCTGCCGACGTGCCGCTGAGTCACGCCTTCGGGCCGAACGTCCTGAAGGGCTTCAAGGTCTGGACCGACCCGGTGCCGCCGGGTGGCTGACGCCGCCGGACCCAGCTGACATGGCACGCGATCACTTGGTCGCCGGGGTCCCGCCGCCGCAGGCCATCGGTTGCCCGTGGCGCCGCTAATGTCGGTGCCGGTTGCGCGACCAGCGTCCCTCTTGGCCACCGACGAGCCGCCGCCCGTGCGCCTGGTGAATGCCAACGGCCGTGGCGCCTTTGTGCTGCTCTGCGACCACGCCGCCAATCGGGTTCCGCGGGCGCTGGATCAGCTCGGGCTCAGCCCGGCGCAGTTGGCTTCGCATATCGCGTGGGATCCCGGCGCGGCGGCGGTCGCCCGGCTGCTCGCGCGCCGGCTCGACGCGCCGCTGCTCGAGAGCGGCTGGTCGCGCTTGGTCATCGACTGCAACCGCCCGCCTGACTCCCCGGAAGCCGTCCCCGCCGTCAGCGCGGGAGTACCCGTGCCCGGCAATCAGGGGCTGAGCCCAGCTGCTCGTGAACAACGCCGGATGGTCCTGTTCCAGCCCTATCATCAGGCCATCGCACGGTTGCTCAACGCCCGCGCCCGGCGGCCAACGCGCCTGCTGAGCATTCATAGCTTCACGCCGGTGCTGGAGGGGGTGCGGCGGCCCTGGGCGGTGGGCGTCTCGCATCGGCACGACGGCGGCCTCGGTGCACTGCTGCTCGCCGCGCTGGACGCAGAGCCGGGGCTCGCCGTCGGCGACAACCAGCCCTACGCCATCGAGGATGCCTACGACTACACGCTGCCCACCCATGGCGAGACACGTGGACTGCCCAACGCGATGATCGAGCTGCGCCAAGACGGGCTCTGCACCCCGGCCGCCATCGCGACTTGGGCGGAGCGGCTCGCGCGTGCCTGCGCGCGGCTGCCGCCAGTCGCGGACGACGGCCGAGGCTGCCGTGGTTGACGGCGGCGGATTACTTCACAAGGATCAGCTTGTCATTGCGGGTCACCAACAGCGTGTAGCGCGCCTCGCCGTGCTCGATGACGATGCGGCGATCACCTTGCAGCAGCTCGTTGCTGCTGAGGCGCCGCGGCGGGATCTGGGTGCTGCGGGAGGTGGTGTTGGCGAGCGTGTTCGTGGACTGGTGCATGGCATCTCTCCGTTATGGCGCGCGGCATTGCAGGTGTTGGCGATGGCTCAGCGGGTCGTCATGGCTGTGACAGCTTGGCATCGGACCTTGAGCGCCCGGGCTCGCCGATTCAGTACCAAGCTGTGATGTGTACGTCCTCAGCGGCCATGAGAGCTAACGGTAGAAGAAATGCGAGGCATTCGCAATAGCAGATTCTCTGTCGACGCGCAGCTGGGCATGAACGAGGCGGCGACTGGCCATGGGGTCGGTGGACATGGCGGCAATCTGCGCGCCCTGGCCTTGCGCGCCGGGTGTCACCCTAAGGAGCTGTTGGATTTCAGCGCCAACATCAATCCATTGGGTATGCCCCCGGCCGTGCGGGCTGCCCTGGTTGATGCCTTGGACGCGCTGGCGGCTTATCCAGACCCGGACTGCACCGCACTGCGTGCGGCCGTTGCGCAGTCGCTGGGTGTTGCGCCAGATCGCCTGTTGCCTGGCAATGGTGCGGAGCAATTGATCTGGTGGCTGCCGCGGCTGCTGCGGGCGCGGCGCCTCGTGGTGATGGCGCCGTCCTATTTGGACTATCGCCGCGCAGCCGCGGTCTGGGGGTTGCAGGTCGCATCGGTGGCGCTGCGGGTGGAGGATCACTTCGCGGTGGACCTGCCGGCGATCGCTGCCACCGTCCGCGATGGCGACCTTGTGTGGTTGGCGCATCCAAACAACCCGACGGGTCGGCTCTTGGACATTGAAGCCGTTGCCGCGATGGCCATCTCCCGGCCGGACGTCTGGTGGGTGATCGACGAGGCCTTCGTCGATTTCGTGGCCGAGGCGGACTCGGCGGTGCGGCTTGCGCAGGCGAACATTATCACCGTACGGTCCATGACCAAGTTCTTCGCCCTGCCAGGGCTCAGGCTCGGCTACGCGATCCTGGCGCCGCCGCTCGCGGCGGCGGGGCGGCGGCTGCTCCCGGAGTGGTCCGTGGGCACACCGGCGCAGGCGGCTGGTGTCGCTGCGGTGACGGATCCCACTCTGGCAGATTTCACGGCGCGGACGCAGCAGCTGATTCGCGCCCAGCGCGCCCTGTTGGCAGCAGGCCTGCGCGGGCTCGGTGCAGCCGTTGTGGGTGGCGCCGCCAATTATCTGTTGTGGCGCCTCCCGAGGCATGCCCCGGGGGCCATTCGGGTCGCCGATGCCCTGCTGCGGGACGCGCGCATCGCGGTGCGCACCTGTGGTGATTATCCGGGCCTGGACGACCGGTGGCTGCGAGTGGCCGTGCGCCACGCGGACGAGAATGCCAGGCTACTGGCTGGCATCGAGGCAGTACTTGGCGATGGGTCAGTGGCCAGGTCATCATAGGGTTTGTCCGCGTTGTCCCTGGAGGCGCAACCCCACAGCCGTCTCCAATCCGTGAGGCTCAGTAGGTCTTCAGTCATGCCCGTCTACGAGTTCTATTGCCCTGACTGTCACGCGATCTTCAACTTCTTCGCGCGGCGGGTCGATACCGATACCCGGCCGTCCTGCCCCAAGTGCCGTCGTGCCAACCTGGACCGCCGAGCGTCTCTGTTTGCCATCTCGAAGGGCCGTGGTGAGGGCGCCGAGGACGAGGAGGGCGCCTTGCCAGCGGGTGTGGACGAGGACGCCATGATGCAGGCCATGACCGCTATGGCCGGCGAGCTGCAACAGATCGACGAGGACGACCCCAGGCAGGCGGCGCGGGTCATGCGTAAGCTCTTCGCCGCCGCTGGCCTCAAGCCCGGCGATGCCATGGCGGAGATGATGGGCCGCATGGAGGCCGGGGAGGACCCGGATCAACTGGAGGCCGAGTACGCCGACGTGCTGGAGACGGAAGATCCGCTTGCGGGGTTAACGGCCGGCGGCGCGAAGAGCCTTCGGGCGCTGCGCCGTGAGCTGCTGCCGCCGAGCCGAGACGATGACACCTGGTATCCGCTGCACTAGGCAGCGGCGCACCTAGCGGGGCGGCGCCTCAGCGGCAGAAGGTGTTCACATAGTCTTCATGCTCGCGCCGGCGGCGTTTGAGGCGCTCGCCGCGGGCCGGCTTGTAGCCGGCGCGCAACTCATTGTTGATACGCTCAATCTGTTGACGCGTTTTCCAACAGCGCTCGGAAGCGGGGTTTGTGCGCGTGCCGCTCGCGGCACGCTTGGGGGCCTTGCGTGCGGGCCGGTCGGCCGCAGACTTGGACGGGGGCTGAGATTCGGGTTGGGGCGGTACCCAGCCGGAGCGTCGGTCTTCGATCTCCAGGGCCTGGGAATGTGCGCCTTCGGCACAGGGGCGCTGCCGGAACTCGATGCTGCCGTCCACCGCCGTGCAACGGTAGACACTGGCCTGCGCATTGGCGGCTGCAGCGCACACCAGCAGGGCCAGTCCGTAGACTAGGGACGCGAGGCCGGCCACTCCGCGGTGATGCTGTGCACGCAATTTGCTGTCCTCGTTGCAACTGGGGCGGTTTGGAGCATTCCAGACGGCGCCTACCACGTCCACCTTGGGTGTTTTGCGGAGTGTGGACGCCACCGGGTCCTTTGTAAACAGCGGGTAACCCCGCCGCTCGCCGACCTGGGGCATCATCTGCGGAGCGCACGCGGACGCTAGGCGCAGGATGCTTTTCCAACACGGAGTCGAATCGACATGCAGAGTATCTACATCGCCGGTGCCGGCTCGGGCAGTGGCAAGTCGGTCGTGGTCCTCGGGTTCATGGAGCTGCTGTCGGCGATCAACCGGCGGGTTGGCTTTTTCCGCCCCGTCGTGAGTCGCGACGTGCACGACGACGATCTGACCACGCTGGTGCGCCGGCGCTATGACCTGCCATTCCCGGCACAGCGGCTGTACGGTTGCACCGCCGATGAGGCGAGTGAGCTGGTGGCCGCCGGCCGCTACGACGAGCTCCTCAAACGCATTCTCGACAAGTACATGTTGCTGGAAGAGGAATGCGACATGGTGCTCTGCGCCGGCACGGACTATAACGGGCTGGTGCCGTCGTTGGAGTTCGACTTCAATGCGGACCTCGCCAACAACTTTGGTTGTGCCGTTGTCGTCGTGGTGAAGGGCTTCGGGCGCAGGCCCGATGAGGCCCTGCACGCCGTCCACATGGCCCACGAATCGATGCTGGACCGTGGCGGTGACCTGCTCGCGACCATCGTCAACGGCGTTGATCCAGACTTTGTGAGCTCCGTGCAGCGGCGCGCGCGTGCGGTGCTGCCGTCGCAGGCGAGCATCTACGTGCTGCCGGAAACCGAAGCCCTAGCCAAACCCACCATCGCCGAGATTAGCCAGTTGCTGGGCGCGGAGTGTCTCTGCGGCGACGACGACGCACTGACGCAGGTGGTGACCAATTACAAGATCGCGGCGATGGAGATCCCCGCCTTCCTGAACTACATCGAGGACGGATGCCTGATCATCACACCCGGCGATCGCAGCGACATCATCCTGGCGAGCCTCGCCGCCGATGTGTCGGCCGCCTTCCCGCGTGTGGCGGGGCTGCTCCTCACGGGTGGGATGCAGCCCGCGCCCAATGTGCAGCGTTTGCTGGCCGGCCTGCGCCGCACGCGCGTGTCCATATTGAGCGTCCATATGGATACCTTCCAAACGGCGCAGGCGGTGGACCGAGTGGAGTCCACCATCCTACCGGGGGACGAGCGCAAGGTCGCCGCGGCCCTCGGACTATTTGAGGAGAATGTGGCCATCAAGGAACTGCAGCAGCGCATCGCCGTACACCACTCTGAGCGGATGACGCCGCTGATGTTCGAGTATCAGCTGGTGCATCGGGCCAAGGCGGACCGCAAGCACATCGTCTTGCCGGAGGGCAGTGACGAGCGCATCCTGCGCGCCGCGGAAATCGTGACCCTGCGCGGGATCGCGGATCTGACCCTGCTGGGCAATCCCGACAAGATCCGGGGGCGTATCGGCGAGTTGGGCCTCCAGCTTGCCGACGTTTCGATCATCGACCCGGTGAGCTCCCCCAAGCGTGACGACTACGCGGCCGTGTACCATGGGCTCCGTCAGCACAAGGGCATCTCCGAGCAGATGGCCTGCGACGTGCTGGAGGACGTGAGCTATTTCGGCACCCTGATGGTGTACACCGGCGATGCCGACGGCATGGTCTCCGGCGCGGTCCATACAACGCAGCACACCATCCGTCCCTCCTTCGAGACCATCAAGACCAAGCCGGACACTAAGCTGGTCTCCAGCGTGTTCTTCATGTGCCTTGCAGACCGGGTCTTGGTCTATGGCGACTGTGCGGTGAACCCAAATCCGACTGCCGATGAGCTGGCGGACATCGCCATCAACTCTGCGGAAACGGCAGCCGCCTTCGGCGTCGAGCCGCGGGTGGCGATGCTGTCCTACTCCACGGGTGCCTCCGGCAAGGGCGCAGACGTGGAGCGCGTGCGCGAAGCGGTCGCCATCGCCCGGGCACGCCGGCCTGATCTGAAGATCGAAGGTCCAATCCAGTACGATGCTGCGGTGGATGCCAGCGTCGCGCGGTCAAAGCTGCCTGAGAGCGAGGTGGCCGGCCAAGCGACCGTGTTCATCTTCCCTGACCTCAATACGGGCAACAATACCTACAAGGCCGTGCAGCGCAGCGCCGGTGCGGTGGCCATCGGTCCGGTGCTGCAGGGCTTGAACAGACCAGTAAACGACCTCAGCCGCGGCTGCACCGTCACCGACATCGTCAACACCATTGCCATCACCGCCATCCAAGCGCAGACCACCGCGGCTGAAGCGGCTGAAGCGGCTGAAGCGGCCGAGGCGCGGGAGTCAGTCGCGCATGCCTGATTGTCACGATGGCAACGGCGTGGTGCAGGCGCCGAGGGGAGATCAATGAAGATTCTGGTGCTCAACTCCGGGAGCTCGTCCATTAAATTCCGGCTGTTCGCCGGCGAGGACGCCAACGGCGATTGGGAGGTCATCGCCAGCGGTGGGGCCACACGGATCGGCGAGGACGGTGCCGCCTTGCATCTGCGCTGGAGCGATGCGTCTGGTGCGGCGCAAGAGCGGGCAGATGCTCTGGGCATCCCCTCGCACCGCGCCGGCATCGAGCGCATCGCCACGGCCCTGCAAGACACTGGCGTCCTGGGCCGGGTCGAGGAGTTGAGCGGGGTGGGCCACCGGCTGGTGCACGGCGGCGAGGCCTTTCATGCCCCGACGCTCGTGGATGAGGATGTCATTGCGGCCATACGACAAATGATCCCGCTGGCGCCCCTGCACAATCCGGCCAATCTCGACGGCATCCTCGTCGCCCGGGATCTGTTCCCTGGGGTGCCGCAGGTGGCCGTGTTCGATACGGCCTTCCATCAGACCATGCCGCGCACCGCCTACCGCTACGCCATCCCCGGCTACCTGTATCGGGAGCACCACGTGCGTCGCTACGGGTTCCATGGAACCTCGCACCATTACGTCGCCAAGGAGGCGGCACGGATGCTCGGTAAGCCCCTGTCGCAGTGCAACCTCATCACACTGCACCTCGGCAACGGCGCGAGCGCCACGGCCATCCGCGCTGGAGCCAGCGTGGACACGTCAATGGGCATGACGCCGCTGGAAGGGCTGGTGATGGGCTCGCGCTGCGGCGACTTGGATCCGGCGGTGCATTTCTATCTGTGCCGCCACCTCGGTTTCGACAACGAGACCTTGGACGATCTGCTGAACCGCCAGAGCGGCCTGCTCGGGCTCTGCGGCGTCAATGACATGCGTGAAGTGCATCGTCTGGCCGAGGCCGGTGATGAGGACGCGGAGCTCGCCCTGGGCGTGACCTGCCATCGGCTCAAAAAGTACATCGGCGCCTATGCCGCGGTCCTCGGCCAGGTGGATGCGGTGGTCTTTACGGGTGGCATTGGAGAGAACGATGCGCAGACCCGCCGCTGCGCCTGCGCCGATTTGGCACAGCTGGGCATTCTGCTCGATATGGGTGCAAATGCACGCCTCCAGGGCGAGCGCGGGGTGATCTCCAGTGCGGAGAGTCGGATCGCGGTGCTCGTCATACCCGCCGATGAGGAGTTGGAGATCGCCCGGCAGACCTGCGAGGCACTCTCGTGACGCTCGCGCGGGGGAATGCCGAGGGCCGGGGCGCAACCGCTAACGTCAGGCGTGCATGACCGCGCCTTCGATCTTGGCCCTGTTGCCATCTGAGTCCACCGGATGCGCGGCGCATGCCAACAATCGTCCAACGGCTCTTGATAGCATAAAACCCGTTCTGTCCACAGTTAGAGGCGCGTACGGAGTCACCAATGGATGACGCACAGCAGACCTTCGCCACGCTCGGACGCTGTCCGGACGACACCATCGATATGGCGCATGCGGCGCTCGCGGTCAGCGCACTGTTTCAGCCGAACGTGGATGTTGCCGCCTGCATGGGCGAGTTGGATTTGTTGGCGGCGGCAGCGCGCAGCGCGCTGTCGACACAGGCCGATCCGCTGCAGCAGGTGCAGGTGCTGAACCGACTCCTGTTTGAAGACCTCGGCTTCACCGGCGAACGGGATGACTTCTTCGATCCGCGCAACAGTTTTCTAGATCAGGTGTTGATCCGTCGGCGCGGGATTCCGATTTCCCTGTCCGTGCTGTACTGCGAGGTGGCGACGCGGGTTGGGCTGCCTGCTTACGGCGTCAGCTTTCCGGCACACTTTCTGGTGCGCGTCGGCCGCGGCGACAGCGCACTGATGCTGGACCCCTACGCCGGTGGCATCGCGCTGCCGGAGCTGGAGCTGGACCGACGGCTCGCAGACGTCTACGGTGAGGGGGGCGTCACCATTCGCTCCCACCCCTCGCTGCTGCGCCCCGCGGCTCGGCGCGAGATCCTGGTGCGGATGCTGCGCAATCTCGCGGGCATCTACAGCCGCCGCGACGATGAGCGCAACCTGCTGGCAGCGCTGACAGCAATGCTGCACCTGATGCCCGATCTGCCCGATGCACTGCAGCAGCGGGGCATGCTCCTGCACAAGCTCGGACACGCCCCGGCGGCAGTGGCGGATCTGCGCCGTTTCGCGGAGGTCTCCGATGATGGGGAGCAGATCGCTGCGGTCACGCCCGTGATCGACGCGCTTGCCGATCAGCCGCTGCGGCTACATTGAACCCTGTCACCGAGAACGGCGCCGATGTTATCGAGCCGCATCCGCTTGAGTAGCCAGTCCATCCGCTCACCACTTGCGGCGCGACGCTCTGCGACGGCGGCAATCCGTGCCCTGCCGGCCTATCGCGTCGCGCTCTGGCCGGACGGCTGGGTGTTGGAGACTGACGGCGCCGTGCGGGTTGTGGATACGCATGCGATGGCCGAGGCGCGGCGCTGGTTTGAGATGGCCGAACGCACCCAAGGTGGCGCCGGACGGCGTCCGCTCACCGCCGCCGAGCAGCGTCGCGCCATGCGCCTGCTCGGGGTCTATGTGCCACCGGCAGTCGTCGCATTGTCCGGGCGACGCTTCGTCTCCGAGGAGGTAGCGTCCGTGGCACTGATGCTCGTGGCCGGCGACTGGATCGGAGAGCGTCGGCGCATGCTACTGATGCAGCCAGAGCGGGCCTTGGCGGAACAGGCCCTGGCCTGGCAGGGCTCCCGCCACCAATGCCCGGCGAGTGCGGGCGCCGCTGAGGCGCTCTTGCGCCAGGCGCTGGACGCCTGCATCGCCGAGGGTCTGCTGCCGCCGGCACGCTATCGGCTCGTGTCGCGTTGCGAGGACGGCTTTGGGCTGCGTCGCTGGCGCTGCGCGGTGGAGGTCAACCTGGATTCCTACGCCCGTGCCCGCGCGCGGGAAGTGCTGGACACGGCCCTCATTCCCTGGAACCGGGCTGTCATCCGCGACGGTATGCCCATGCCGCTGATCACGTTGGATGTGCGGGCCGGGCATGGTTATCGACCACCGCTGTCGTGATGGCCGCCAGCGGAGCCCAGGGGCGCTAGTCTTGGACGCAGGCGTTCACCCCATCCCGGCGGGAGGGGTTGGCCGGAAAACCCCTGTCGCCACGGCCGCGACAGCTCGCGCAACCGCCGCGTACCAACCCCCGCGATGCCTTAACCTAAAAAGAGCGGTTGGACGGTCGTCAGGATGCGTCCCGCCCAGTCTTTGGGATCAGGCTGGCTGGCGAGGCACAACAACGAGTAATAGTCCGTCTATTGCGAGGCGTTGTAACGACGCCCGGCGCCCCGCGGGGCGTGCACTGGCGGCCGTAGCGCGGTTCACCCAGTGTGTGACGCGAAGCACGCGCCTGGATCGCAACCGGCACAGACGCTTGCAAACACGCGGAAGCGGTCAACTGCTCTTTTTAGGTTTAACTATGACGAATCCCGACACACCCCAAGGCCTCGACCGCTACGTCAGCTTTATCGGCCTCGACTGCGACGGCAAGGCCGAGCGCTTCGCCGCCGCCTTGCATGCCGCCCTAGCGGACGCTAACGCCGCTGATCCCTTTTGGACCTACTTCCGAGCCAAGCTCGAGGGTGACCGCGGTCCGAGCCACGACGCCCTCTATCACATCCACTGCCATCTCAACGATCTGCGCGACCTGCTGGAGCGCACCGGCCGTGGCGATCTCATCGAGCTGCTGGAGGCACTCGAGCACGAGTGCTGCTGATCTTGATGTGCTCGGCGGGAGACACGACAGGCGCGCTGCTCGACCACCGAGCACAGGCGTGCCTATGCGCTTCCAGCGCAGACTCGGCCTGAGTGTGAACGAGATGACCATTGCTGTCCCGCGCCGGCTGGCGCTTGGCCGCTGGGCCTTCTGCGCGCTGTGTCCACCGGCGATTGCTTAAGCGGGCGTCGGCGTTGGACGACGGCCTTCAAGTTCTGGTGGCTGTTGATCGGCGCAGCAGAGGCCGAGCGGCTGCAGCGGGGCATCTGGAGCTGGTTCTGGCGCTTCGTGCTGCTCTGGCTGCTGTGGTGGGTGTTGACCGATGCCGATCCGCAGGCCCTGGGATGGGGGCTGCCGGTTGTCACCCTGGCCAGCCTGATCTCGACGGGGCTGCCGCACACGGGTGATTGGCGCTGGCGGCCCATTGGCCTGCTGCGTTTTCTGCCCACCTTCGTTTGGTACAATTTACAGGGTGGCATCGGGGTTGCGCTGCACGCGTTATGGCCCGGGCGGCGTCCCGACCCGACCCTGCTGACCTATCGTCTGCGGCTGCCAGCAGGGCCGAGTCAGATCTTTTTTGCCAACCTTGTCAATCTGGTCCCCGGCACCCTGACCACCCGCATCGGGCGGCGTTCGCTGGATATCCACGTTCTGGTCGCCTCCCCTAAGGTGGCGCAAACTCTCGCGCGGCTGGAATGGCGGGTCGCGGACCTCTTCGGAGTCGAGCCCGCCGTCCATGACTGACGTCTACTTCTACGCCGCACTGTTCCTGCTTGCGAACATGCTGATTGGGCTGGCCCGCGCCTTACGCGGTCCGACCATGCCGGATCGGATGCTGAGCGGCGAGCTGATGGGCACCACGGCCGTCGCTGTCTTGTTGTTGTTATCGGTGGCCACCGACAACGATGCACTCATCGATGTGGCATTGATCTTCGCGCTGCTCAGCGTCTTGGCTGTGGTCACCTTTGTGCGTCGCACCTGGCCCGCCTCCGGACCGCCACGCGGCAGGCGCTGGCCATGAGCATGCTCGTGCAAGGTGCCAGCTTGGTCCTGTTGGTGTTGGGACTGCTGTTCTTTTTGTCTGGCACCATCGGTCTGCTCCGCTTTCCTGATGTGTTCACCCGGCTGCACGCCTTGAGCAAAACCGACACCCTTGCCCTCGGCTGCATCTGCGCCAGTTTAGCCCTCCAGTCGGGCAGCCTTGTCATGGCCCTGAAGCTCTTCCTGATCATCCTCTTGGTTATGGTCGCGGGCGCAACGAGCTCCAGTTTGATCGCCGGTGCTGCCCTGGCTCGCGGCGTGCGCCCCTGGCAGCGGTGATGGCCCTGGTGTTCGATGCGCTGGTTGCGCTGGCCATGCTGTGGCTGGCTTGGCAAGGGATTCATGCGCGGACGCTGTTCCGGGCCGTGGTGAGCTTCATGCTGTTCGGCCTGCTCATGGCGCTTGCCTGGGTGCGACTGGATGCCACCGACCTTGCGTTGGCGGAGGCCGCGCTCGGCTCGGGCGTGACCGGCGCTTTGCTGTTCGCCGCCCTCGGGCAGTTGCCCGCCGAGCCGGTCCGGCGCCGCCGGCGCAGCGGTTGGTATCGACGGTTCACCAGGCTCGGTTGGGGGCTGGGCCTGGTCTGCCTAATCGCGCTGTTGCTCTACGGTACGTTGCAGCTCGAAGGTCGCGGGCTGAGCGCAGAGGTCAATGCCGCACTGAGCCAGGGTAGTATCGGATCCCCGGTCACGGCGGTATTGCTGAACTTTCGCGCCATCGACACGCTGCTGGAATTGATCGTCATGTTGTCGGCGGTGGTGGCCGTCTGGTCGCTAGGGGCCACGGCGCCACCGCCCATGCCACGCTTGCCAGCACCCTCATTGCCCGCCCTGACGAGGCTCCTGTTTCCCGTCTTTCTCCTCACCGCAGGGTACCTGTTATGGCGGGGTGAACAGGGCCCAGGCGGGGCCTTTCCCGCCGGCGCAGTGCTCGCGGCTGGGCTGGTCCTGGCCATCCTCTCCGGCGCCCATCCGCCGGCGCCGGACTGCCACCCCAGCTGGCGCCTGCTGCATTGCCTTGGCCCCTTGGTCTTTGCGTTGGTCGCCGGCGGTGTACTGCTGGCCGGATATGTCTATTTCGAGTATCCGCCGCGCCTTGCGAGCCTGCTGATCACCGGGATGGAGATGGCCGCCGGGGTGTCGATCGGACTGATGCTCATGGCACTCTTCTTCGCCGCCGAGCCCGACGACCACGCTGAGCCCTAAGATGCCAACGCTCACCTCGGCCACACTGTTTATGCTGACCGCCGTGCTGTTGTTCGGCATCGGTGCGCAGGGCTTGATGCAAACCCGCCACGCGCTGCGGCGGCTGCTGGCCCTGAACATCTGTATTTCCGGGACCTTTCTACTGTTGGTCGCGAGCGGCCAGCGCAGCGTCACCGACCCGGTGCCCCATGCGATGGTCCTGACGGGCATTGTCGTGGCGCTGAGCACGACCGCCTTGGCACTCGGCCTGATCGTCCGCCGCAATAGACATCGGCGGCCGCCGGGTGGCGGCTCGCATTGGTGACGAGCTGCCTGCCGCATCTGATTGCGGCCCCGATCCTGCTGCCGCTGCATGCTGCTTTGCTGCTGTTCTTATGGCCGCAGTCTTGGCGCCTGATCGGTCTGCCGGTCGCCGGTCTGACGTTGGTGTCGACAGCGTTGTTGCTCGCTTGCACCTTGGCCCAAGGCCCGGTCGACTACGCGTTGGGCGGCTGGCAGCGGCCGCTGGGTGTTCACTGGCGCCTGGATGCCGTCGGTGCGCTATTGTTACTCACCATCAGCGCGCTGATGCTCGCGGTGCTGGTGGGGTTGACCCGACCTATCGCGCCGGGTCGGGATCGGTCGTCGGTGGCGCCCCTCTGCTTCTTTTTGTGGTCCGGGCTGAGCGTGCTCTTCACCGCCGCCGACCTGTTTCAGCTCTATGTTGCGCTCGAGCTGGTGACCCTGTCGGCCGTGGCCCTCGTGGCGCTGGGGCGCAACCCCCGCAGCTTGGACGCGGCCATCCGCTACTTGTTCGCGGCTGTGTTCAGCTCCGTGCTCTACCTGTTCGGCTTGGCGCTGCTCTATGGGCAGTACGCGGTGCTTGATGTCGGGCTGCTCGGCGCACGAATGCAGTCGGAGCTGCTGCTGACCGATGCGCTGGCGATCACGGCGATCACCTTGGGCTTGCTCCTGAAGGCAGCGGTGGTGCCATTACACTTCTGGCTGCCCGCCGCGCACAGCCGTGCCGATGCTGACGTGAGTGCGCTGCTGTCGGGCGCCGTGGTGGCGGCAGCCATTTATCTGCTGCTGCGCCTGTGGCTGGGGCCTTTTCAGCCTTGGTTGCAACCGCCGGTTAGCACGTTACTCGGGCTGGTCGGCGCCGGCGCCATCCTTTGGGGTGCTTTGCAGGCGCTGCAGCAGCGGCGTCTGAAAAGGTTGATCGCCTATTCGACGATCTCCCAGAGCGGGCTGATGCTGCTGGCGCTGCCGCTGGCGTTGGCCGACGGAGCGGCCTTCGTCGGCGCCATCCTGCTGATGGTCAATCATGCGCTGGCGAAGGCCGCCTTGTTCCTATCGGCCGGTCTCTTGGTGGCACAGAGCGGTCATGATCATCTCTCCCGGCTGGCGCCGGCACGGGGTCCCGTGGCGCTGGTCTGGCTGGCGTTTGCGTTGGCCGCGCTGGCGTTGATCGGCGCGCCGCCTGGCCTTGGCTTCGCCGGCAAATGGATCCTGCTGCAAGCGGCCGTTGCTCAGGGGGCCTGGGGCTGGCTGGTGCTGATTATGCTGAGCAGCGTGCTGACCCTCGCCTATTTGTACAGGGTCGCCGCACCGGCACTCGGCCCGTCATCGTCCCAGGCGCGTCTGCCACCGGGCCGCAGCCACGTGGTGATCTCCTGGCGGCAGCATGGGCTCGTGCTCTTGTTGGCGCTGCTGGCATTCTCGCTCGGCCTCTTGGCATTGCCGCTGGTGCCGGAGCTTGCGGCCGTCGGCGCGGGACTGCCGAGATGAGCCTGCAGCCGAGCCTGCTGTTACTCCTCGCCCTGTTGGCGCCCTGGCTCATCCTGCTCCTGTGGGTCTGCAACCCCTGCCGAGCATTGGCCAACCGGCTCGCGCCCGCCGCTGCTTGGCCGGCACTGGGCGTGGTCCTCTTCGCGACCCCGGAGCAGCCCATGAGTCTGGCCCTTGGGCCATTGGCATTTATGGGTGCCCAGGAAGCCGGATTGCTCACGCTTGCCGGTACCCTGCTCTGGAGTGTGCTGTTGCCGTATGGCTGCGCCTGGGGCCACCGCCAGGCGCCACAGCACGCGCACATCCTCCAAGGCTGGCTGTTGGCGACCCTGGGGGCGAGCCTGTTGGTCCTATTCGCGGCAGAGATGTTGGCCTTCTATGTCGGGTTTGCGCTCAGCAGCTTCTTTGCCTGGGGGCTTATTCTGTTCGGCAAGGGTGCCGCCGCACGGTTTGCCGCTTGGGTGTATGTGAGCCTGATGCTGGTGGCGGAGCTGAGTCTGCTGGTCGGACTGGCAGCGCTTGCCAACCAAAGTGACCTGAGCTTCGGCGCAGTGGCCGACGGCCGGTTGAGCGGTGCGCCGCTGCTGGTGTTCGGGCTGGGCTGCGCCATCAAAATGGGCGTGGTCGGCGTGCATGGTTGGCTACCGCTGGCCCATGGCAGCGCCGTACTGCCGGCCAGTGCCCTGCTCAGCGGGTTATTGGTCAAGTTTGGGCTGCTGGCTTGGTGGCATGTCGCGGCAACCAGTACCAGCCTAACGGGCCTGGGCTGGCCGCTGGCGGTGCTCGGCCTGTTCGGCGCGGTTTATGGCGCAGTCCTGGGGCTGCTGCAGGCGGCGCCGAAGCGGGTGCTCGCGTATTCCACCGTCAGCCAGATGGGCCTCTTAATGCTCGCGCTGGGCGCAGCCTTGGGGAGTGCCGACCCGGCCAGTCAATCCCTGGTGGAGGGCTTCGCGGTGCATCATTCGATGACCAAGGCCCTGGCGTTTCTGGCGCTGGGAATCGTTGCGAGCAGCCACCGCAGTTTGCAACGGCTGGGCTGGCTCGGCCTGATCTGGGTGCTGCTGGCGCTGGCCGGGGCGCCGCTTACCAGCGGCGCCAGCGCCAAGGCGGGCCTGGTTGAGCTGGTGCAAGCGGCCGGGTTTCCGGACTGGCTCAAAGCCACGCTGAGTGTGACGTCGCTCTTGACTGCAGCGATCCTGACACATCTGCTACTGCGGTTGTCAGATGAGCGGCCGACGGCCACCGTAGGGGTCGGGCAGTGGTTGCCTTGGTTGGTCCTCTTCGGTCTATGCGTGTCCCTGCCGGCCGTGCTACCCGTCGGTTGGTATACAGGCGAGCTTTGGCCCTTAGCCATGGGCATTGCGCTGGCCTGGCTCTGGCGTGGTCGATTCGTGTTACCCGCCCCGGCCGGCGCCCCTAAGCTGCCGAACCTAGGGGTGCGGTTGGAATGTAAGTTGCAGCGCTGGCAGGTCGTTGGCCGCGCCATGCTGGTCTTGGCGCTCGCCCTGCTGCTCAGCCTCTGGTGGGGAGACATGCGTGTCGGTTGACCCACCGCGTCTGCCGTCAGTATCCCGGAGTAGCCAGCGCGATATGGGGCCCTGCGGCATGGCAGCGCTGTGGCACAGGGGGCATTCAACGGCTTTGCCGATGCGTTCTGCTGCGCTGGCTCCTCGGGTTGTGGTTCGCGCTCGGCGTGCTACCTGGCGACCGTCGCGCACCTCACCCTGGGGGCGAAGTGAGCAGGACAACTGAAACCCAACGGGCGCAGGCGCTTTGAAGCGGTCAACCGCGCTTTTCAGGTCGCATGGTCTCAATCAGCTGGGCCGCACCCCGATCCGATTGCGTCGCCTCGCCTGCATTGCCGGCGCGCTCCTGTTGGGTGGCTGTGCCGCGACGGTGATTCCCCCGCAGACGACCAACGACACCCGGCCGGTGTACCTGCTCGATCACGGTCGGCACACCAGTCTCGTCCTGAGCACGGCGGACGATGGCTTGGTGCGCTGGGCTTATGGCGATTGGGGCTGGTATGCGGAGGGAGACCGGCGCCGACTGCGCGCATTGCCTGTGCTGCTGTCGCGGACGCCGGCGGCACTCGGGCGACAGACCCTTTCCGCCGAGCCCGATCCGGAGGCCATCAGGGCCGCAGTGCCGGTCGTGACTGAGCACGTGTTCATCATCGACGCGGACGCTGCCCTGATCGACCGGCTGCAGACACGACAGGAGGCGCTGTTCACCGCCGGCCTTCAGCAGCGCGCCGTCGAGCACCCATGGTTCGGCCTTACGTTTGTGCCGCATCCGGTGCCTTACCGCGTCGATCACAACTCCAACCACGTGGTGGCACAGTGGCTGACGGCGCTCGGATGCAGCGTCCAGGGCAACCCGACGCTGGGAAACTGGCGGGTGATGGACGTGCGGGCATCACGCTGACCTCGCCGGCGAGCCCTGGCCCTGGGCGGTGTCGGCGCACGCTCCGGCGTCGGCGGTGCGGCGCCAGCTTATGTCACAGCCGCTCAGCGTTCGTCCGTGGTTGACGTTGCCGATGTGCTGGCGCTGCCGGTCAAGGCACTGAGCCACTCCATCGGCAGCGGGAAGACCACGGTGGTGGCGCGGTCGCTCGACATGTCCGCGAAGGTTTGCAGGTATCTGAGCTGCAGCGCCTGCGGCTGTGTCGACAAGATCTCGGCTGCATCCCGGAGGCGCTCGGAGGCCTGGAGTTCCCCTTCGGCGTTGATCACTTTGGCGCGCCGATTGCGCTCGGCCTCAGCCTGGCGGGCGATGGCGCGGATCATGCTCTCGTTCAGATCCACGTGTTTGATCTCGACATTCACCACCTTAATGCCCCAGGCATCGGTCTGGTCGTCTAGGATGGTCTGAATGTCGCGGTTGAGGCGTTCGCGCTCGGAAAGTAGCTCATCGAGGTCATGCTGGCCGAGCACCGAGCGCAGCGTCGTCTGCGCCAACTGGCTCGTGGCCATGCGGAAGTCTTCCACCTGGATGATCGCCTTGTCGGACTCAACCACCTTGAAGTAAAGCACCGCATTGACGCGTACGGTGACGTTGTCCTTGGTGATCAGGTCCTGCTCCGGCACGTCCATGGTGACCACCCGCAGGTCGACACGAATCAGCTGCTGAATCCCCGGGACGATGATGATGAGCCCGGGCCCCTTGACTGCCTGGAAGCGGCCGAGGAAGAAGACGACGCCGCGCTCAAACTCCGGGAGGATGCGGATGGCCGATGCGAGGAACAGCAGAATCAGGCCCAGCGGAAGGAGGTAGGTGAGGACTGCGCTGTAGATCATGGTTTACTCCTGCGGGTGGCTGCTTGAAGACGACGCGGGCTCGACCTCGAGCCGGAGCCCATGGACGGCGAGCACATGCACCGGTTCGCCGCGCTGGACCGGTGTGCGGCTCGTCGCCTGCCACAGCTCGCCCTCGAGGTGCACTTGTCCCGTCGCGCCTGCGGCCCCGCCAAAATCCGTTCGCGCTTCGCCCGTGGCGCCAACCAAATGGGCCGAGCCAATCACCGCAGGCTGGCGCCTGAGGCCGACGAAGCGGCCGATGACCCAGAGCGACAGGGCGGCGCTCAAGCCGGCGGTGATCAAGATCACCGGCCAAGAGACGGCGACGCCGCGCTCGTCCATGAGGATGACCGAGCCGAACAGAAAGGCGGCGAGCCCGCCAAAACCAAGCGCCCCGAAGCTTGGGGCCAGCGCCTCGCCCGCCATCAGCAGAATGCCGAGGAGGATCAGCGCCACACCGGCGTAGCTCACCGGCAGCACCTGCAACGCGTACATCGCCAGCAGCAGGCTGATGGCGCCAATGGTGCCGGGGAACAGGGCGCCGGGGTTCGACAGCTCGAAGATGATCCCATAGATGCCAATGAGCAGCAGGATGTAGGCGACGTTCGGGTTGGCGATCACCGAGAGCAGCTTGATCCGCCAGTCGGGTTCAAGCGTGTGCACCGTAATGCCGGCGGTCTCGAGCCGACGCGGGCCGGTTGCGGTCTCGATCCGGCGGCCGTCGATGCGCTCCAAGAGGGTTGGGATGTCTTCGGCGATCAGGTCGATGACGCCGCGCTCAGCGGCTGCAGCGGAGGCCAGGCTGACCGACTCCCGCACCGCCTGCTCAGCCCAGTCGGCATCTCGTCCGCGCAGCTCCGCAAGCCCGCGAATGTAGGCGACGGCGTCGTTGACGAGCTTGCGCTCTTGCGCCCCGGCCGCGCCATCGTCGGTGCTGGAGGTGTCGTCATCCGCTCCCGGCCGATCACCTAAGCCCGGCAGGCCGCCGCCGACCTGAACCGGTGTCGCGGCACCGAGATTGGTCGCCGGCGCCATGGCAGCGACGTGGCTTGCGTAGAGGATGTAGGTGCCGGCGCTGGCTGCCCGTGCGCCCGGTGGTGCCACGAAGCCGGCCACGGGTACCGGCGAGCCCAAGATCGCCTTGATGATGCGGCGCATCGCTTGGTCTAGCCCGCCTGGTGTGTCCATGCGCAGGATCACAATCTCGGCGTTGCTCGCAGCAGCCTGGTCAAGCCCAGTGACGACAAGCTCGCCGGTGGCAGCGCCGACGGCGCCGTCGATGGGGATGACCAGCGCCGCGCGCGACTGCACCGCAGCGCCCGCAATCGGGCTCAATGCAATCAGCAACAGCAGGGTGATGAGCGTACGAATGGGGGCTCTCCAGGCTCGTTTAGGCAAAAAGCTCCGCACTCTTTGGGTTTAGAGGGCCGACGGCGATCCGTCAAGTCCTGCGGTCGTGGTACCTCGCGCGGCCTTTCCCGCAGAACTGGGTGGTTTCTAAATCGGTTTGAACATGTTTTGAACGTTGTTTATAGCCGTAACGAACAGACTATGACCGGCGGAATAGCCGCCAGCACAAGCTGGCTGATCCGCCTTAACGTCAACACCCTGTCCCAACGCAATGCACCGTGACCGGCCGGCGGGACGCACCAACCCTCAGGAGCAAGCTGCCATGAGTGAAGACACCACCACCTGGCCGGAACTGGCCATCGCCCTGTACGACAAGCTGACGGGTCGGGGGGCCGAGATCACCTACGAGTTCGACCACCTCGATGTCTACGTGCCCTCCAAGGTGGAGGACAACCCGAAAACCGCGAAATGGACGCTGAACGGCACCGTGAAGATTCGCACCCGCGACACCGCGGGCGCCTAGCAGCACCTGGAGTGGCCCATGAGCCCGACAACCGTCGCACCCGGCCGCCGTAGCCTGCTGATCGACGGCACCCTCTCGCTCTCCGGGCCCGCCGGTGAGCGCATCACAGTTCGGGGACTCGGCGAGCGGATGACCGTGGATATCGAGCGCATCTCACTCGGTGGTGTTTTGCGCGCCGCCCGGCCATCACGCGCGGCGCGCCGGCGCTGGCTAGACGCAGGTCAGGCGGTGCTTGGTGTGGCGGAGGTCGGTGTTGAGCTCTCGCTGGGCGGATACCCGATCGGCCGCTACGACCGTGCGACCAAAGGCACGATAGTGGCCCGGTTGCTGGGGTTGGGTCCCATGGATCTGAGTCTGAGACGGCTCCTTACAGCCCTGCTAGCAACCAGCGCGGGGAGGGCATCAGGGCGGGCGGGGTAATGCCCAGCGAAACCGACTGCCTGCTGTGGGCGGATGTCGAAAGGGCGGGACCTGCCGGGTTACGGGTGGTTAATCACCCACACCAACGGTTTAGGTCCGATGCTGCCCTGCCGTGATTTAGCGACACCTCAGCTGTAGATCGCGAACGGCTTCAGCGACAGCAGCCATTGCTCCTGCGGCGCGCCGCCCTCGTCGATCTGGCGCTTCTGCCAGTTAAGGGGCGTACCCATCACATAGGCCGTCATCGCCGGCTCCATGCTGTATTGGTCTCGCCAGCTCTCCGCAATTCTATCGGCGCGCAGGTTGATCTCGATCCGCAGCGACTCGGGAAAGGCGGCCGTTGCGGGGCAGGATAAGGCCAAGCGCACCACTTCGGGCGTCGGGTGCTCAACGGCGAAGGCTGCGTGTATGATGGCTCGGCCCCCGGCCCGGAGTTCGTCCATCTGCTTGTCGGTGGCCTCACGGGCAATGCGCTGGCGGGTCTTTCGCAGGGCGGCGTCGGGGGCAAGCGCCGTCGGGTGCTTGGCCCTGAGCCAGCGCACCACTCGGTCAAACTGGCTGAGGGCTGGCGGCTTGCGATGCTCGAATTCCAGGTCGAGCGTTACCCCCTCGTTGGCGAGGAGTCGGCGCTGGTAAGCAAGGAACATCCTCTCTGGAGAGAGCGCGTCGGCGTCGTTCTGCTCAGCGCCGCCCGGCCCACCGTCGGTCCCCGGCTCCGTCATCGGCGGCGGAGTAGCAGCCCCGTGTTCATTCAGCCACGGCCCGTCCATCGGAACGCCCTTGCCGGCGCGGGCCGTTGTTGCCGCCGCGGCCTCTTCTTGGCGATACGCTTCACGCACCGCGGCGGTATCCAAATAATGGAAGGCGGCCGATTGCATCGCTAGCAGCCGCTCGCGCTTTGTCTGCACTGCGTCATCAATGGGCGGCAGGTCGGACTGATCGGCCCAGTCGGGCTCATTGATGACCTTGACCGCGACGTAGGTGTCGCCATCCTTGATGTAAACATCACAAGGGAGTTGATGGGGCTCGGGTACGCCGATCTCGACATACCGTGGCGCGCCCCGGAACGAGCCCTGCTTCTTGAAAACCCGCTCGGGCAACTGTGACGGCGTGAGTGACTGCGTTAACACCGCGTTCTCCCGGATGTGATCTGAGGTCTGCTCTGACGCGAAGGACGGCCGGGCGATCCGACTCGGATGTCCGATCCGCAGCCCTCGGCGCCGGTGGATGAGTCGACGCCTGCGGACAGGCATCGTACCGGGCTCCTTGGGACGGCGCCCACCGGCCGTCTCCTGCCGGGAAGCGACGGTCTGCCGTCACTGGCTTTGCCCAAGATGATTGGGACGGTACCCAGCCGCCGAATGGCTGTCAAGGTATTGGTCTCTCGGGGCAGCGGTGTGGCACAAGCAGTTGTTTTAGATAATAGAATGTAGTTCCCGCACGAGCGCTCACAGCGCCAAGCGTGGTCGCTGATGCAGTGCCGTCCCAGATTTGGGCGGTAGCTCTAGCCCGGCCGTGGCGGATCGGTCAGGGCGTCGACGGCGGCCCGTCAGGTCGTCCGGCAAATGCCATTGAGGACCATGTCCGTAAAGCTGACAACACCGATGACCTTGCGGTGCTCAATGACGGGCGCACGCGCCAGCCCGAATCGCTCGAACAGGCGAGCGCAATAGCGAATGTCCATCTGTGGGTCCACACTGACCACCGGCTTTGACATGACCTCGTAGACATTCACCCGATCCGGCGATCGATCCCGGGCGAGCACCTGTTTGGCAATGTCGGAAAGCAACACGATGCCGTACTCATCGTCTTCATGACGCTTCTCCACCAGGATGCACTTGGTGTTGATATCCCGCAGGCGCTGCAGGGCCTCGCGCACGGTGAGCATGCCGTCGACGATGGTGACGTTAGACTTCATCACGTCGCGCACACGAATGGGGGTCTGGCGCTCGGTCACAACTTCTCCTCCACTGTATGGCGCAGTTCACGTATCTGTCGGGATATCCCGACAGCATCTTCCACATCCACCTGAAAAGCGATGCCGGTGCCCGGCTTGTCCTCGAATTCGCCGGCCTCGGCAATCCGTTCAAGGATATGGCGCGAGAGGTGCTCCTCGACGACGAAGAGCAGCACATCACGCTGCGCCTGCAGCGACAGGCCAAAAAAGGTGCGGCTGACGCGGGAGCCTTCGCCCCGAGCCTGATTGATGACCGTGGAGCCGGTGGCGCCGTTCTCCCGCGCCACCTTCATCACGGCATCGGTCTTGTCATCTTCGACGAGCGCTATGATCAACTTGAAATGCATCGGTTGAGCTCCTCGCGGCCGGTTCGCGGACTGCACGACGCCGGGCCCGCCATTGCCCAATCTGGGCGTAAGTCATGACCGTCACGATGGGGAAGAGGCAGGTGGTGGCAATCATCCCGAAGCCGTCGATCAGGGGGTCGCGGCCGGGGATGGTTGTGGCCAGGCCCAGCCCAAGGGCGGCAACGATGGGCACAGTGACCGTGGACGTGGTCACGCCACCGGAATCGTAGGCCAGCGGCACAATGGCGCGTGGTGCCCCGAACGTCTGCAGTATGACCAGGGCATAGGCAGCCATCACGACATAGCCCAGCGGGACGCCGGTCACAATGCGCAGAGCCCCCACGGCGATGCCAATACCGGCGCCGAGCCCCACTGCCATGCGCAGACCCCAGGTTGTCACCACGCCACCTGACACCTGACTCGCCTTCATGGACACTGCGATGAGTGCAGGCTCGGCGATGGCGGTGGCAAAGCCGATGGCCAGGGCAAACAGGTAGACCCAGTAGTAGTCGTGCCAACGCAATGTCTCCGCGCTAGCGCCGGCGACGCCGGTGAGAAAGGTCGGATCGGTCAGCTGTGCCGCCATCAACGAGCCCAGCGGGAACAGCGCCTTCTCCAGCCCGGCCAGAAAGAACGTGAGCCCCAGCACCACGCACACAAAGCCGGTCAAGACTCGGCCTAGGTTGTGTATGCGCCTGCGTAGCACCAATGCTTGGAACCCGAACAGGATTCCCGCGATGGGGAAGACGTCCCACAGGGTTGCGAGCAGTGTGGCAAGGAGCTCATCCAGCAGGGTGCTCATACAGATATTCCGAAGGCGAGCACGAAGATGATGGGCATCACCGAGGCGAAGGCGATGATTCCGAAGCCGTCGAGGATCGGGTTGCGTCCCTCGATGCTGGAGGCAAGGCCGACACCCAGTGCGGTGATCAAGGGCACAGTGATGGTAGAGGTGGTGACGCCCCCGGTATCGTAGGCGATCCCGACGATGGTTTCTGGTGCGAACGGGGTCATCAGCATCACGATGACATAGCCGCCAATGACGATGTAGTGCAGCGGCCACCCCTTGAGGACACGCAGCACCCCGAGTAACACAGCGCTCCCCACTGCCAGGGCGACCACGTAGCGCAAGGTCACGGCATAGGCTGTAATGGCGTCGGGAGTGTCATCAATGAGCCCGCCGCGCGCCATGGTTGCCGCGGCCTCCCGCGCCACCGCCACAAGGGCCGGCTCGGCAATGGTGGTGCCAAAACCCAGGGCAAAGGCGAACAAGAAAAGCCAAAAGGCACTGCCTTTGCGGGCAAAGGCGCGGGCCATGCCCTCGCCCAAGGGGAAGAGTCCCATGTCCAACCCGTAAATGAATAGGGTCAGACCGATGATGATCATCAAGGCGCCGACGAGGATCGCGCCGATGTCTGGAATCGGCTGACGGATCACGAGCGCCTGAAAGACGCCTACCACCAGCACGATGGGGAGTAGATCCCGAAGGCTGCCGATGAAGGGGGCCACAATGGCCCACAACGCCCGCGTCACGTAACCTCTTCCTGCTGTGTCCACTCGGGGCCAACGGCGCCGGTGCCCCAGGACCTGGTGCGCGCACCGTCGCCCACCTGGCGCGCTGTCCCAAGCGGATCGGAACTTACGGAGAGTAAAGTCAAGCGCCTCTGCGAGCCCAAGGCAGCGTCGAGACAAGAGGCTAGCGACGGCCAGAGGGCGGGTCAAGCCTCAACCGTGAGCGGCGCGGACCTCTCGGAGGTGTCGCAACGCGCTTGGGCGGGGTTTGCGAGCAGATTGCAGGCGGGGCGGGCAGGTGTGAGAACCGGAGCCAGGGCCCCGCGTCTGTGGCAGAAGATCGCGGTTATCAGCAAACACGCTGATCAAACTCGAAATCGGGCTCGGGCTGCTTGAGGCGGTCCCAGTCCGCCACCGGCTCCGGCGCATCGTCCCAGGCGGGTGGGTGAGCTGCGATGAAGCGGCGAACGACCAAAGCAGGATGGTTTGGGCTGGTATCCAAGCGGAGCAGGATAGCGCAGCGCAGGGGGGCGTGGGGGCGATCGTCGGAGGTCCAGTAGGCTCGCCGATCGATCAGCCTGCTGCGGGCGAAGTGAGCGCAGCACCCGCAGGTGCACCTGCAAGCGGTGCCCGAGGGGCTGATCACCGAGCTGGTCCGTTCCGGACCCATCGGCATCGCCCCCGGCGACAAGGGCCTGACGGTCTAGCCGCCCAATCGATCGTAGGACGGGCAAAGCGCGAGGCCTACCCATCATCGGCTACGGCTCCCAGGGCCATGCCCATGCCAACAACTTGAAGGACTCCGGCGTCTCCGCCGTGGTCGGTCTGCGTTCGGGCAGTGGCTCCGCCGCCAAGGCCAGCAATGCCGGGCTTGAGGTGCAGGACATTCCCGCGGCCGTGGACGGTGCCGACGTGGTCATGGTGCTGGCACCGGACGAACACCAGCCCACGCTCTACGAGGAGCAGATTGCGCCCAACATCAAGCAAGGCGCGGCGCTCGCCTTCGCACACGGCTTCAACATTTACTTCGGCGCCATCGAGCCGCGTGCCGACCTCGACGTCATCATGATCGCGCCCAAGGGTCCGGGCCATCTCGTGCGCAGCACCTGCACCCAAGGTGGCGGCGTGCCAAGCCTCATCGCCATCTCCCGAGACGCCAGCGGCAGCGCGCGTGACATCGCCATGGCCTATGCCAGCGCCAACGGCGGTGGCCGTGCCGGCATCATCGAGACCAGCTTCCGGGAGGAGTGCGAGACCGACCTCTTCGGCGAGCAGGCGGTGCTCTGCGGTGGCCTAACCGCCTTGATCCAGGCCGGCTTCGAGACCTTGGTCGAGGCGGGCTACGAGCCCGAGATGGCCTATTTCGAGTGCTTGCACGAGGTCAAGCTCATTGTCGACCTCATTTACGAGGGCGGCATCGCCAACATGCGCTATTCCATCAGTAACACCGCCGAATATGGCGACCTGACCCGCGGGCCGCGCATCATCACTGGCCAGACCAAGGCAGAGATGAAGCGCATCCTAGGTCTCCGGTACCGGGTGATCGGCGTCCGCCGGAATGACTTAGCGGCCCGCGAGCCGCCCGAGCACGCACGGCTCGGTTTGCTTTTGCATCCGCACCAAACGCGCCACGGGCTTGCCGGCGCGCGCAATCACCGCCTCGCCGCCCGCTTCCACCTGCTCGATCGAGTGCGATAATCGCGTCTTGGCCTCGTGGGGCGGGGCAAGACCGCTGCGCATGGTGATTAGCGCTACTCCTCAGCTAGGGGGCTCGCCGGCTGAGCCACCGCCTGG
>CAZGCI010000058.1:22983-26152 GCA_964524185.1 uncultured Thiohalocapsa sp. | reverse complement strand
GTTATGCGCTGGAGAACCGGGTGGTGCTCTCGCGGGTCATGCCGAGCCTGTTCCGCGACAGCCATGTGCACCGGCTGGCGGGTTTCTTCCGCGGCCTACGTCGGGCCATGAACCGGCTCGCACCCGGCGATGCGCCGCAGGCGCGGGTGGCCCTGCTGACGCCGGGCCCGGCCAACGCCGCCTACTTCGAGCACGCCTACCTGGCCAACTACCTGGGCTACACCCTAGTGCAGGGGGCTGACCTGTCCGTGCGCGACGGCGCGCTCTGGCTGCGCACGCTCGGGCGGCTCGAGCGCATCGACGCCGTCCTCAGACGCGTGGACGACTGCTTCTGCGACCCCCTGGAGCTCCATGAGCGAAGTCTGCTCGGCGTGCCCGGCATGGTGCAGGCGGTGCGCGCCGGCAATCTGACGGTAGCCAACGCCCTCGGCAGCGGCGTGCTGGAGCACCCGGGGCTCATGGCCTTCCTGCCGGAGCTGTGCCAGCAACTGCTGGGGGAGGATCTGCTGTTGCCGCACCTGCGCACCTGGTGGTGCGGCCGGCAGGCGGATCGCGACCATGTCCTTGCCAACCTGGACACCCTCGTCATCAAGCCCGCCTGCCACCGCACCGATGACACGCCGCGGCCGCGGGTGCTGTTCGGCCGCAACCTCGACGCCAAGGGCCGCGCGCGCCTGATCGAACAGATCCAGGCGGAGCCGCACCGCTTCGTCGCCCAAGAGGAGGTCAAGCCATCCACGGCGCCCGTGTACGTGGACGGACGCATCGAGCCCCGGCCCTTCGTGCTGCGGAGCTTCTCGGTGGCCGAAGAGGACGGCTACGCCGTGATGCCGGGCGGCTTGAGCCGCGTTGCTCTGTCCACGGACACGCCCATGGTCTCGAGCCAGCTGGGCGGCCTCGGCAAGGACACCTGGGTGCTCGCCACGGAGCCGGAGCGCGAGGAGAGCCTGCTTGGCCTGCAGGACACCCAGAGCCCTGCGGTGGTCCGCGAGAGCGACGTGTCCTCGCGCATCGCCGACAACCTGTTCTGGATCGGCCGTTACGCCGAGCGCGCCGAGGGCCTGGTGCGCTTGCTGCGGGTGACGGCCATCAACCTGACCGCGCGCAGCAGCTTCACCCCCGAGGATCAGGGCATCGGCTGCCTGGGCACGCTGCTGGAGGCGCTGAACGAGCAGTGCCATGGCAACGTGCCGCTACCCACCGCGGCGGAGCCCGCGGCCTTGGCAGCGCCAACACCGGAGCTCTTGTCGCTCATCACCGATCTGGACCGGGTTGGCGCCCTGCCGCAGACCCTGCAGGCCCTGAATCTTGCGGCTTGGTCCGTGCGCGAGCGCTTATCCAGCGACACCTGGCGCGTCATCAACGACATCGAGCGCCATCTGCGCCGGCTCACCGGCCAGCCGCCGCGGGCGCTCAACGCGGCGCTGGACGTGCTGGACCCGCTGGTGACCGCGCTGGTGGCCTTCTCGGCGCTCACGCAAGAGAACATGACCCACAACGAGGGCTGGCACTTCCTGGAGGCCGGCCGCCGGCTGGAGCGCGGCATGAACCTGACCACCCTGCTGCGCTCGACCCTGGTGACGGTCCTCCCGGCGCCGGAAGAGAGCCTGGTGGTGGAGGCCGTGCTCGGCGTCACCGACAGCCTCATCACCTATCGGCGCCGCTATCAGGCCGGCACCCGGGTCGGCGCCCTGCTGGACCTGGTGGTGCAAGATGAGGCCAATCCGCGCGCGCTGGCATATCAGATCCTGCGCCTGTCGGAGCTGTTGGACGACATGCCGCGGGACCCCATGGGGCCAACGCGCACCGCCGCACAGAAGGGTGTGCTGCGCCTGCTGACAGAGCTCCGGCTTGCAGGCTTGGACCAGCTCGCCCAACCCGACGCCGACGGGCTGCGTCGCGGCGCGTTGGCGCAATTCCTGCTCGATCAGGAGGACGGGATGGCGGACATGTCCGATGCCCTGACGGCGCAGTATTTTCGCCACGAGGAGCACCCTCACCATATGATCGAGCATCGGCTGAGTACCGTCAGGTCCTGACCATGCGCTTTCGCGTCAGCCACACCACCTACTACGGCTATGGCAGTCCCGTGTCGCTCTGCCACAGCATCGCGCACCTCAAACCGCGGCAGATGCCCCATCAGCGCTGCCTCAAAACCCAGGTACGGGTATCGCCCTGGCCCTCGGTGGCGCGCGAGCACACGGACCTGTTCGGGAACCGGGTCAGCTACTTCTCCATCCAGCAATCCCACGCGGACCTGGAGGTGAGCGCCCTGAGCGAAGTGGACGTCACAGCGCCACAGGCGCCGGACGCCGCTGCCTCGCCGCCCTGGGAGCAGGTGCGCGCGCGCCTGCACGAGGCACGCGAGGCGGCGGCCATCAACGCGCGGATGTTCACGCTGCCGTCCCTCGCCGTTCCGGCTCAGCCCGAAGCACTGGACTATGCGCTGGTCTCATTCACGCCGGAGCGACCAGTGCTGGAGGCCGCGCGGGAGCTGATGGCCCGCATCTACAAGGACTTCGACTACGACCCCGCCGCCACCAGCGTGGCGACGCCCTTGGCCACCGTGCTGTCGCAGCGCCGCGGCGTCTGCCAGGACTTCGCGCACGTGGGCATCGCCTGCCTGCGCGCCCTCGGGCTCGCCGCCCGCTACGTGAGCGGCTACCTGGAAACCCTGCCCCCGCCGGGGCAGCCCAAGCTCCGCGGCGCCGACGCGTCCCATGCCTGGTATGCCCTCTATCTGCCGCCCACCGCCGCCATGGCGCCGACCACCGAGCCGGTGGCCGCCGCCGGGGGTGCCATGGGGGCGGATGCCCAGGCCAGTGGACTCTGGGTCGATTACGACCCCACCAACGACTGCCTGCTTGGCGAGCAGCACATCACCACCGCCGTCGGTCGCGACTATGGCGACGTCACCCCGGTGCGCGGCGTCTTCTATGGCGGGGGTGAGCACCAGCTCAGCGTGGCGGTGGACGTAGACCGGTTGGACTGAGGCGCTTCGATTGCCGCGATCATGAGCGCTGGCTCCACACGCAAAACGAGCAGCCTGACACGGCGCGCCTTTCTGCTGGGCTCGGTGGCCGTGGCTGGCGGTGTGGCCTTCGGCGTCTACCAGGTCCGCCGGCCGCATCCGAACCCGCTCGCCGGGGGTGACTGGGTGGACGCCGCG